>JBKPDT010000214.1:0-25235 GCA_046728035.1 Candidatus Methylomirabilota bacterium | reverse complement strand
TGTGGGCGCCGCGGGCGGCGTGGTGGCGACCGACCGCGCCGGCTCGTCCGGGCTCACCGTGAGCGGCGGCAAGGGCCCGGCCGCCTCGGTCGGGGCCGGCGGGCGCGCGGCGGTCTCGACGTGTCGCAGGTACTCCGTGGTCGTGGCCGCGACGATCACCCGCACTCCGCTCTGGACGGCCTGGCGAATGGCCTTTTCCAGCGACGTCCCCGCATACGCCGTGAGGCCGGCCCCGAGCCGCAGTTGATCCGGCGCGCCGAGTGCGGTGGTGTCGCTGGCCCGGCCCCGCGCGGGGCCGGAGGCGAGCACGCGGGAGGTCTTCGCGTCGAGCAGGCGAAGCTCCATCGATACCCGCGCGGCCTCGCCGGACGCGACGCCCGCGGGGGTGAACTCGGTGAGGACGCCCAGGACCACGAGGTCCACGGGCCCGCGGCCGCCGATCAGGTATCGGTTGGTGCCCAGGAGCGCGCCGGCGAGCATGTCGGCCAGGCCGTCGCCGACGACGGCGCTGGCCGTGGGGGGGCGGATCTCGAAGCGGAGCACGGCGAGGCGCGTCTTGGGTCCCTCGTACGACTGTGTAGTAAGGGCGGGCGCGCCCGAGCTCTGCGCGAACACGGCTGCGGTCTCAGCGAATTCCCCGAGGAGCAGCAGCCCCAGCGCCAGCGCGACATGACGCCGACCCGGTCGGCGCCCATCGCGCCAGGCAACCATGGCAGCCCCACCCTAGCCAAAGGGTCATGGGGCAGTCAATACGCGGGGGGGCCTATCGGGCCCAGAGGGGGAGCTCGGGTCGGCGCTCGTTGCGGAAGCGCACGCGCGTGCCCATGACCGTCGGGGCCACCGGCATCGGGGCGTTCCGCGCCACCTCGAGCACGATGCCAACCGAGGTCACGCGCGCGGGGTCGGCGGTGGGCCCGTCGTCCCGATCGTAGTAGCTCAGGAGGAGCCGTCGAACCCCGTCCACGAGAGGCTGGGCGCCCCCGCCCGCCTCACGGCGCAGCACGGTGCCGCGAAGGAGATAGGTCACCCGCTCGCGGGTTTCGTCGATGACGCCGTTCTCGTTGAGGTCGTGCTGGAGAGTGACCCGCTCGGCCTCTGCCACGACGATGGCATCAAAGCCGGCGCCCTGGGGATCGTAGCCGGCCTGGCGCAGCTCGGTGGCCATGCGCTCCAGGCCCACCCGCGCGCCCTGGGTGGCCTCCGCCCGCGCGGCGCCGGCGGCGTAGGCCCCGTGCCCCGCGAGGAGCAGGGAAAGCGTCCCGGCCATGACGAGGCCGCCCAGCCCCATCGCCACCAGCAGCTCGAGCAGGGTGAACCCGCGTGCCATGACGGGGAGCGTCGGGCCGCCGAGGGGGAGGCGTCAATGTCTACCCGCGGCCACGCCGACGGCGGGATACACGTATCGCTTCGGTCACGTCAGTCCAGGATCGGCGTGGGCGGATCCGTCGAGTAGTCGTAGAAGCCGCGGCCCGTCTTGCGTCCCAGGTCGCCGCGCTTCACCCGCTTCTCCAGCTCTTTGGGCGGGCGGTCGTTCGGGTCCTTGGTGACCTCGTAGGTTTCGAGCCGCGCGTTGTAGCCGATGTCGAGTCCCGAGAGGTCGCCCAGGCGAAAGGGACCGAGAGGATGGTTCAGACCCAGCTCCACCGCCTTGTCGATGTCGGCGTGGTTGGCCACGCCCTGCTCGAGGCAGTAGTAGGCCTCCCGCACCAGGGCGCGCAGGATGCGATTGACGAGGAACCCCGGCAGCTCCTTACGTAGAACCACCGGTTCTCTCCCGCTCCGCCGCGCCACCTCGGCGGTGATCTCCACGGTCTCCTCGGTGGTGGCCTGTCCCTTGACCACCTCGACCAGCTTCATGACGAGCGGCGGGTAGAAGTAATGCATGTTGACGCACTTGTCGGGCCGCTTGGTCGCGGAGGCGATCTGTGAGTTCATGAGGGTGGAGGAGTTGGTGGCGAGGATGGCGTGCGGTGGACAGAACCGGTCGAGCCTGGCGAAGCACTCGCGCTTGGGCTCGAGGCGCTCCACGATGGCCTCGACGACGAAGTCGGCGTCGCGGGCGCCCTTCTCCAGGTCGGGCTCGAGGCGCACGCGCGCGATCGCCTCCTCCATCTGATCCTTGGTCATCTGCCCCTTCTGCACCCGCCGCTCGAGCTGCTTGCGATTGCCCGCCATCCCCTTCTGGAGCACGTCCATGTTCAGGTCGTTGAGGGTGATCGCGTAGCCGTGCAGCGCCGACTGCATGGCAATCTGCGCGCCCATCTGCCCTGCCCCCACCACCAGGATCCGCTTGACGTCGTCGGTCTTCATCGGGCTCTCCTCAATTCAGCGGCGGCTTCTTGTCGGCCCACGGCGCGATCTTCTCGTAACCCGCGGCGGCACGCAGCACGGTGACGTCGTCGAAGCGCCGGCCCACGATCTGCAGCCCGAGGGGCAGGCCGTCCCGGGTGTACCCGCAGGGCACCGAGGCGGCCGGATTGCCCGTCAGGTTGAAGGGGTAGGTGAACGGGATCCAGTCGTAGGGCTCCACCGCGCGCCCCGCGATCTCGGTGGGATTGTCCAGCCCCACCTTGAAGGGCGGGGTCGCGATGGTCGGGGTGAGGAGGAGATCATGGCGCTCGAAGAAGCGCCGCACGTGATCGTACCAGGCGAGGCGATCGAACCAGGCCTGCACGTAGCGGGTGGGGGGCCACTTGAGCGCGTCCTGGATGATCGGGAGCAGGCCCGGGTCGATGTCGGCGGGCCGGTCGAGATAGGGCGCCATCCGCGTGGCGATGCCGCCGCAGAAGATGGCCTCCCAGGCGCCCTTCGGCGAGGGCCAGCCGGGCCGCACCTCGTCCACCGTGGCCCCCAGCTCGCGGAAGCGCCTGGCCGCTTTGGCGCAAGCCGCCGCCACCTCTGGATCCACGACACGCGCGTAGCCGAGATCGGCCGACCAGCCCACGCGCAATCCCTTGAGGGTGCCGCGCAGGCCCTTGACGTAATCGGTGCCGGACGCGGGCAGCGAGAACTGGTCGCGCTCGTCGGGGCCCGCGCAGGCGTTCATCATGAGCGCGGCGTCCTCCACCGTGCGCGTCATGGGACCGATGTGCCCGAGGCTCCAGGCGCCGCTCGGCGGGTACACGGGGATCCGCCCGTAGGACGGCTTGTGCCCGAAGATCCCGGTGAACGAGGCGGGGATGCGAATGGAGCCGCCGCCGTCGGTGCCGATCGCGATGGGGCCGAGCCCCGCCGCCACCGCCGCGCTGGCGCCGCCGCTCGAGCCGCCGGGCGTGCGGTCGGTGTTCCACGGGTTGCGGGTGACACCGAACAGGAGGTTGTGAGTCGCGCCGATCCAGCCGAAGGTCGGCGTGTTCGTCTTGCCGAGCTGGATGGCTCCCGCCGCCTTCAGCCGCTCCACCATGGGCGCGTCCTCGGCGGGCACGTTGTCGGCGAAGAACCGCGTCCCGAAGGTGGTGCGGATCCCCTTGGTGATGACGAGGTCCTTGGTGGAGAACGGCACGCCGTGCAGCGGCCCGAGGCGCGCGCCCTTCTTCCCCAGCGCGCGCTCGGCGGCGCGCGCGTCCTTCAGCGCCTGATCCGCGGTGAGGGTGACGAAGGCGTTGAGGCGCGGGTTCACGCGCTCGATACGGTCGAGCACCGCTCGCATCACCTCTACCGGTGAGAGCTTCCTACGCCTGAACGCCGCCGCCAGCGCGGCCGCCGACATCCAGCACAGCTCGTCGTTCGCCATGTGGGGTCTCCTCTGTCTCAGCGGGTGGGCGGGGCGGCGGCGGCTCAGGCGCCGCGGAGGCGCGGGTCCAGGGTGTCACGGAGCGCGTCGCCGAGCAGGTTGGAGCCGAAGACGGCGAGGCTGATCGCGACGCCGGGGAAGATCACGAGGTGCGGTGCCTTCTGCGCGTATTCCGCCGCCGACACCGAGAGCATGCGCCCCCACGAGGGATACGGCTCGGGCACGCCGAGGCCGAGGAAGGACAGCGTCGCCTCGACGAGGATCGCGCTGCCGAGCTGGGCGGTCATCAAGACGATGAAGGGCCCGACGGTGTTGGGCAGGATGTGGCGGAAGGCGATACGGAGGTGGCGCACGCCGACCGCGCGCGCCGCCTCCACGTACTGCATCTCCCGGATCGACAGCACGCTGGAGCGAATCACCCGGGCGGCGCGCGGGATGATGGGGACGGAGATCGCGATGACCACGTTGTGGATGGACGCGCCGAGCGCCGCCGACATCACCATGGCGAGGACGAGGAGGGGCAGCCCCTGGAAGATGTCGAGCACGCGCTGGGTGATGAGGTCGGTCTTGCCCCCGATGTAGCCGGACAGGAGCCCGATGATGCCGCCGAAAAAGGAGCCCAGGATCGACGAGGCGAGACCTACGATGAGGGAGACGCGCGCGCCGTGGACGATCCGGGAGTAGATGTCACGGCCGAGGTGGTCGGCGCCGAGCCAGTGCTCGGCGGAGGGGCGCCCGAGAGTCCCCGCCGCGTCGGTGGCGATGGGGTCGTGGGTCTCCGCCAGGTTCGCGAAGATCGCGGTCACCGTGATCACGAGCATGATGAACCCGCCCGCCGCGCCCAGGGGCTTCTTGCGGATGAAGCGGCCGAGCACGGTGAGCGCGCCCGGGCGCGCGAGGGCGCCCCGCGCGGTCGCGGGCAGCTCGACGGTGGCCTGATTAGCTGCCATAGCGCACCCGCGGGTCGAGGAACCCGTACAGCATGTCCACGAAGAGGTTGGAGAGGATCACCACCACCGCGATGAACATGACCAGGTTCTGCACGATCGGATAGTCGCGCCAGAGGATGGCCTGGACGAGAAAGCGCGCGACGCCGGGCAGGTTGAACACGTTCTCGGTGACGACGAGGCCGCCGATGAGGAAGGCGAACTCGATGCCGATGACGGTGACCACGGGCAGGATCGCGTTCTTCAGCGCATGGCGCCAGATGACGATCCGCTCGGTCTGCCCCTTGGCCCATGCCGTCCGGATATAGTCCTCGCGCATGACCTCCAGGAGGGCCGAGCGTGTGATGCGCATGATGAGGGCGGAGGAGCGGTAGCCGACGGCGAGGGCGGGCAGCCCGAACTGCACCGCGTGGAGCCAGAAGTTCTCCCGCGGGCCGACGTAGGTGACGGGCGGGATCCACTGCAGCCACGACACCAGGGCCAGGATGATGACCATGCCCAGCCAGAAGGCGGGCATACTGAGCCCGGCGAGGCTGAATACGCGGAGGATGTAATCGAGGGTGGTGTCCTGGCGTACCGCGCTGATCACCCCGGCGGGCACCCCGAGGAACACCGCCACCATGGTGGACAGCACGGCGAGCTCGAGGGTCACCGGGATGAGCGGGCGGATGATGTCCCACGCCGGCTGATCGTAGCGATAGGACTTGCCGAGATCGCCCGTCATGAAGTTGCGCAGCCACTCGAAGTACTGGGCGGGGAGCGGCTTGTCGATGCCGAGCTCCTTCATGATCGCCTTGCGTTCCTCCGCGTTCACGTAGCCACCGGTGGAGAAGAGGATGTCCACGATGTCGCCGGGGGCGAGGCGGAGGAGCACGAAGATCACTATGGACATGCCGAGCAGGGTGAGCACGGCGATGCCGAGTCGCTGCGCGAGGTAGGTCTTCACGGCGAGAGGCTATCACGCGGGGCGGAGGCGCGAAACCCCCGCCCCCGCCCCGGATGCGATGACACGCGGACGCGCTACTTGTCGCGCCAGACGTCCTGGAATCGGCTGAAGTTGTAGACGTTGTTGTGGGCGACCAGGCCCTTCACGTGCGGCCAGTGCGCGTAGAAGTCGAGCCGCTGGGCGAGGATGGGCCGCGGCGCGTCCTGCTCGAGGCGCTTTTGGATCTCGATCACCAGCGCGGTGCGCTTCTTGCCATCCAGCTCCTGGCTCTGCCGCTCGAAGGCCTTCATCATCTCCTCGCTGCAGTACTGGCTGTAGTTCCGCGGCGAGCCGCAGGCGTAGTTCTCGTAGAAGTTGGCGTCGGGGTCGTCGGTGCCGAGCCCGGTGAGGTTGGCGCCGATCTGGTAGTCGCCCCGCGTCGCGGTGGCGTGCCACTGCGCCGTCTCGATCTGCTTCAAGGTCGCCTCGATGCCCACCTGCTTGAGCTCGTTGATCACGAACGACGCCATGTCCAGGTAAATCGCGATGGCGCGGACGCTCATCTCCACCTTGAGGGGCTGCTGCGTGGTGATGCCGGCCTCGGTGAGGAGCTTCTTGGCCTGGGCCTTCATGTCCTCCGCCTTGCCGTAACCGGGCAGGGCGAGGAGGTCCTTCTCGAGCAGACCCCAGACGCCGTAGGGCCGGGGCGCCATCGCGGTGCCGAGCACGGCGCCGCCCTGGTGCGCGGCCTGGATGAGGCCGCGGCGGTCGATGGCATAGCTCACGGCCAGCCGCACCTTGGGATTGTCGAAGGGCGGCTTCTTGGTGTTCATGATGATGTTGTCGCTCACGTTCTGCGCCACCGGCTGGAACACCATGGTGGGCACCGCTTTCTTGAGCTGCTCCATGGTGGTGCGCCCGGTCTCGCCCGGGAAGGCGACGTCGAGCTGGCCGGACTGCAGCGCGGCGGTGCGGGTCCCGCGCTCGACGATGACCACGTACCTGAGCCCGTCGAGGTACGGACGGCCCTTCATGTAGAAGTCGGGATTCTTCACGTACTCGATGAATTCGCCCTTCCGCCACTCCTTCAGCTTGAACGGCCCCGTCCCGATGCAGCCGGTGCGGTACGCGGCGGGCGGCACGTGGGCGGCGTAGATCGGCGAGTAGCCGGACGCGAGCATGAGGAGCAGCGAGGGCTGCGGGCGCTTGAGGCGAAAGACCACCGTGTAGGGGTCGGCCGCCTCGATGTGCTCGACGTTGGCGTACCAGTCCTTGCGCGGGCTGATGCGGAGCTTGGCGGCAGCGTCGGGCGCGTCACGCACCATGTCGAAGGTGTGCTTGACGTCCTTCGACGTGAAGGGCTTGCCGTCGTGCCACTTCACGTCCCTCCGGAGAAAGAACACGAGATTCTTGTAGTTGTCCTGCCAGGACCACTTCTCGGCGAGCTCCCCCACGATGGTGTCCATGCTCTCCGTCTTCTTGGTGGGGTCGAAGAAGACGAGGTTGCTGAAGCAGGGCAGCGACGGCGTGCTCGTCGCCACCGTGGACGTCTCGTGGGTGGCGAAGCCTTGGGCGAGATCCTCGCGCGCCATGATGTTGAGGGTGCCGCCCGGCTTCGGGGCCTGGCCGATGGCGGGGGTGAGACTGAGCGCGCCGATGACAGCGAGTGCGATCCCCGCGGTGATGGTGACGAGCGTCGGTCTCCGCATGCTCACTCCTCTCCGAGTGGATGTGCCGGCCGACGGTGGCCGGCGACACGATCCTGCGCTGCGATGGTGAAACGAGGAACGACCCGGGTCGGTTTCCGGAATGCCGTGGTCGCGCCCAATGGTACGCGAGGCGCGCGGAAGCGACAAGCCGAAGCGGGCGCGGTTCAGGATCCCGAACGGCGGCGCTCGGACGGCCCGCGCTTGCGCGTTGCGTCAGGCGGGTGCCCCCATCAGGGCCGTCGTGATCTCGGACTGCAGGGCGAGGACGTCGTCATGGCGCCGCCGGCGCCCGGGCGAGTCGGGCAGCGCGGCCAGACGCTCCAGGGCGGTGTCGAGATGGGCGAGGGCCTCCAGATGCGCCCCGCGCCGCTGCGCCTTCCCGGCGGCGAGGAGGGCATACTCTACCGCGCGCTGGGCATCGTCGCTTCGCGTGAAGTGATGGGCGAGGAGCTCCACCACCTCGTCGAGGCGGCCGGCGTAGAAGTCCTCCAGCGCGCGCCCGGCGCGCTGGTGGGCGACGCGGCGATGCCGCTCGAGGATGGTGTCGTAGATCACCTCCTGCACGAGCGCGTGCTTGAACAGGAACGTCGGCTCGCCCGCCCCGAACCGTTCCTCGAGGAACTCCAGCCGCCCCAGCTCGCGGAGCGGCTCATCCAGGGCGTGCGGCTCGTCCCAGACCGCCCGGAGGAGCCGGACCGAAAACTGGCGACCGAGCACGGCGGCGCACTGAAGCAGGCGGCGCGCCGCTTCCGGCAGACGGTCCACCCGCGCGCTCAGCACGTCCTGAACGGTGTCGGGCACCGCCGCGGGGGACCCGCGGCCGCGGGGCTCGGCGGCCACGCGCACCAACTCCTCGAGGAAGAGCGGATTGCCCTCGGCCTTCTCGAGGATGCGCTCGGTCACGTCGGCAGGCAGGGGCGCCTCCGCCACCGTCCCGAGGACGACGCGGCGGCTCTCGGCCGGCCCGAGCTGGGTCAGCGCGAGCTGGGTGCCGGAGGAGCGGTCGCCCCAGCGCGGGCGGTAGCCGGGGCGATAGGTGAAGATGAGGAGGATCGGCGCCGTGGGCACCCGCTCGACGAGCGAGGCGGCGTACTCTTCCGAGATCGCGTCCACCCAGTGGAGATCTTCGACCACGATCACGAGGGGTCGGCGCCGGCTCCCGCCGAGCGTCATCTGGCGCAGCAGCTCGAAGGTTCGCGCCTTCACCGCTTCCGGCGAGCGCGCCCCGAGCGCGGCCGCCCCTCCCTTCAGCCCGAGGAGCTGGAGCAGGTATGGCGCGCCGGCGTCCGCGTCCAGGCCTACCTCGCGGAGGCCCGCGCGCACCTTCGCTCCCATCACCTCGGGCCGGTCGTCCTCAGCGAGGGCGCAGTTCTCGCGGATGATCTCCAGCACGGGCAGGTAAGGGATGGCGTGACCATAGGGCACGCAGTGGCCCTCGAGCCAGGTGACGGGCCGGCCGCCAAGGCGACGGCGGAACTCCCGCAGGAGGCGCGACTTCCCCACGCCGGGCTCGCCGACCACGCCGATCACCTGTCCGCGGCCCGCCTCGGCGCGGGCCAGGAGCGCGGCGAGATGCGCGAGCTCGTCCTCGCGTCCCACGAAGTCGGTCAGCGCGCGCCCGCCCGCCTCGTCCAGCCGGGAGCGGCGGGGCCCGGGGCCGACCACGCGGCGGACGGCCAGGGGCGTGGCCTTGCCCTTGACGGGAAGCGTCGGCATCACCTCGAACCGCACGTACCCCTGCGCGAGGCGTGCCGTGCTCTCACCGACGAGGATCTCGCCGGAGCCGGCGGCCTGCTCGAGCCGCCAGGCGACGTTGGTGGTGTCGCCGACCGCGGTGTAGTCCATGCGCAGGCTGTCGCCGATCGTCCCCACCACCACCGGGCCGGTGTTGATTCCGATACGGGCGGCGACCGGCTGCCGTCCCGCCTCCCCCTCGATGTCGAGCTCGCGCAACGCCCGCTGGATGCCGAGCGCGGCGAGCACCGCGCGGCGGGCATGGTCCTCGCGAGCGATGGGGGCGCCGAACAGCGCCATGAGCCCGTCGCCGAGGAACTGGTTGATAGTGCCCTCGTAGCACTGGATCTCGGCCAGCGCCAGCCCGAAGAAGCGCTCGAGAAGGGCGTGCATGCGCTCCGCGCCCACGGACTCCGCCAAGCCGGTGGAGCCCGCCAGCCCGCAGAAGAGCACCGTCACCTGCTTGCGCTCGCCGTCGAGCGCGCCGCGCGAGGTGAGGACGGTCTCGGTGAGGTGGCGCGGGGTGTACTGCCCCACCCCCGAGGACAGCGCGCCGCCGCACCGACGACAGAAGCGGGCGCCCGCCGCCACCTCCACACCGCAGCGCGGGCAGGCGACGAAGAGGGACGCTCCGCACGACTCGCAGAACCGCGCGCCCTCCCGGCTCACCGCCTCACACCGGGCGCACGTCATACGCAAGGCTTCGCGGCCACCGGGACAAGGCTCAGCCGGTCGGTCGGGGAAGCCCGCGCCCTTCATGGCGAGTACCGCAGCGCGCGGCGCTGCGCCTCCTGGCGCGTGAGCCGCTCCTCGAGCGCGATGGGGCGCGCCCCCCCGCGGCGGCGCAGCTCGGGGTGGCTCACGATGGGACGGAGCCGGATGCGGCCGGCGAGGCCGGTGCGCACCGCCCGCTCGGCGTAGACCCGCAACAGGGTGCGGGCCATGAGGGGGCGGCCGCGATTGTAGCCGAAGCGCGCCTTGTAGTCGGCGGTGGTGATGCCGTGAAGGCGCAGGTGCGTATTGGTGAGCTGCCGGAGCGCGCGGCCGCACACCAGGCAGACGATGTGCTCGTCGGCGATGGCACGCCGCGGGTCGGCATGAAGGAAGCGAAGCAAGCCCATGCCGTAGCGCCCGCGGTCGGACGACTCAGCGGCTGGCATTGCGGCTCTCCGCGAAGGCCAGGCGTCCGGCGATTTCGCGCACGTGGCTGCTTGCGTCGGGGTCGGGGCTCCGCTCGGCCATGTCCTCGGCGATGTGGATCGCGCCCGTGACCATGTTCCGGTCGCCGAGCGCGGCGAAGGCGCGGGCCGAGCGGAGCACGCCGTCCAGCGAACCGTCCTGGCGTGCGCGGTACAACGCCGCCAGGTATGCGCGGCGCGCCTCCGAGATCGCGAGGGCGCGGCTCCCCTTCGCCTCCTCGAGACGCACCGTCGCGTCGCCGACGGCGAGCATGACGCGCCAGCCGCGGGCGGCGATGGCCTGCTGATGCGCGGCCTGCCGCGCCCGCACCGCCGCCCTCACGTCCTGCCGGTCCAGAGCCGCTTCCATCATCCGGATCTCGCGCCAAACCGGCGCCTCGAGGGGATCGGTGGTATCCGGGGCCGGCTCGACGCGACGATCGGTGAGGGCGCCTCCGGCGATTCCGGCCGCGGTGAGCGTGAGACCAAGCACGGTGACGAGCACGAATCGGCGTGGGGTGGGACTCATGACGGGCTACCTCCTCGTACTGCCGGATGGTTAACTGCGGGCTCCATACCGACGTGTAGGGGCAATGCGAATGCCACGAGGAAGGTCCACAGAATCAGGAACTTGTGCTGCATGCCCAACGTGGTTGACCGGTCAGGTGGTAAAAACCTGAGCAGTCATGGAACAGGCCGGTTAGCCTAGGGACGCCATGGATCCGCTGGCCGAGGTACTCGGCGAAAGCCCGGCCATCGAGACTGTTCGGGCCCAGGTCCGCCGGCTCCTCACCCGGCCCCAGGGCGGCCGCCGCGTTCCCGCCGTGCTGATCGAGGGCGAGACGGGCTCGGGCAAGGGGCTGATCGCCCGGATCCTCCACCGCGCGGGGCCCCGCGCGCGCGGCCCATTCGTGGACGTCAACTGCGCGGCCATTCCCGAGACCTTGCTGGAGGCCGAGCTCTTCGGCTTCGAGCGGGGCGCCTTCACCGATGCGCGCCAGGCCAAGCCGGGGCTCTTCCAGACCGCGCACCACGGCACGATCTTCCTCGACGAGATCGGGCTCCTGCCCGACGCGCTCCAGGCCAAGCTCCTCAAGGCGATCGACGAAGGGGCGGTACGGCGCCTCGGCAGCACGCGCAGCGAGCCGACCGACGTCTGGATCATCAGCGCCACCAACGCCGATCTGGCGACGGCCGTCCGCGAGCGCCGATTCCGCGAGGATCTCTACCACCGCCTCGCCGTCCTCACCGTCACGCTTCCGCCGCTCCGGGAGCGGGGGCGCGACGTCGTGCTCCTCGCCGAGCGCTTCCTCGCGCGCGCCTGCGAGGACTACGGGCTGCCGCCACGCACCCTCGACATCGACGCGGAGGAGCGGCTCCTCGCCTACTCGTGGCCCGGCAATATCCGCGAGCTCTCGAACGTGATCGAGCGCGTGGCACTCCTCGCCGACTCGGCGGTGGTGACCGGGGATCTGCTCGGGCTGCCGGAGGGGACCGGCCCGCGCGGCCTTGAGGCGGCGCGGTCATCGGCAGGCACTCCGGCCCCTGTCGGCACGGGGTCGCTCGACGAAGCGATGGGCGGGCATGTCCGCGCGGTGCTGGAGGAGACCGGCTGGAACATCTCGCGCGCGGCCGCCCGGCTCGGCATCTCGCGCAATACGCTGCGCGCGCGGATCGATCGGTTCGGGCTGCGGCGCGAGGCCGGCGCCCCGCCGGTCCGCGAGGCGCCTCGACCCGCGCCCACCCGGCACCCCGCGCCCGCGACGTACCCCGCTGCGCCCGAGGCGCCCGTGTCCGCGGCTCACCTGCCCGAGCCCTCGACGCTTCGGTGGGAGCGCCGGCGGGTCACCATCCTGCGCGCCGAGCTCGAGGTCGCCCCGGACACCGAGGAGCTCTCGGACGCGAGCCGGGCGATCGAGGCGCTCGTCGAGAAGGTGGTGAGCTTCGGCGGGCGCGTGGAGGAGCTCGGCCGCGTCGGGATCGACGCTTCCTTCGGGCTCGACCCCGTCGAAGACGCGCCCCGGCGCGCCGCCAATGCCGCGCTGGCCATCCAGAAGGCGGGCGAGCGCGCCCGCGAGCGCGACCCCCAGCAGGCGGCGGTGCGGCTCGCGCTCGACACCAGCCTGTACCTCGTCGGGCAGGTCGCGGGGGCGCCGCAGATCGACCAGGCGGCCAAGCGCCGCACCTCCGTGTTCCTCGACGCCCTCATCGCCGCCGCCGAGGGGGGCAGCATCGTCCTCAGCTCCACCACCGTGCCCTACCTCGAGCGGCGCTTCGAGCTGGTGCCGGCCGGCGCCGTCGCGGGCGTGACCGGTCAGGCCTATCGCCTCGTCGGCCGAGACGCCAGCGGGCTCGGTCTCTGGGGTCGTATGGGCAAGTTCGTGGGACGCCGACACGAGCTGGACCTCCTGCGTGGGCGGTGGGCGCTCGCCGCGCGAGGCCGTGGCCAGCTCGTCGGCCTGGTCGGCGAGCCCGGGGTCGGCAAGTCACGCCTGCTCTGGGAGTTCACTCATGCCGAAGCCGCCCAGGACTGGCTGTCGCTCGAGGCCGCCGGGATCTCCATGGGCACCGCCACCCCGTACCTCACCGTCGTCGAGCTGCTGCGTGACTACTTCCGGGTGGAGGCGGGGGATGACGCCCACGTCATCGAGGACAAGGTGATCGCGAAGATCACGGCCCTCGACGAGGCGCTCGTCCCCGTCGCGCCCGCCCTCCTGGCCCTGCTCGACGTTCCCGTCGCGGATCGGCAGTGGCAGGCGATGAACTCCGCCGAGCGCCGGCACCGCACCCTCGAGGCGATCAAGCTGCTCCTCGTGCGCGAGAGCCGAGTACAGCCGCTACGCGTGGTGGTGGAGGACGCCCACTGGATCGACGGCGAGACCCAGGCCGTGCTGGACGCGCTCGTGGAGGGCCTGCCCACCTCGCGCATCCTGCTCCTCCTCACCTACCGTCCGGAATACGAGCATCCGTGGGGGAATCGGACCTTCTACACCCAGCTCCGCGTGGACCCCCTGCCCCCTGAGAACGCCGAGGAGCTGCTCGACGGCCTGCTCGGCACGCACCCCGATGTCGTGCCGCTCAAGCCGCTGCTCATCGACTGGACCGACGGCAATCCCTTCTTCCTCGAGGAGAGCGTGCGGACCCTCGTCGAGACCCAGGCCCTCGCGGGCGAGCGCGGCGCCTATCGCCTCGTCCAGCCGGTGCCGAGCATCCAGGTGCCTGCCACCGTCGAGGAGGTGCTGGCCGCTCGCATCGACCGGCTCCCGGCCGACGAGAAGCGCCTCCTCCAGCCCGCTGCCGTCATCGGCCGTTACGTGCCCGTCCGCCTGCTCGCCGCGGTGGCCGAGGTGCCCGAGGAAACGCTCGCGCGCGAGCTGGCCCACCTGCAGACCGCGGAGTTCCTCTACGAGACCAGCCAGTTCCCCGAGCCGGAATTCACGTTCAAGCACGCGCTGACCCAGGAGGTGGCCTACGCGAGCGTGCTCCCCGATCGGCGCCGCGCGCTCCACGCCCGCGTTCTCGCGTCCATCGAGTCGCTCTACGCCGACCGCCTGGCCGAGCAGGTCGACCGGCTGGCCTATCACGCCTTTCGCGGCCAGGTCTGGGACAAGGCGCTGACGTATCTGCAGCAGGCCGGGGACAAGGCCTTCGCGCGCTCGGCCAATCGCGAGACGGTGACTTTCCTCGATCAGGCGCTCGCCGCCCTGGATCACCTGCCCCGCACGCGCGAGACGCAGGCCCTGAGCGTCGACCTCCGCTTCGTGCTTCGCAACGCGCTCCAGCCCCTCGGCGAGTTCGACTCTCAGCTCCAGCGGCTCGAGGAAGCCGAAGCCATCGCCACCACGCTCGGCGACGAGCGCCGGTTGGCCTGGGTCAGCGCCTACAAGACGGACTTCTACCGCCTCACCGGAGACCAGGAGCGCGCGGTGGAGGCGGGCGAGCGCGCGCATGCCCTCGCCCAGCGGCTCGACGACTTCGTGCTCAAGATCGGCACCAATACCTGGCTCGGCCAGGTGCGGTATGGTCTCGCGGACTACCGGGGCGCCATCGAGCTCTTCCGCCAGAACGTCGAGCGGCTCGTCGGCCCGTACCTCACCGAGCGCTTCGGCCGCCCACAGGTCCTCTCGATCCACTCGCGGACCATCCTGGTCTGGTGCCTGGCCGAGCTCGGCGAGTTCGACGAGGGCATCGCTCGCGGCGAGGAGGCCATGGCCATCGCGGAGGGAATCGAGCAGCCGCTCAGCCTGGCGACGGCGGCGGCCGGGCTCGGCTATGTCCTCATGCGGAAGGGCGACATGGAGCGCGCCATCCCCCTCCTCGAGCGGGGCCTGGAGGCCACGCGCGCCGGGAACAGCCCGCTCTGGTTCCCGCGCATCGCCTCCGCGCTGGGCTATGCCCAGGCGCTGAGCGGACGAATCGCCGACGGCGTCCTTCATCTCGAGCAGGCGGTGGAGCGCTCGGCGGCGATGAAGGTGATCGGCGCCCACGCCTTGCTGCTGGCCTCGCTCGGCGAAGGCTATCTCCGGGCCGGTCGGGTCGAGGAGGCCCGACGCATCGCGGACGATGCCCTCGCCCTGGCGCGCGAGCACCGCGAGCGCGGCCACGAGGCGTGGAGCCTCCGCCTGGCAGCCGAGATCGCGCTGGCGGCGTCGCCGTCCGATCCGGCGGCGGCGGGCGAGAAGGCACAGGCCGCCCTCGCGTTCGCCGAGGCACACGGGATGCGGCCGCTCGCCGCGCAGTGCCGCGCGCTACTCGCGAGACTGCCCGGCGGCGGGACGGACTAGGCCGGGCCAGACTCCGAATCCGGCGCGGCCGGCTCGCCGGGCATCACGCGCAACCCCTGGACCTCGAGACCGTGCTGCTGCGCGAGGCGGCGGATCTCCAGGGCCAGCGCCTCGGCGGCGACGCGGTCGCCCTCCACCTGTACGCTCACCGCGTCCGGATCGCGCGGAGCCTCGGGTGTCTCCATCAACCCTCTCTATTCTCGGCGATGATCTTCTTGGACACCTTCCACCTGACCGTCAGATTCTCTTCCTCCTTGTGCTTCCTGATGAACTCCCTCAGCGCAGCGTCGAACCTGTCGGCGGCAGCTCTGGGCACGGGTCCCTTTAGCTCGACCTCGATCTCCCAAGTCTGACCACTGTCAAGCGATCCTGTCCCCGGCATGGTCTGGCCTCCTTGGTTAGTCGATTCCCATCCGATTCAATAACGTCTTTGCCGTCTCTGGCTCGTCGGGCTTCAGCAAGGTTCCGTCCGCCCAGGCCGACATGAGCATCTCGTTGGTGCCGGGGCGCGTGCAGATCGGCGGGGGACCATCCTTGCTGCATCGGTGCGAGAGCTTCAGGAAGTGTCCCAGCTCATGGGCGACGAGCAGGACCGTGTCGAACGGCAGCCCTGGATCACTCGGCGACAAGGTCTTCGCCTTGCGATAGGGTCCTTCGATCTCGAAGACACCGGCCTTGAGCCAGACCGCGCCCGCTACCGGTCCGGTGTCGTTCACTCGCGGCGACCCATAGCCCCCGTCGGAATTGAAGGAGGGCCAGACGTACACGTCCACCCCCTTGAATCCCGGCGCATTGAATGTCTCATTGAGCTTGTGAAATTTCGACAGATCGTCTGGGTTCGGAATCGGGAGGGGAATCGAGCCCACCTGGTCGACGAGGTATTGGCAAGTCTCGGTGCGGAGGATATAGAACTGGATGCCGGCCGGCCGCCAGATGTCGTTGATGTTCCACTTCTCGGGGCTCGCATGACCGGTGGGTGGCCAAAAGTGGCGCTGGACCCGCTTCCCGAAGCTCCGCACTCGCTGATTGTCGGCGGCGCGCTCGGGGGGTTCGGGGCCGTCGGGCTGGCTCTCCACCACGATCATGTAGCGTACGATGACGGGGACCAGCTTTCCCCCCTGCCGCTGGGCGGGCCGTGAGAACGTCTCGCTCGATGCCTTGCAATGGGGGGCGAGAGGCGGTTGTCCAGGATTCTGGGACCACGCGGGTGTGAGGGTGACCCAGCCCAGGC
This sequence comes from Candidatus Methylomirabilota bacterium, assembly GCA_046728035.1. Classification (GTDB taxonomy): domain Bacteria; phylum Methylomirabilota; class Methylomirabilia; order Rokubacteriales; family CSP1-6; genus DASRWT01. The sequence continues at coordinate 8,994 of JBKPDT010000214.1, read as the reverse complement.
CCGCCGCCACCACGATCGCTATCGCGAGCCGCCATATGCCGTTCATGCCGACTCCTCTGCGCTTTCGCGCGCGTCCTCGATGCACTCGAAGAGATCATCGGCGTGGAAGACGCCGGGCAGGGTGTCGAGGTCCCGCAGCGAGTAGAAATCGTCCGCCGCGTCGTACTCGTCACGCAGGTCCACCGGCTCGCCCAGGGCGAGGCGCAGGTAGAGCGCGCTCATGTGGTGCTTGCCGGTGAGGTCGAAGAGGCCCGGTCCGGACGAGAAGCGACCGGCGTTGATCTCGGTGACACAGGGCATGCCCGCCGCGTTTTCCTTGAGGTCGAGATTGAAGACGCCGGTGGCGCGGGCGTCCACCGCGCGGACGGCGGCCACGCAGACGGCGGCGACCTCCGGATGCTGGCCCGTCTTCGAAAGCGCGGAGACCGAGGACGTGCCACTCGGCGAGCCGCCCGCCACGAAGTAGGACAGGCGCTCGCAGGTCTTGGTCAGCAGCGGCCGGCCGTCCTTCCAGAGGCTGTGGGCGGAGAAGTCGCGCCCGGGCAGGTATTCGGACAGCGTGAAGGTGGAAGCAGGCACCCCGCGCATCTCCTCCCAGTAGGCGATCCACGCGCGGGCCTGCTCCGCGCGACGTACGGGGATCGCGCCCACCGACCCCGCGCCGCTGCGCACGCGGCACCACACCGCGGGATGCCGCGCGAGTCGAGCGAAGGAGGACTCCACCTCGTCCAGATCGCCCACGGGATAAGTCTCCGCCACGGAGACGCCCGCCTCGGAGAGCCGGCGCGCCAGCACGTATTTGTCCTGACAGAGCGCGATCGTCTCCGCGGCGGGGAGGAAGAGTCGGCAGCTGATCTCCGCGCGGGCGCGAGACATCGCCAGCGTCGCCGCGTCCGAGGTCGGGATCGCCACCCCCACGCGCTCCTGCGCGATCACGCGGCCGAGGCTGGCGACGTAGTCGGGATGCGTGGCCGCATGCACGAGCCAGTTGTGGTCGGCGGGCGACTTCGCCAGCGCGAAACGGTCATCGTGACAGCCCACGACGACCAGGGACGGATCCGCCGCGCGAAGGTCGCGGATGAGATTGCCGGCGGCAGCGCCGCCCGCCCCTGTCACGAGCACCCGCGTGGACATCGGATTGCCCTTACTGTGTGCGGCCTTTCGATGACAGAACCGTGAACCGCAGCGACCCCGCGCGACTATAGGCGGGCCCCCGAGGGCTGTCAAGACGCTAGCGGGTTCGGAACCGCCGTGGGTCCTCGTTGCGGATGTAGATGACCGGCGGCGTGTGCTTCCGGAAACGCTTGCGGAGGGCGGGGCCGAGCTTGCGGAAGGCCGGCACGGAGAGGGTGACCCCCGTCGAGTCGAGGAGGGCCGCCGTATTCACCGTCTTGCCGAGCACATCGAAGCGCTTGTCGCCGGCAATCCCGAAGGGCCCCGCGATGGTGGGCCCGAAGTGCGCCTTGGCCGCGAGCCGACACTCCCAGCGCCGCGCCGCCATCGCACCGTCGACGGCGTCCTTGAGGGCGAGCAGCATCTCGACGCCCCGATCGACGCCCTCCTCGGCGAAGACGATCAGGACACCGTCGCCCACGAACTTGACGACGCGGCCGCCCGCCGCCTGCACGGCGGCGCCGACCTGCTCGTAGTAGGCGCCGATGGTGTCGGCCAGCTCGGTGTCATCCACACGCCGGCTCTGGGGGCCGAAGCGGGTGAGGTCGACGAACACGACCAGCAACGATGTCGCCGACCGGATCTCAGACATGGGGCTCCTCCAAGTCCATTCGTCTGACGTCGGCCCGAGAGTCCGACCGCACCCGGGAGTGAGCGCAGGCCCGTCCGTCCTGCCGTTGGGGAGAGACTACTTCATTTCGCCCTCTCGAGCGATACCGGGACCGCGGCGGCGGACCCATCAGATGATTCGGCGCCAGGTGGCATGGGGGGCACGGGGGGAGCTATCCTGGCGAGGACATGGCCACTGCCCGCGCGCGCATCCGCCGCCGCCAGCTCGTGGCGATCGTGCTCGTCATGTGCACCATCGCCCCCGTGTTCAATGTTCTCACCGATCAGGCCTCCCTGGCGGCGGCGTTCCAGGGCGTCGTCGATGCCTTCCTGATCACCGTGCTCGTCGGCGGCTACCTGCTGTTCGTCCGAGACGGCCGGCTGCGCCCGTGGTTCCGGCGCCTCGGCTTCCGAACGGATCTGGCGCTCAGCAGCGCGATCGTGCTTGCGCTGTTCCTCGTGGGCCGCGGCGCCGGGCTGGCCGCGACCAGCGGCGCGCCGGAGCGGTTCCTGACGAGCTTCACCGACCGTCACCTGATCTATGGCCTGCCCTTCTTCGCCGTGTCCGCGGTGACGATCCAGTTCGTCCTTCAGATGAACCGCATGATCGGCGCCAACGTCCTCGGCTACTTCGTGGCCGGCGTCTACCACCGGCCCAAGGCGGAGGAGCGCATCTTCCTGTTCCTGGACCTCGAGGGCTCCACCCAGCTCGCGGAGCGGCTCGGGAGCGCCCGGTACTTCGAGCTCCTGCGCCGATTCGTGGACGAGCTGACGGAGCCGGTGCTCGAGACGGAAGGGGAGATCTACCAGTACGCGGGCGACGAGGTCGTGATCACCTGGACGAGCGCGGCCGGCCTGCGGGCGGCCAACTGCATCCGCTGCTTCTTCGGGATCCGCGCGGCCGTCGCGCGCGATGCCGCCCGCTACGAGCGTGACTTCGGCGTGGTGCCCCGCTTTCGCGGGGGCCTCCACGGCGGGACCGTCACCGCCGGGGAGCTGGGTGACCTCCGGCAGCAAATCGTCTTCGTCGGCGACATTCTCAACACCGCCGCCCGCCTCGAGGAGTATGCCAAGCGGACGGGTATCGACCTCGTCGCCTCCGGCGCTCTGCTCGGGCGGCTCGCGCTCCCGCCGGGCATCCAGGCGACGCGGTGCGGAGAGCTCGCGCTACGGGGCAAGGAGGCACCCGTGGCCGCCTACGGTCTCACCGCGACGGCTTCACCAGCGCCCGCGACCGCGCCTGCGCCCACGGGAATGCCTCGATGATGGCCAGGGCGCGCTCGCGCATGAAGTCGCCGACCGCCTCGACCGGCGCCCACTCCGGCTGGGCATTCACCCACGCTGCCGCCCCGGCGAAGTCGGCGCCGAGCAGGGGCTTGTGGCCGGGCACATCGGTCGCCCGGGCGGCGAAGACCACGCGGGCGAAGCCAATCTGGGTGATGACGTAGGAGCAGAGCAGGCAGGGCTCGCAGCTGGTATAGACGGCGCCGCCGACGAGCGACGACCAGGCGCCGATGCGCCGCCAGGCATCGCGAATGGCCACGATCTCGCCGTGCGCGGTCGGATCCAGGTCCGCGCGCACGGTATTGTGGCCCTGGCCGATCACCTGTCCGTCCTTGTCCACGACGACGGCCCCGAACGGCGTCTGGCCCCGGGTAATGGCGAGCTCCGCCTGCTCGAGCGCGAGGCTCATGAAGCGGGCGTCTTGCTCGCGCGAGGACGGCCCCGACTCAGCCACCGGCCCCCCGCGTCAGCGCGGGAGAGTAGTCGGTGGGGACGAGGGTGCGATCCTCGATCTCGCCCACCAGATCCCCGTGCTGCGCGCTCGTCACGCGCTTGATCTCCTTCCATTCCTCATCAGCCATGAACTTGGCCCAGGCGGCGCGCTTCGCGTCCTCGTCCGGCCACGCGAGGACGTAGACGAACTCCGTCCGGCGGCTGCCCTTCGCCTCCCACATCGCGACGATGTCGAAGCCGTACGTGCGCATGATGCGCGCGGCATGGTCACGGAAGCGGGCATGGAAGGCGGCTTTGTTCCGCTCGAATATCTCGTAGATACGGAGCTGATGGATCATCGACTTCCCCTCTTCTCGTCATAGATCAGACCCGGGTCCCGATGAGCGCTCGACATGGCCGTGCTTCTAGCGTCCCACCTCGAGCTCGACCACTCGCGCGCTGACCGACTTCTCGACGACCATGAGCTCCCCGGCGGATATCGGGAGCTTGAAGCGGCGCGGCCCCGAGCTGCCGGGATTGACGTAGAGCACCCCGTCGCGCTCCGTCACCGACGGCCGATGCGAGTGTCCCGACACCACCACGTGGAACCCGGCGGCCCCCGGATCCAGGTCCAGCGCGGCGATATCGTGCACGACATAGATGAGCACCTCGCCGACCCGAAGCACCTCCGTCTCCCGCACCGGTGCGGCCCAGGGGCCCTTGTCGTTGTTGCCCCGCACGGCCGTGACCGGCGCGAGGGAGGCGAGCTCCTCGAGAACGCCCGCGCGCCCGATGTCACCTCCATGAACGATGAAGTCGCTCCCGCGCAGGAACGCGACCGCCTCCGGCCGAAGCAGACCGTGCGTATCCGAGATGAGCCCGACGCGCCGCTCCAATGTCACGCGGGCCTTTCTCCGGTCCACTCGTTGACGAGGATATCGAAATGCTCGACGGTCGCGGGAAGCTCGAGAAGGTACTCTGGATCCTTGGGAAGGTGATGGGGCTTCTCGATATCCGCGCCCGCATAGGCTCGTATCTCATCGCGAGATCCCCAGTAGGAGATCGTGATGAAGCTCGCGATTCCGCCGCGTACTTGGCGAAACACCTGGACGCCCATGTTGCCCTTGGTACTTCTGATCTTCTTCACGCCCTCCTCATAAAGGTACTCGGCGTAAAGCTCGGCGATCGACTCTCGCGTCCGCCCTTGCCACATCCGCGCCACAACCGGTTTCGGCATCCTCGCTCTCCTCCTCTGAACTCGCCCAGGCACCTTCGCCTTCACTGGCTCACCGAGCCCAGCCTATCGAACGAGCATGCGACTGACGGCACGCACAACGGCCACCACGAACAATAACACCAGCAACCACAACGCCGCATTGGCGACGGCGGCGAACGCGATCCCCGCGGATGAGGACGGCGCGGAGCGAAACGGCCCGCCGAGCCGCTGCACTCCCGATCTCGAGCGCCGTCGCTGTCAAGATCCACCACCGGCGCGAGGCCGGACTCATGCATTCTGCCTAGCTCTCGGTTGCACGGCCGGCCCGCCGGCCCGGCTCGCGCATCTCATGGCGCCTCCGGCACGACCCCGCGCACGGCCAAAGCTTTCGCGCGGAGCGAGAATGCCCCATCGGGGTTGTCCCCTTGGAGCCGCTTCTGCAGAGCGTGCCGTAACGCTTCTCGATGCTCCGCCGTCAACCCGGCGACGTAGGCGCCGGCCGGGCCGACACCTTTCAGATGCGGCTGCCAGTAATCATCAAAGGAGCTGAAATCCATCGCGATCTCGAGCACCGTCTCTTCGACTTCCTGCAGGCCGGTCAGGTCCCACAAGGCGGCCAGCTGCCCCGGTTGATTCAAGCGCTGAGGCCTTTGCGAACGCGCCTCCGCGTCTGGATCCACTCGGACGGCTTCCTCCCAGAAGACCGCGGTCATTTCCATGCCGTCGCGATCCCAGGTGCACGCGGCGACGGTTCCCCGGGGGCGCGTCACCCGACGCATCTCCTGCGCCGCCTTCTCGGGTTGCGGGATGAACATGAGCACGAGAAGCGCCAGAGTGTGCGCGAACGAAGCGGCCGGATAGGGCAGGTCCAAGGCGTTGCCACGGTCGAACGTGATCCGTGAATCGGCAAGGCGGGTACGGGCGTACTCGATGAATGGCTGGACCGGGTCTATGCCGACGATTTCAGATCGATGGGTCATGCCGGCCACGGTTCGGACCAGAGAGCCGGTACCGCACCCCACATCTAGGACTCGGCCACCGTCGGCAATCTTCGCGAAGTTCGCGAACAGTGGGGCCAAGCGTATGCTCCACCGCCCCATCATCTCCTCGTAGCCGATGGCGTTCGTGAACATCTCTGCCATGCTGCCCCCCTCTGCTTGACGCTGAGCGACGATGGCCAGCTCCTCGCGCCTAACCCCGCCTCATCCGCCCCGCCCGAACCGCGGCGGCTCCTTCGCGAGGAACGCGCGCACGCCCTCGCGGCAGTCGGCGCTGCTGAAGGCCTGGTCGCTCAGCGCCAGGGTCCGGCGCACCGCTTCCGCCTCCGGCAGGTCCCAGGCCAGGTCCACCGCCGCCTTGCAGAGAGCCAGGGCCTGCGCGGGGCCGGCGGCGAGGGCGCGGGCGAGATCGAGCGCGGCGGCCAGCGCCTGGCCGGCGGGGACCACCCGATTGACGAGACCCCACTGGAGCGCGGTGGCCGCGTCGACGGGCTCGCCCAGGAACATCATCTCCTTCGCGCGGCCCTCGCCGATCCGGCGGGTCACCCGCACCGTTCCACCGCTGCCCGGGAAAACGCCCAGCTTGACCTCGGGCAGGGCCACGCGCACGTCGGTGCCGGCCACGATGAGATCGCAGCAGGCGGCCAGCTCGAGCCCGCCGCCATAGGCTAGCCCGTTGAGCGCGGCGATGGTGGGGCGCGGGAAGTTGGCGAGCGCGCTCCACGTGGCGTTCTCGCGGGCGAGCTTCCTTTCGACCACGACGCCGGGCGCCATCATCTCGGGAAACTCCCCGACATTGGAGCCCGCGCAGAACGCGCGGCTCCCGTCGCCCGTCACCACGAGGGCGCGCACGGTGGGGTCGCGGGCTAAGACGTCGAGGGCCGCCTCGAGCCGGCGGGTCAGCTCGAGGGTGACGAGATTGAGCGGCGGGTTGTCCAGCGTGAGGACGGCGACCCCGTCCTGGATCTGCGTCCGGACGAGGCCGCCCCGTGTCATGCCGGCCTCGCCTCGCCTTCTGCTGCGGCTCGCCCTACTTGGTTATGACGCCGCAGGCGATGCGCCCGCCGCTGTTCCCGGTGGGGTCGGTCTTCATGTCGTCCGGGCCCGCGTGGATGACGACGGTGGTGCCGTTCTCGCCGAAGAGCGAGTTGGGGCCGCGACCCAGGGTCACGAGCTTGTTGACGGTGTCGATCCCGCCCTCGCCATTGGCCTTGACCTCGAGATTGGGGAGATCACCCGCGTGGGGGCCTTCCGGGCTCTGCAGGCCGTGCTTCTTCCCCGTCGGGTTGAAGTGGGCGCCGGCCGATTCGAACTCGGGCGGCTGGCAGACGCCCACCGCGTGGATGTGCAGCCCGTGCACGCCCGGGGGCAGCCGGTAGCCGGTGATGGCGATCCGCACGCCCTCCGGCGTCTGGATCAAGGTCGCCTGACCGACCTGCTTGCCCTCCTTGTCCTTGAGCGTCGCCTCACCGGAGAGCGGCTCCTTGTCCGTCATGCCCGTCGCGCACCCCGCCAGCATCAGTGCCGCGCCCACTACCAGCGCCCGTCTCACCGTTGAGAGCCCTCCCGGGTCATGCGGGTTGAGTCGCCTTGGCGAGGAGTTCCCTCGCCGCCTCGCGGTAGCGCTTCACGTTGTCGAGCTTGATGTGCTCGTAGCCACGGATCTGGTCGGGCAGCTCCGCCAGCGCCACCGCGGCGTCGTGGCTGGCCGGACCGAGTCGGCGGAGGACCACCTCGATCTGATTGATGTATTCGTCCACGAGGGCACGCTCCACGCGGCGCACCTCGGCATACCCGAAGGGATCCAGCGGGCTCCCCCGCAGCCGGCGGAGGGCGTGGAGCGCCTGGAACGCGGGGCGGAACCAGGCGCCGAGCCGGAGCTTCCGCTTGAGCCCGAGCGCCCGGAGGAGGGGCGGGTGGAGGTGCCAGTAATAGCGGCTGCGCTCGCCGAAGCGCGAGCGGAGCTCGGCCTCCAGCGCCGCGTCCAGATGTAGCCGCGCCACTTCGTACTCGTCCTTGTAGGCCATGAGCTTGTGCAGCTGCCGGGCTACCGCCTCGCAGAGGCCGGTGCGACCGGGCACCGCGGTGATCTCCGCCTGCGCGACCTTCTCGACGAACTCCACGTACCGGCGCGCGTAGGCCTCGTCCTGATAGGCGATGAGCTCGGGCACCCGCGACTCGAGGAGCCGGCGCAGCTCGCTGCCAGGCGCCGCCGCCTTCACCGAGTCCACCAGCACCTGAGCCCCGGCGGAGAGCACCGTGGCCTTCGCCTCGCGGCCCGTGGCCGTGCGTACCGCCGCCTCCACCCGCTTGGCGTCCACCACCGCCATGCGCCCCCAGCGGAAGGCCAGGAGGTTCATGTCCACCGAGACGCCGTTGAGGCGAATGGCGCGCTCGATGCTCCCCGCGGAGATCGGCAGCGCCCCCGCCTGGTACGCCGCGCCCAGCATGAGGGGATTGGTCGCCATGTGGTCACCGAACAGGCCCTCCGCGATGGCCTGGGCGTCGAGGTAGACGTTGTCGTCCTTGCGGGTGACACGGTCGACGTTGAGGAGGGTGCTGCCCAGCTCGGGGAACTGCACGGTGGTGTCCACCACCATCTGGCCGGTGGGGATCTTGCTCGTCGACACCACCGCGATGGTCCGGCTCGACTCCGCCTTGTCGAGGTTGCCGGGATCGGTCGCCACGAGGAGATCGAAGCCCAGGTAGAGGTCCGATCCTCCTGCCGATATCTTGTTGGCGGTGACGAGCGGCTCGGACGCGATCTTGAGGTCGGAGACGACGGGGCCACCCTTCTGGCTGAGCCCGGTCTGGTCCAGCCCGCGCACGTGCTTGCCGTCGAGCAGCGCGGCGGTACCGAGGATCTGGCTCACCGTGACCACGCCGGTTCCGCCGATCCCCATCATGTGGACGGAGAAGCCCTCCGCCGGCACCTTGAGGACGGGCTCCGGGAGCGGGTCCTCCAGCGGCGAGAGGCGCTTCTCCTTCTTCATCGGCGCGGCCACGTGCTCAATGGTGAGGAAGGACGGACAGTCGCCGAGGAGACACGAGTAGTCCTTGTTGCACGAGGACTGGTGGATCTGGGTCTTCCGGCCGAACTCGGTCTCCACCGGCTGCACGGACAGGCAATTCGACTTCTTGCCACAGTCGCCGCAGCCCTCGCAGACGCGCTCGTTGATGAAGACCCGCTGGTCGGGATCGGCCTGCCGGCCCCGCTTGCGCAGCCGGCGCTTCTCCGCCGCGCACTGCTGGTCGTGAATGAGCACGGTCACGCCCGGCGTG
>JBKPDT010000213.1:0-5309 GCA_046728035.1 Candidatus Methylomirabilota bacterium | reverse complement strand
GGGGGGGGGGACAGAGGTTGTTTTATTCCTCCTTTCGCCGCCTGCCCCCCCCCCCCCCCCGGCTGCGCTCGTCGTTGTGCGTGCGGCCGAGGGCGCCAACGACGCGGATGGGCCTTTTTCAGCCGCTTGCTAGACGCGGACGGGCTGGGAGGTCTCCCAGCGCTGGCCCTCGCTGTTCACGAAGACCACGCGGACGGTGCCGCTCTTCGTGATCTTGAGTGGGAAGCGGATGAGGGGATTGGCGCTGATGGCCGACCCCATCTGAAACTCGCTGATCTTCTCGCCGTCGAGGTAGACGAGCATGTCCTTCACGTAGAATTCGGGCTGCTCGCGCACGTGCTTCCCGCCCTTGAGCACGAGGCCGGTGTGCGAGTCGTGGTCGACCTTGGTCTTGGCCTCGACGATCTGGCCGGCGCGCACGGAGCCCGGCAGCCGGAGCTGGGGGCTGCCCATGCGCGCGCGGTCCACCGGCGCGCCCCCGGTGGCGCAGCCACCCTCGGCGACCCGGACCTCACGCGTGCCGGTGAAGCGCCCATGCCGGGAGCACTCCGCTACCGCCCGGACGAGCCCGCCCGCGCCCGAGCGGATCGTGAAAGCGGCCCAGGCGCGGCCGTTGGCCGGCGTGAAGTTGAACTTGCCCTTCCAGGGCACCGGGTCCTTGTCCAGCGTGACCTCGATGGAGCGGATGAAGTGATCCGGCTCCATGGGATGGTCCACCGACACCTGGATGGGGACGGCGGCGGAGTCCTCGGCGATGATCGGCATCTCGAGGCGCGGCGCGTGCTCGCGCTCGAGCGCGCCCTGGGCCCACGCGTGCGGCCGCGGTGCGACAAGCCAGAGCCCTCCCCCCCACAGCCCTCCCAGGAGAAGGGCGCGCCGCGTCCGATCGACCGGCTTCCTCATGTCTCTTTCAGGTGTACTCCCGCGCCGACGTCTTTGCCACCGGAGGCGGCCGTCAGGCGGCAAGGCGAACCTCCCCCCGGTGGCGCGGATCGCGGACACGACCGATCAGCAACGCGAGGGCAACGAGTCCGCACAGGCCCGCCGCGACGAACACCGACCGGAAACCCCAGACGTCGGCGGCGAGGCCGGCGACGAGCGGGGCCGCGAAGGCCGCCGGCGCCACCGTAGTGAGACCGAGCCCGATATAGGTGGGGCGCTCGGCTACTGACGGCGCAAACTCGAGAAGCACGTTGAGGCCGGACACGTTCTGCGAGGCGAACTGGACGCCCACCAGGGCGAAGACCACCCCGAGCGCTTCCGCCGAGCCCGCGGTGAGGGCGAGGACGTTGGCGAGCACCGTCGCCGCCACCCCCACGATGAGGACAGCGCGGTGACCCACGCGATCGGCCACCCAGCCGAGGAGGGCGTCCCCCACGAGCTTGCCCACGATGATGGTGGTGGTGAAGACCCCCGCCTGCCAGGCGGGCGCCGCGAGCACGGTGAGGGCATACACGGTATAGAACCCGCCCGCCACCGCGCCCACCGAGGCCAAGACGCGCGCGGCGAGGTACCAGGCGAGGTTCCGGTCGTCACGAAGGAGCGCGGGGATGCGCCGGAGGCGGTGTCGAAGCGAGGTGATGGGCACGGCGGGCGGCCCGGGCGGCTCGCTCACGCTGGCGAGCGCGACGTAGGACAGCGCCATGAAGAGCGCGGTGAAGAGGAAGCAGATGCCGTAGCTCCGCGGGGCCGGCACCGACGACAGGAGCCACGCGGTGACGAGCCCGGCCCCGAGCCCGGCGATCCCCGCCGACATGCTCGAGATCGCGAAGAAGCGGCCGCGCAGCGTGGTCGGGATCGCGCGGCCCACCACGTCCATCCACGCGGGCATGAGGACGCCACCCGTCCCCGCCATGACGAGCAACATGGCGAGCACGACGCCGAGCGAGAGCCCGGGCGCCCGGTCGGCGAGCGCGAAGGCCACCACCGCGAGGACCAGGTAGGGCGCGCGCTCCCAGACCGTGTAGCGGAGGAGGAACGGCAGCTTGCGCGCGAGCGACTCGGTGTAGCCCGCGACGAAGAGGGGCGGCAGATACCAGCCGACCGTCATGAGGGCGGGGATGGCGCCGATCAGCACGTTCGGGGCGCCCAGGTGCGCGGCGAAGGCGGGCAGGATGGTGGCCTGGCCGGCGAATGAGAGGCCGACGAGGAACAGGCCGAAGTCCAGCCCCAGCGCGACCACGTTGTGGCGCAATCGGTGCGGGACGTGGTCGTCCGTAGAATCGCAAGCGGTCGCGGTCACGGTCGGCGGAGCGGTTGTCACGTCGGGCCCCCAGCATACTACCCCGGGACGGCGGGCGGGGTTGCCTAGTCGGGGCCGCCGCCCCATCATCGGCCCCATGCTCCTCACCAATGCCCGGGTCCACACGCTGGACGCCCGTGGGACGGTCGCCGATTCGCTCGTCATCAGGGACGGCCGGATCGCCTTCTGCGGCCGTCGCGCCGACATCAATCCCCCCGCCGGCGAGGCCGTGCTCGACCTCGGGGGCCGCGCGGTGCTGCCCGGCCTCGTGGACGCGCACGCGCACCTGATGCACCTGGCGCGCGGGCGGTTCACCCTCGACGCCGGCGCTCTCACCTCCGAGGAGGCCATCGCCCGGCTCGTCGGGGAAACCGCCGCGCGCCTTCCGCGCGGGCAGTGGGTCGGTGGACGCGGCTGGGATCAGAACCTCTGGCCCGGCAGGGCCTTCCCCTCCCGCGCCTCCCTCGACCGCACCGCGCCCGATCATCCGGTTGCCCTCGTGCGAATCGACGGGCACGCAACCTGGGTCAACTCCGCCGCCCTGCGCGTCTCCGAGATCACGCGCCACACGCTGGATCCAGCCGGCGGTGTCGTCGTCCGCGACGCGCGCGGCGAGCCCACTGGCCTCCTCGTGGACGCCGCGCAGCGCCTCGTCCAGCGCGTCCAGCCGCCGCCGGACGAGGCCCGCTTCGACCAGGCGGTGCGCGAGGCCATCGCCGAGTGCCTCGCCAAGGGGCTCACCGGCATCCACGAGATGGGCGCGGATCTCCGGGCTCTCGCCGCGTACCGGCGGCTCGTCGAGCGCGGGCAATTTCCCTTCCGCAACTACGTGGCGGTGGCGGGCCACGACGAGGCCGCGTGGGCGCGCTACCGCGCGCTCGGTCCCGAGACGATGGGCGACGGCCGCGTCGAGATCCGCGCGCTCAAGCTCATGTGCGACGGCGCGCTGGGATCGCGGGGGGCGGCCCTGCACCATCCCTACTGCGACGATCCCGAGAACACCGGCCTCGTGCTCATCCCGCCCGATGAGTTGTACCGGCTCACCGCGGAGGCGGCCGCGCGCGGCTTTCAGGTGTGCGTGCACGCCATCGGCGACCGGGCCAACACCCTCGTGCTCGACGCCTTCGAGCGCGTGCTGGGCGAGCAGGCGGGGGCGCGGGCCCTCCGGCTCCGCGTCGAGCACGCCCAGATCCTCGCCGAGCGCGACATCGGACGCTTCGCGTCCCTCGGCGTGATACCGAGCATGCAGGCGACCCACTGCACCTCCGACATGCCGTGGGCGGAAGCGCGCCTCGGTACGGAGCGGCTGCCGGGGGCGTACGCCTGGCGCTCGCTACTCGAAACCGGCGTGCGCATCGCGGGAGGCTCGGATTTCCCGGTCGAGGATCCCAATCCCTTTCACGGCATCTACGCGGCGGTGGCACGCCGGCCGCGCTCTGGAGACGACCGCGGCTGGCAGCCCGAGCAGCGGATGACGCGGGCGGAGGCGGTGCGGTCCTTCACCGCGTGGAACGCCGAGGCCGGGCACCAGGACGCGGAGCTGGGGACTCTCGAGGCGGGCAAGCGCGCCGACCTCATCGCGCTGTCCGACGACGTGTTCACGTGTGCGGAGGCGGCCATCAAGGACATCACGCCCACCCTGACGATGGTGGGCGGCGAGATCGTCTTCCGGCGCGAGGCCTAGGCGCAGTCGCGCCGGACTTGCTCTGCGACGCGGCCGGCAGCGAGGCGGTCCGAGCTCACGCGGAAGTAGCGGAACGGTGGCCGCCCGCCCCCCACCCAGCTCCGCTGATAGGCGAGGATGCGCTTGTAGCCGGGCCGCATCGCCGCGAGGGAGGCGCCGTACGGCGTCACCTGGCCGAAATAGCTGATGGGCTCGCCGAGCGGTGCGAAGTGGAAGCCCAGCCGCCGGAGCAGCCGCGCGAGCTTCCCTTCCATGGCCGCGACCAGATAGTCCAGGCCCATCCGCCACGCTTCCTCGTAGAGGTGGCGGAAGAGGCCGAACAGGATCAGCGGCTCGCGGATGGTGGCGGAGCGATAGCGCGGGGCGATGATGAGGCGCGAGATCTCGCCGGTGCGCGCCCGCTCTCCACTGGGCCGGTCGTCGAGCAGCCCTCGGGCGTGGCGCTCGAGGGGAAAGCGCAGCGGCGAGTCCAGCACTAGTCGCAGGGTCGCGACGATCTCACCGCGATCGGTGGCCGCCGCGAAGTGTATCGCATAGGGGTCATATTCATCGGTCTCGCGCCCGTCCGTGCAGCGCGCGGCATCCACGAAGCGCTGCTCGAGGCAATAGACTTCGTACCGAAGGCGCTGCATTCCATGGAGGGCGGCATCAGGAGCGGGCGAAGTGAATCGTCGCGGAGTCTCGAGCAAAGTGGCCATTGCGGCCCTCTGGCAGCAGACTCCGTGCCACCCACGACTGCCGATTCATAGGTGGTCGAACCTATTCGTGTCAGAGCGGGCACAACGGTCGCGATGTCGTCCCCCTCCATCACTCAAGAATTTGTTACATTCTCCGTAACGTAACTCTTACACTGTTACACGGTGCCGCGCTCCGCCGTCAGCGCGCGGCAACGCCCGCGATCTCCACGAGATATTTCGGGCTCGCCAGTCGTGCCTCCACCGTCGCCCGCGCGGGCTTGCCGTCGGGATGCACCCAGGCGTCCCATGCCGCATTCATCTCGTCGTAGGAGCCCATGTTCGCGAGCCACACCGTGGCGGAGAGCAGCTTGGCCTTGCTCGACCCCGCCGCCGCGAGCAGCTCGTCGAACTTCTTGAGTATCTGCTCGGTCTGGCCCTTGACGCCGGCGGTGGCGTCGGTCGCGACCTGGCCGGCGAGATACACGGTGTCGCCATGGATCACGGCGCCGGACAGCCGCGGGCCGACGCTCAGACGGTTGATGGACATGTCGGTCTCTCCTTTAGGTGGTGGGTGCTAGAGCGCTGCGTGGTGGTCCAGGATGAAGCGCGCGATGCTGTGCCGTGAGGGCCGATCGGGGAGGGCGTCGGCGGCGAACCAGCGCGCGTCCTCCAGCTCCTCACGGTCCACCGCGACCGCGCCGCCCGC
>JBKPDT010000212.1:0-3755 GCA_046728035.1 Candidatus Methylomirabilota bacterium | reverse complement strand
CCTCGCCTTCGGCTACTCATGGCACGCGTAGCCGCCCCTCGATGACCGGCACCACCCCGCCGCCCACCTCGATCTCGTCGAGATGGCCGTCGCGTGCCATGCCGCGGATGTGAAGCCGGCTGTGCCGCCCCATCTTCACGCCCTGGTCGCTCACGATCTCGACCTTGCCGTTCGCCTTGACGAGGCGGTGCCGCACGAGATAGGCGCCGAGAGGGCCGCTCGCCGAGCCAGTGGCGGGATCCTCGGGAATGCCGGAGGTGTGGGGCGCGAACATTCGCGAGTAGACGCGGCCGGCCCCGGGATCGGCGTCGGGCGCGAACACGAAGATACCGACCAGCGGCTGGTCGCCCAGGACCTTGATGATCTTCGGGACGTCGAGGAGGGCGCGGTCCACCGTGGCCCGGTCACACAGCGGGACGAAGAGGAAGCGCGTGCCGGTGGAGCCGGACTGGATGGGCGCGCTGGGCACGAGGTCCGCCTCGGCGAGGCCCAGCGCCGCCGCGATCTCGGCGCGATTGGCCATCTCGGGGCCCCACTCGGGCTCGCGATGCCGCATCCAGATGAAGGACGGACGCGCGGGCTCCCCCTCGAAGGTCACCGGAACGGGGCCGATGCCTTCTTCCAGATTGAACGCGGAGGCCTTTTCGGGCAGGAGACCGTGGGTGGCCAGCACCCACGCGGTGCCGATGGTCGGATGCCCGGCGAACTGCAGCTCGCGGGCGGGCGTGAAGATCCGCACACGCGCCGCGCACTCGGGACGCGTGGGCGGCAGGATGAAGGTCGTCTCCGAGAGGTTCATCTCCCTGGCGATGGCCTGCATCTCGCCATCCCCCAAGCCGGTGGCCTCGAGCACGACGGCGAGGGGATTGCCCCCGAAGACGCGGTCGGTGAACACGTCGACGTGGACGAAGCGATACTCGCGCGGGGCGCTCACCTCACGGATACATCGAGAAGTCGACGGCCTTCTCGGTGATGAACTCGAGGAGCGCGGGGGTCCCTTCCTGGGTCTTGGCGATCGCGCGCTTGATGGCCGGCACGATCTCGCCGGGCTCGGTGACCCGCTCGCCGTGGCCGCCGAAGGCCGTCGCCATGTTCGCGTAGTGGCCGCTGATGTCGGTGGAGCGGTACTTCTCGGTGGCCACCGGCATCACCTTGAGCTCGATGGCCATGGAGAAGTTGTTGAGGAGCACGGAGAGGATGGGGATGCGCTCGCGCACCGCCGTCTCGAAGTCCATGCCGGTGAAGCCGATGGCGGCGTCCCCCCAGAGGTTGACGCAGAGCTTGTCGGGGGCGGCGAGCTTGGCGCCCATGGCGAGCCCGAGGCCGTAGCCGAGCTGGGTGGTCTTGCCCCACCCAATATAGGTGAGCGGCGCCACTGTCTCCCAGAAAGGCGAGATCTGGTCGCGGGGGCTGCCCGCGTCGTGGGTGATGATGGTGTTGGGCAGGTCCACCGTGTGCATGAGGTCCCAGATCACGCGATAGGGGCTGAGCGGCGTGGTGTTCTGGGTGAGGCGCGGCATCCACTGGTTCAGCCACTCCGCCTTCACCGTCTTGATCCCGCGCGTGACCGCGTCGAGGCGGCCGCGGGGGCCGCCCTTGAGCCGGTCGCGCACCTCGGCCGCGAGCGCCTCGAGAACGAGCCCGGCGTCGCCGATCACGGGGTAGTCGGCGGGCACGTCCTTGTTGAGGTCGGCGGCGTCCAGCGTGGAATGGACGATCACCTTGCCCTTGGGGAAGGTGATGCCGTAGTTGGTCGTCGAGAAGCTGCAGCCCACTCCGAAGATGACGTCGGAGTCCTGCAGGAACTGGTACACCGCCTTGGGCAGGGAGCGGCCCCCCGATCCGAGCGAGAGCGGATGGTTCTCGGGGAAGGCGCTCTTGCCCTCGAGGCTGGTCGTCACCGGGCACTCGAGGAGCTCGGCGAGCTGGCGCAGCGCCGGCCAGGCCTTGGCGTAGTGCACGCCCTGGCCGGCGTAGAGCACCGGGCGCTCGGCGGCAACGAGCACGCGCGCCGCCTCCGCAACATCCTTCGGATCCGGCGCCACGCGGGTGCGGGGCGTGGGCTTGTAGTCGATGGGCTCGGCGACGTCCTCCGCCATCACGTCGATGGGCACCTCCACGAGGACGGGGCGCGGCCGCCCGTTCTTCACCTGGGTGAAGGCCCGCCGCATGGCGTCCGGCACGTCGGCCGCGCGCATCACGTACTCCGCCCACTTGGTCACGTGGCGGTAGTTCACCGTGGAGTTGAAGTTCGGCGGGATGCCCGCGATCTTCCGCGGGTAGCCGCCCGGGATCACCACGATGGGGACGGAGTCTCCGAAGGCCTGGGCGACGCCGCCGAACGAGTTCTCGGTGCCAGGGCCATGCTGCATGGCGAAGACGCCGATCTTCCGGCCGGAAGTGATGCGGCTCACCGCGTCGGCCATGTGGAGGCCGGTACGCTCCTGCCTGACGATGATGGGGCGAATGCCGGCGGCGGCGGCGGCCTCGAGGATGTGGTTGACGGGGTAGCCGATGATGAAGTCGACTCCCTCGCGCTTGAGGATCTCGGCGATGGCGGCGGTGGCCTTCATGGAGCCTCCTTGTCGGGAATAGCCGAGAGAGTACACCAATTCACCGCCGCGGGGGAGCGGCCGCGCCCGCCGCGCCCCGTTTTCGCGCTTGACCCGCCGACCCGCCCTCCTTAGGGTGCTGGTGCGTGCGGGTTTTCGGGATGCGAACGGTCGAGGCGGCGACGCCGCCGGGGAGGGGCGACATGGGCAAGCCTGCGAAGCGGCGGGGAGCGGTGAAGCGGGCGGCGCGGCCGAAGCGGACGGCGCGCCCGCACCGCCAGGAGATGCGCGTCCCCGGCATGTCCGAGCCGATCAGCCACTTCACCCATGTGGTGCGGGCCGGCAACATCGTGTTCGTCTCCGGTTGTGTGGCCTCCGACGAGCACGGTCGCACCGTGGGCGGCGACGACGCGACCGCGCAGGCCCGGCAGGCGCTGGAAAACATCAAGCGCTGTCTCGCCGCCGCCGGCGCCACCTTCGCCGACGTCTGCAAGGTCACCGTGTTCCTCAAGAACATCGCCGACCGCGAGAAGGTCAACGTGGCGCGGAAGGAATACTTCGGCGCCTCGCGGCCCGCCAGCACGCTGGTGGAGATCTCTCGCTTCGTCCGCGACGACATCCTCGTCGAGATCGAGGCGACGGCGGTGGTGGCAAGGTGAACGTGGAGACGGCGGACGTCGTCGTCATCGGAGGCGGCGTCAACGGCGCCAGTATCGCCTACGCGCTCGCCGCGCGGGGCGTCAAGCGCGTGACGCTGCTCGAGCAGGGCGCCCTCGCCAACGGCGCCTCCGGGCGCTCGAGCGCGCTCGTCCGCATGCACTACACCAACGAGTGGGATGCCCGGCTCGCCTGGGCGAGCTTTCCCGTGTTCCGTCACTGGTCCGAGCTGATGGGCGGCTCGCCCGTGTTCACCCACACCGGCTTCGTGAACGTGGTCGCGCCCGAATACGCCGAAGCGCTCGGGAAGAACGTCGAGATGCTGCGCGGGATCGGCATCAACACCACCGCGCTGACGCCCGCGGAGCTCCGGGACCTGCAGCCCTTCGCCCATGTCGCCGATCTGGGCGCCGCCGCCTACGAGCCGGACTCGGGCTACGCGAGCCCGGTGGACGTGGTGGAAGGCTTCGCCCGGCGCGCGCGCGAGCTGGGCGCCGCCGTGCGGCCGTGGACGGCGGTCACGCGCGTCCTCCGGCGCGAGACCCG
>JBKPDT010000211.1:0-7060 GCA_046728035.1 Candidatus Methylomirabilota bacterium | reverse complement strand
TCGGAGTGCGCGAAATTGATGAACTCGAGGACGCCGTACACCATGGTGTATCCGAGCGCGATGAGGGCGTACATGAAGCCGAGGATCAGGCCGTCGAGGAGGACCTGCGGGAAGATCGCGACGAGGAGCTCGAGGTCCATGGGCTACAAATCAAGAAGGGGAGGGGCCGTCAGCCGGCCCCTCCCCTTGGAGAGCGCATGCGGGGGTTTAGGACTTCTTGAGCGGTGGGGCCGCGATGGAGAGACGCTTCACTTCCTTGTTCTCGCCCCACTTGGCCGGATCCTCGGAGGCCACCTGAAGCACGAAGTAGAGGGCCTTCTTGGGGTCGCCCTTGTCGTCGAACTCCACGGCGCCGGTGAGGCCGGTGTGCTTGCTCTTGCGGACCGCCACCGAGACCTGCTCGCGGCTCGGCACCTTGCCGCCGGCGGTCTTGGCCGCGGACTCGATCGCCTTCATGCCGATGGCGGCGGCGTCATAGGCCTGCGCGGCGAACGGCTCCGGGTCCTTCTTGAACTTGTCCTTGTACTCCTTCGCGAAATCCTTGGCGGCAGGATACACGGAGACGGGACCGGCCACCGAGGTGTAGAACATGCCCTTCACCGCCGGGCCCGCGATCTTGGTGAGGTCGGAGGAGTCCATGCCGTCCGGCCCCATGAAGGCCGCCTTGATGCCCTTCTCGCGCGCCTGCTTGAAGAACGGCGCGGCCTGGTCGTAGATGCCCCCGAAGTAGATGACCTCCGGATTCTTGGCCTTGATCGGCGTGAGGATGGGGTCGAAGTTCGACTTCTCCTCGGTGCCCTCGAAGCCCAGCACCTTGATCCCGCTCTTCTCGGCGCTCGCCTTGAAGAACTCCGCCACACCTTGCCCGTAGGTGGTCTTGTCGTGGATCACGTAGGCCGACTTGTAGCCCTTCGACTTCGCGAAGTCGGAGCCGACCACGCCCTGCACGTCGTCGCGGCCGCATACACGGCTGACATTGAGGTAGTTGCGGTCGGTGACGGTGGGGTTGGTGTTGGCGGGGGAGATCATCGCCAGCTGCGACTCCTTGTACTTCTCGGAGGACGGGATGGCGACACCCGAGTTCAGGTGCCCGACGACGAGGAGGATGTCCTTGTCGGCGATGATGTTGGCGGCATTGGCGACCCCGACGTCCGGCTTGGCCTGATCGTCGAAGGGCACCAGTTCGACCTTGAAGCCCATCTTCTCGAGCGGGCCCTTGAGCTTGTCGATCGCGAGCTGGGTGCCGAGCTTGATGCCTTCGCCCAGCGCGGCCTGGCCGCCCGAGAGCGGGCTCTGCGTGGCGATCTTGATCGTGCCCTTGGATTGGGCGGGAGTCTCGGCGCTCCACGGAAGCACCAGCGCGAGTGCCGCCAGAGCCACCAGGACGAACCGGAATCGTGCATTTCTCATCGCTTCATTCCTCCAAGACGACGGCGAGTTGGGTTTGAGGGCGAGTGCATTATAGCCATTTTTGCTGCCCCGTCAACGGCCGTTCCCCGGGGGGCGGCACGTCGCGATCACCCTGAGGAATCGCGCGGTTGCCTCCCGGGGATCGGGGGCGCCACACACCGCCGAGATGACCGCCACCGCGTCGGCGCCGGCGCTCATCACCTCGGCCACATTGGCCTCCGTGATGCCGCCGATCGCGACGAGAGGCACGGGGATCTCCTGCCGGACCCGGCGGACGAGGTCGGGGCCGACGAGCTGGAAGCCCGCCTTGGTAGGGGTCGGGAACATGCTACCCACCGCCACGTAGTCGGCCCCGTCGGCGAGCGCCTGCCGGGCCTGGGCGGGATCGTGGCTGGAGACGCCAAGCCGCATCGGCGGCGGCAGGATGCGCCGCGCCGCCGCCGCCGGGAGATCGTCCTGGCCCACGTGGAGGCCGTCCGCGTCACTGGCCAGTGCGAGGTCGGCGCGGTCGTTGACGATGAACAATGCCCCCGCCGCGCGGCAGCGCGCGCGCAACGCGCGGGTCAGAGGCAGGAGCTCGGCCATCGACTGCGTCTTGTCGCGGAGCTGGACGAGCCGGCCGCCGCCCGCGAGGACCGCGTCGAGGAGCTCGGGCAGCGCGCGCCCTCGCGCCGCCTCGCGGTCGAGGATCACGTAGAGCGGCGAGGGCAGGCGCACGCTAGAGCGCGTGCTCGAGGCGGGGTAGGGTGAACTCCCCCGACACGAACGCGGGGTCGGAGAGGAGCTTCTGGTGGTACGGGATGGTGGTCTTCACGCCCTCGATGACGGTCTCGGCGAGCGCCCGCTGCATGCGGGCGATCGCGTCCGCCCGGTCCGCGCCGTGCACGATGATCTTGGCGATGAGCGAGTCGTAGTGCGGCGGGACGGTGTAGCCGGCGAAGAGATGGCTGTCCACCCGCACGTTACGCCCTCCCGGGGGCACCCACGCGGTGACCCGGCCCGGCGATGGCACGAAGGTCTCGGGATCCTCGGCGTTGATCCGGCACTCCAGCGCGTGGCCGGAGAACCGAATGGCGTCCTGCTTGTAGCCCAGTGATTCCCCCCCGGCGATGCGGATCTGCTCGCGGACGAGGTCAAGCCCGGTGATCAGCTCGGTGACCGGGTGCTCGACCTGGATGCGCGTGTTCATTTCGATGAAGTAGAAGCCCCCGCCGCGCTCCACCAGGAACTCGACGGTGCCGGCGGAAACGTAGTTGACCGCGTTGGCCACCGCGAGGGCGGCCCGGAACAGACCCGCGCGCGTCTCCGCGGAGATGGACGGCGCGGGAGACTCCTCGACCAGCTTCTGGTGCCGCCGCTGCACCGAGCAGTCACGCTCGCCCATGTGCACGCGCATGCCGTTGCGGTCCCCCATCACCTGCACCTCGACGTGGCGGGCCTCGTCCACGAACTTCTCGAGGTAGAGCTCGGACGACGAGAAGGCCTTCTGCGCCTCCGCCTGGCAGGTCGCGAAGGCGCGCGGGAGCTCCTCGCGGGCGCGGACGATCCGCATCCCGCGGCCCCCGCCGCCGGCCGCGGCCTTGAGCATCACCGGATAGCCGATGCGGTCGGCGAGCTCCTGAGCGTCGTCCACTCCGGGCAGGGGCCCTTCGCTGCCGGGCACCACCGGCGCCCCCGCCGCCTTCGCCATTTCACGGGCCTGGGCCTTGTCGCCCATGAGGCGAATGGCCTCCGGGGACGGTCCGATGAAGGTGATGCCGCAGGCGCGACAGATCTCCGCGAAGGCGGCGTTCTCGGCGAGAAGGCCGTAACCGGGGTGGAGGGCCTCGCTGTCGGTGATGGAGGCGGCGGAGATGATGCTGGGGATGTTGAGGTAGCTGCCCCGCGACTCGGCGGGCCCGATGCAGATGGATTCGTCGGCGAGGCGCACCGGCAGCGAGTCGGCGTCGGCGGTGGAGTGGGCGATCACGGTGCGGATGCCCATCTCCCGGCACGTCCGGAGGATGCGGAGGGCGATCTCGCCGCGATTCGCGATGAGGATCTTGTGGAACACGCGGGAGGCTATGCCCTCGGGTCGACGAGGAACAGGGGCTGGCCGAACTCGACGGGCTGGCCGTTCTCCACCAGCACGCGGGCGATGCGCCCCGCCACCTTGGCCTCGATCTCGTTCATCAGCTTCATCGCCTCGATGATGCAGAGGACCTGGCCGTCCTTCACCACGTCGCCCTCCTGAACGAAGGGGGCGGCGTCCGGCGCGGACGCGCGATAGAACGTTCCCACCATAGGTGCCTCGATCTTGACCAGATTGGCCGCGCCCACTGCCTCCACCGCCGGCGCCGCCAGTGGCGCGGGGGCAGCGGCCCCGTCCACGCGGGGTGGCGCGGCGGCGCCCCCGCGCTCGCGGACGACGCGGATCCGCGTGCCGCCCTGCTCCACCTCCAGTTCGGCGAGGTCGTGCTTGACGGCAAGCTCGACCAGCTCGCTCACCGTCGGCCGCGCGGCGGCCTCCGCGGGGACCTTCCCGCCGTTCTTGGGGGCGGCCATGCGCGCCTACCGGGCCGCCGCGACGCGGCCGAGATACTCGCCGCTGCGGGTGTCGACCTTCACCACGTCGCCCTCGTTGAGGAACAGGGGTACCTGGACCACCGCGCCCGTCTCGAGGGTGGCCGGCTTGGAGCCGCCGGAGGCGGTGTCGCCCCGGATGCCGGGATCGGTCTTGACGACCTGCAGCTCCAGGAAGTTGGGCAGCTCCACGGTGGCGGGACTCCCGTCGATCAAGAGGATGTCCACCTCGGTGTTCTCCTTGAGGTAGTCGCGCGCGTCCCCCACCTCGTCCCCGGAGAGCGAGATCTGCTCGTAGGTCTCGAGGTCCATGAAGTGATAGCGGTCGTCCCGGTAGAGGAACTGCATGTGCTTCTCGTCGAAGTCCACGAGCTCCACCTTCTCACCCGCCCTGAAAGTGTTGTCGATGACGCGGCCCTGCTTCATGTGCTTGAGCTTCGTGCGGACGAACGCGCCGCCCTTGCCGGGCTTGACGTGCTGAAAGTCGACGATGCTGTACGGCTGCCCGTCGTACTGGATCTTGAGGCCCTTCTTGAAATCCGCCGTCGACACCTGCATGTGGCTATGGCCCTTTCCGTCGCTGCGTCTTGAGTCGGATCGCCTGCTCCAGCCGCTCACGGGCGCCCGACGCGCCCGGTTCCTTCTGGAGGACGCGCAGGAGGATCTGCGCCGCCTCGTCCACCAGCCCCTGCTCGAGACACACCGTCCCGAATGTCTCCGTGGCGAAGGTATCGTCGCCGAGGAGGGCCGCCAGCGGCGAGCCCTCCGGCGCGCGGCCGCGCCCCCGTAGCATCTCGGCGGCCAGCCGCGATTCACGATCGGACGGGTCGAGGCGCGCCGCCTGCTCGAGCTGCTCCAGCGCCGCCTCGAGGCGGCCCGCCTTCCGGTGGATCTCGCCGAGCAGCCGGTGCGCCTCGGCGTCCCGCGCACCCGCCGCGACGATGGCCTCGAGCTCGCCCTGCGCCCGCTCGCTCTGCCCCTCATCGAGGTGCGCCTTGGCGAGGATCAAGCGCGCGGTGGCGTAGTGCGGGAATCGCACCAGGCCTTCCTCACAGAGCCGGATGGCGTCCTGGATCCGGCCGCCCTTGCGGTACGCGTCCGCCAGGGGGGCAAATGCCAGTGAGGACGGGTCTTTGAACAGCCGCTCTTCGTAGCGGCGGATGACCGCGGCATGGGCGGCATCCTCGGCCGCCACACCGGAGCCGGCCCGAGGAACCGGCTGAACCATGGCGAGTCCCTTTATACGCGGCGTCGGTAGGGTCCGTCAACCCGGCGAGCCCTATCGCCCTCCCAGGAGTGCCTGCGTGCGCGCGAGGTTCGAATGGGCGTCCTTGAATCCGGGCCGCAGCCGGACGGCCTCGCGGAAGTGCGTGGCCGCCACGTCGAGTCGGCCCTGCTGGGCGAGAGCTAGGCCGAGATTGTTGTGGGCGTCCGGCGAGTCTGGCCGCAGCCGCAGCGCCTCCGCGAAGTAACCGGCCGCGGTCGCCACGTCGCCCCGCCGTGCGAGAAAGATACCGAGATTGCCCTGCGCGTCCGACGAGTCCGGCCGGAGTCGGGCGGCCTCCCGGAGATGGTGGAGCGCGGCGTCGCCCTGTCCCTGGATGTCGAGCGTCGCCCCGAGGTTGCCGTGCGCGTCGGCATTGTCCGGGTGCAGTCGCAGGGCTTCACGGTACGCGGCGATCGCCTCGCCGCTCTGGCCCTGCCGCGCGCGCACCATGCCGAGATTGCTCCACGCCGCCGAGAAGCGCGGCTTGAGGCGCACGGCTTCCCGGAGGCTCATGGCGGCGGCCCCAAGATCGCCCTGCTGGGCTTGAGCCAGTCCCAGGTTGCTCCATGCCTCCGCGTAGGACGGCCGGATGCGGATCGCCTCCCGATAGTGCGGGATCGCCGCGGCCGCATCGCCCCCGCGGGCCAGGGTGAGCCCCAGGTTCGAGTGCGCGACGGACGAAGGGGCGACGGCAAGCGCCCGGCGCCAGAGCGTCTCCGTGTCGCGCCATACGCGGGTCTGCTGCCAGGTCATCGCGCCGAGGAGGAGGAATCCGCCCACCGTGAGGACGGCCGTGGCCCGCGCCAGCCCCGTCCGCGACGGCGTGTCCCCGAGGACCAGCGACGCGTATCCGCCGCCGGCCAGGAGCGCCCACGGCAGACAGGGAAGGTAGGTATAGCGATCGGCGGCGATCTGGAAACCGTTCTGAACGAGGCCGACCACGGGGAGCGCCATCACCACATAGGCCACCCAAGCGGCGAGCAGCGCCGGCCAGCGGCGGGCGAGCGCGACGGCCACGGCGGTGATCGCGACGATCGCGATCGCCGAGCCGACGAACCGCCATCGCCAGGGCTCGATCGGATCCGGCAGCTCGTACATGGGCGAGAGCCCAAGGGGGACGACCGTCTTCCACAGATAGAAAACGAGCGAGTAGGCGGAGATGGCGAGGCGGTCCAGAATGCCGATCCGGTCCATCGGCGTGAGATTGCCGGCGGCGCGGTTGATCGAGATGGCGACCGCCGCGGCGGCACCTCCGAGCAGCACGAACGGCACCTTCTCGAGCCAGACGCGCCGCGCCGCTCCCCCGATCCACCCCCCCGCGGCCGGGCCGAGGCGGCGCAGCGGAAACGCGTCGAGGACGAGGAGTACGGCGGGAAGCGTCACCGTCATCGACTTCGACCCCAGCGCCGCGACGAAGAGCGCGAGCGACGCGAGGTAGCGCAGACCTTCCCGCGGACGCGGCGCACCATCGGATGTCCACCGGCTAAGGTAAGCGAGGATCGCGCCGAGGAAGAGCACCCCGGCCAGGACGTCGCGCCGCTCGGTGACCCAGGCCACCGATTCGGCTCGGAGAGGGTGTATCGCGAAGAGGAGCGCGGCGACCGTGGCGCCCAGGGTGAGGGCCGCGTCTCCCTGCTGTGGGCGCGCGGTCGCGAGCAGCCGGCGGGCCACCAGATAGAAGAGTGCCGCCGCCAGGCCGTGGAGGAACAGGCTGGAGAGGTGATAGCCGAAAGGATCCATGCCCCAGGCACGCCAGTCCAGCGCCAGGGAGAGCCAGGTGAGCGGCATCCAATGGCCCAGCAGCCCCGTGGTGAGCATCCA
>JBKPDT010000210.1:0-9623 GCA_046728035.1 Candidatus Methylomirabilota bacterium | reverse complement strand
GTGTATGCGTCCCCGCTGCGCCCGGCTTGGAGCACTGCGTGGGAGGCGCACTCGCTGTCGGTGCTCACCGAGGGGCGCTTCGAGATGGGCGTCGGCCTTGGCAGGCCAGGGATCGAGGATGAGCTACGCGCACTCGGCATGTCCGTGGTCCCACGGAGCGAGCGGCTGGCGCAGGTGCGTGAGGTGGTGACGGCGCTGCGAGATCTCGACGGCCCCGACCTTCGCACGCCGGTGGTGATGGCCGTGCGTGGGTCGAAGGCTCAGACGGTGGCGGCCGAGGTCGCAGACACGGTCGCCTTCGCATTGATGCCGGGAGAGGATCGGGTCGAGATCACACGGGTGGTACGCGACTTCCGCGCTATCCGAGACGTCGAGCTCGCGCAGCACGTGGCGGTGATCGGCGACACTGTCGCGCCACACATGGCGCCTCCCGACACCGACCCTGCTGCGCTTCCGGCGGACTCGCTGGCCATGCTTCCGGATGACCCCGCGGCGGTCGCCGAGGAGATCCAGCGGCGACGGGAGGAGATCGGCTTCTCCTACTTCGTCTTCGGCGCCAACGCCGCCGACGCGCTCGCTCCGGTCGTAGCCAAGCTGGCCGGACACTAGGCCCAGCGGGCCGAGCCGCCAGTCAAGGCGAGGGCGTCGATCACCGCGCTGACGACCCAGCGCGGTGATCGACGTGGCCGACATCGCCTGCGGCAGGGCGAGGAAGTCGCTGCCATGGCCGCCCCCGGCCTCCAGGTCTCAGCATTCGGTGTCGACCTCAGCGAGCACACCATCACCGACGCCCGGCGCCAACATCGAGGCTCGCGGTGGACCTCCGTCAGAGCGAAATCCGCCGACGTCGATGAGCTCATCGAGGTTCACCGACGCCGCCATGGCCGCAGTCGCACGACGCGAGGTCTAGCTGGCGCGCCCATACCCGAACACCGGGGCGGAGGCACCGTCTTGACGTAGCCGGCGGTCGTTGCGGGCTTGACGTGCCCGACGAACTGCGCAATGTCCTCGAGGGCCTCCCCTCCTGCCCGTCAACAAACTGGGTCGTGACCACCGCCGCCCGCCGTGGGTCCCGAGGTCCTGGGGCGGCTCAATAGGCGAGGCGGGGGTGCCAGTCGGTGCCACGGCCCTCCGGGGACGTGTCGAGCAGGAGCCAGAGCGGGTCCATCTCGACTGCGCCCCGGGGATCCTGACCGGGGTCGGCCATATCACCGGTAATCTCGTCGCTCCAGAAGTGGCGGACGACGCCATCCCGACGGGAGAACACGTTGTAGGCCGGCACGTCGCCGTCCTCCACGGAGACGTAGGCCCTGGTGTACTCGCCGCTCGAGTCGCTGTACACCGGCAGGTCCTTCCAACCGCGCGCCGACTTGGCGTCCCGGAGCCGCTCGATCGGCGACCGGGCGGTGAAGGCGATGGCGACCCGCTGACGGACGTCAGCGACCTTGTGATCAAGACCGCCCATGAACGACGTGCACATCGGGCACGGCGCCTCGCGCTCCGGACCAAACATGTAGCTGTAGACGATCAAAGTGTCGTGGTCGCCGAACAGCTCCGATAGGGACACGTCGGAGCCGTCCTCGGCCACGAAGTGCGATATGGACGCACTGACCCCGGCCGCCGATCTGGCGGCGAGAAACCCGATCCGTCACCCTGGGGAGTCCCACGAGTACCGGCGCGCTCGGCAGGAGCTGCTCGTCGAGGAGATCGAGCTGCGCCGGAACGCCGAACGGGTTGCGGCGCTCCGCCGTGACCTACCGCCCGGTGGCGAGGTCCCTGGCGACTACCGGTCTCCATCCACGGCAGCCGTGCTCGGGATCACCCCTGCACGAGAGTTCACTCGCTCTGACGAACCGGCGGGTGAGATCTCATCGCTCGCGCCGGCCGCGTCCTGGCTGAGTGCCTGCCCCCATGTGCTCGCTGCCTGTGGCGGTCCTTCCCCTGGCGTCACCAGGCCTCCGCCTAGAGCTGCAGTACTGGACGGCGCACAGATCGCGCGCACAGATCAAACTGCCGCCGCGCCGGTGTTGCGGTCAGTCCCTTGCACCGGGTGGACGAGACTTCGCGGATGGACATCCGCGAGCTGACGGCCGCCGATCGTCACAATGCCACCGGCTTGTGGGAGGAGGCTGGCCTGACTCGCCCGTGGAACGAGCCCGCCAGCGACTTCGACCGGGCGCTCAGCGGCCCAACCTCGGCGGTGCTCGGCGCTCTCGACGCCGGTCAGCTGGCTGCGACGGTGATGGTCGGCCATGACGGTCACCGCGGCTGGGTGTACTACCTCGCCGTGAAGCGGGGGAACCGCCGGCGCGGGCTCGGTCGCCGCATGATGCAGGAGGCGCAGTCATGGCTCCGGGAGCGCGGAGCCGTGAAGCTGCAGCTGATGGTCCGCGACGGCAACCCAGACGCGCTCGGCTTCTACCAGCACCTCGGCTACGAAGAAGCTCACGTCACGGTTCTCGCCCGCTGGCTCGTCGACTCGGCGTAGCAGCACTCGCAGTTCGCGCTGCAGCCAGCGTGGCCAGCTCGGGGGGAAGCTCAGATTGTCCAAGGGCGTGGAGGCTGCTTAAGAGGTCGTGAACAGTCCGGGCGGTCTGTTCATAGCTGTGGGCGGTCGGGTGACACTGGCGGACGATCAGACCTGACCCACGGAGGGGAACAGAGATGACCCGTAGACGAAGGTCACTGGCTGCGCTCGCCGTCGCCTGCGCCAGCGTGCTGCTCACCGCCGGACCGGCCACCGCTAAACGCGATCCGGGGACCTCTGCACCGCCGTCCCCGGCTCCAGCGCCAGCGCCCGAGCCCGCCCCCTTGCCGGCTCCGATCAACCTGCGACTGATCGCCGTGGCGCCCACCTCGGTGTCTTTCGAGTGGGACTACGTGGTCGTGGGCCAACCCGGCTGCTCGTTCCCGTACGTATTTTTCCATGTGTACGACGACGGTGTCTTCCTCGCAACGACCTCGTGGCTCGGGCCGTGGACGCAGAAGCAGATCAACGGGCTGACGCCTGGCACGACCCATCGGTTCCAGGTGCAAGCCCGCGACAACTGCACCGGCACACTGTCACCGCTGAGCGAGCCGCTGGTCGTCACCACCCCTGTGCTCTGACCGGGGCGGCCGGACCGGGCCTGAGCGCCGACGCAGCTCCGCAACTGCGGCAGAAAGGCGGAATCCGGCGCTTCTGCCGCAGTTTCGTGGACTCCATCATCCGGAACCGCGCTGCAAACCACTCGGAACGCCACCGACCAACACGACCGCGGACAGCGTCAGACGTGCCGCCTTGGCCCACGCCGCATTCAACACGACCACCGTCGCCGCCGTCATGTCCGGGGCGGCGCCCCCCATGCCGCACGAGAACTGTCGATCTGGACGGCACACCAACGGCCTCACAGCGGCGGCCGATCTTCACCTGCAGCTGACCCGAGCCAACGAGAGATCGGCCGTCGTCCCAGGTCAGACATGGTGTCAGAGTGAGGTGAGGATCGGGCCGGGGCGCGGTGTGCTCCTTTCGGGGCAAGCCCCGGCTCGCGAGGTCCTCGACCCGGGACAGCTCCGCCTCGTTGACGTGGCGGGTCCCGTCCCGGTCGATGAACGGGACCAACGTCATCACGGGATCGTCCCGGTCGGCGCCTGCGTGCCGTCCCGGTTCGGCCCGACCGCTCCCGGCGACCTCGTTGGCGGTCGCTGCCTGCGCCGGTCCAGCGAGGGCGTTGCCGGTGCCTGTCCCGGTGTCCGGGTCGGGGGCGGGACGCTCGTCCTCCTCATACTCGACCCCGTCACGGCCACCGCCTCGCTCGCGTTCCGGTCCTGGTGTCCGCGTGCTCTCATCCCGGTCCGGGCCGGCATCGCTTCCCGTTGGGTTCCCGGTCGTTGCCGCGGCGAGCGTCCCGGCCGGGATGGCTGTCCCGGCCCCGTCCGTGGAGCGCCCTGGCGTTCGTCCTGATGCCGTCGTGGCCGTCCCGTTCGACGGGTCGGTGGCAGGCGCCCGTCCCGGTCCCGGTGGGCGGGTCCCGGTGTTACCGTTCCGCCCGGGATCGCTTCCCGTCCCGTTCCCGGTCATGGCCGCGGCGCGCGTCCCGTCCGGAGTGCCCGTCCCGGTGAGGGTCACGAGAAGCCGGGACGCGGCGAGTCGTTCGCCCTTTGCGATGGCCTCGCGGAGGTCGGCCTGCGACCAGCCCAGCATCCGGGCGGCGTCTCGCACGCTGTAGAGGGCGTCGCCGCTCGGGCCCCACCGGGCGATGGTCCCGGTGCCGAGCGACGCCACCCGGTCCGCCGAGCCCCGGGCGGTGATCAGGCGGGCCCCGGTGCGCGGGTCACGGCCAGCCAGCACGCTGGAGAAGTCGCTGAAGTCCACCTCGCCGGCCAGGCCTAGCCCACGGGCACCCTGGCCGAGCCAGCGGCCGGGTGTGTCGCCGCGGTCGGCGAAGTAGCGCACCACGGACCTCTCGCCCTCCTCACCGCCGGGGACTGCGCGCTCGGCGTCTCGGACCGCTGCTCGGGAGCGACGAGGTACCGGGCGATCGCGCCGACCACTACGCCGACGGGCCGGTCCCCGGCGGAACCAAAGGCGGTGACCGTGAACCTCATCGGCGGGCTCTTGGGCGGCGGGTCCCGGTCGGCCGCAGGTTCACCGGAGGTGAACCTGCATGGGTGTGTCGCGTTATCGGGCTCGATCCCGGTCTTTCGTTCTGGATACCGGGACCGTGTGCCGGGACGCGAGTCGCGTGAGCGCGTGAGTGGTCGCGAGTGCGTTCGTCGTGAGCGAGGAGGCGGTTCGGCGTGCGAGACGTGAGCGTTCGCATCGGGGTCATAGCGAGAGCTCGGGCGGCGGCGTCGAGGTCGACGCGTGGGCGTCCAGGCGGGCGATCGGCGGAACCGCGTGCACGGCCTGCTGCGGCTTCGCCGGCACCGGGTCGGGGGTCGAGGTCCGAGCGACGGCCCGGGTGCGTTCAGCGGCCCCCCAGACGGCCGGTTGCGGCGACCGGAGGGCAGGAAGGCCGACGGCCGTCAGAGCCTCATTGGCGGCCGCCACGGCGGCCTCGTGGCGCTGCCTGGCGATGTCGGGGAGACGCTCCAGCAGCCGGGCCGGGACCAGGGCGAGCTGCTCATGGATCCCGAACGTGACCTGCTCGCCCGGCACTCCGAGGCTGGTGAACGCCAGGCCGAACTGCTCGGCCCGGGCCAGGGTCCGCACCAGCCTGTTGTTGCGGGACGGCACGTCGACGGCCCCCAGACCGAGCAGCCGCCCGAGGTCGGCCAGCGGGATGCGGGCCCCGCCGCTGGTCGAGGTCAGCTCGGCGACATGGCGCACGAGGGCAACGGTCGAGGGCCCGACCAGTGGTAGCCAGCACCACTCGAGGTACGGGTCGGTGGGAGTGATCCCGCTACCGCGAACCATGCGGTTCGGGTGCGGGCGACGGATCAGCCTGATGTCCATGCCGCCCTAAAGCGACCCAGAGTCCGCTTCCCCTCATCCCGGTCCAGAAGGAGGCGACCGATGAGTGACCGGTCTCGACACGGGGACGGCCGGGATCGGGGAGCCGGGCTCGGGACGGCAGCGGCAACAGGTCCGGGATGACGTGACCCGAAGTGGGATGGGTAGGGGATGGCACGCCGGGACGGTGGGCTGGCGTCGGCGTCGGAGGGGGGATAACGGGGGGAGCCGCGGCTCGAGCAGGACGCCCGGGATGAGACCGGGCACATCGCTGACCAGGGCCGTCCCGGTGCAGCGACGAGGACCGGGTCGACGATCCCGGCCGGGTCCCGGTGCGTGTCCCAGTCGTCCCGGTTGCTGCGCGTCGACCGGACGCAGGACCGGGATGGGGCCATGGCGGACGCGGCGATCCCGGTGCCGGGCCCGGTCGATCCCGGCCGGATCCCGGGTGAGAATCCCGAGACCGGGACGCTGACCGGGACGCTGACCGGGACCGGGAATCACACCGTCGGGCCGTCCCGCGACCGAAAGGACGGCCCCCATGACCCTCGCCCTGGACCTTCCGGCCCGCTGTGCGCCCGTGCGCCCGTTCGACACGTTGGATGCCGACTGGGCGGCGCTGTGCCGGCGCCACCGGCGCCCGGGCGCCATCGCCCACTGGGCACAGCAAGAACCGGTGCTCGCCGGCTGCCGCCGGCTCAGCGATGTCATCCCACCGCCCGGCGTCGACCGCACCCCGTACTGCCGCGCGCTCGCCCGGCTGTCGGTGGCCGGCGACGAGCTCGCCACCCGGGCGCTGCTCCAGCTGCTGGTCCCGGGGTTGCTGCGCCTCGCGGCGCGGTGGCGTGCGTTGGGCAGCCTCGCGGATCCCGATAGCGAGGTGATCAGTCGCGCGGCCGTGTACCTGTCACGGCTCAAGGAGGCGGACATCGCATGCAACCCCGCCGGCTGGTTGCTCTGGTCGGTCCACCGCGACCTGTTCTACGAGTTTCGCCGCTCGTCGGCACGCCACGAGGTGCGCGTCGCGGATCACGACCGGCGGGTGCCCGGCCGCGGCCGCACGACGCCCACCGCAGAGCAGACCGCGTTCACCGGTCCGCTGCTGTGGGACGCCCTCGTCGACGCCGTGCGCCGCGGTGTCCTGCCCGAGCTAGCCGCCCGGGTCGTGTGGCTGCACGCGGCCGGCCACCCGATCCCGACGCTCGCCCGGGACAGCGGCGTCTCGGTCGCTCAGGCCTACCGGCTCCGCGACCTCGGCCACGCCCACCTGCGCGACCAGTTCGCCGAGGCCAGCTGACGCCAGCCCACAGACCGGTCCACCGACAGGTCCCGTGAGAAGAACACACGCCTTGGGGACGCCGCCGGGGATGCGGAGATGGTCGATCAGGTATGTCACCGTCTCTGGCTAGCCGAACGTGAACACGTATGCCTCAGCGCCGGGCTCGAGGAACGTAATCTCCAGCGTCCGCTCGCCCACCGGGTCGTGCTGGCGCACCAGTTGGTACAGCCGGCCGTCCCGGAGCACGCCGTTCCCGTCCTCGTCGACGTCCACGCCGTGTGACCGGCCCGGAGCCTCGCCGTCGAGGAGCATGCGGAAGGGAATCGGCTCGCGCGCTCCGGGGGACAGCACGAGATGCGCGTCGCGCGCGTGGAACCGGTAGGCGATGCTGCCGCCGGCCTGGTCGAGCACGACATTCTCACCCCCGATCGTCCACTCGCCGGCGAGGGCCCAGTGGTTGAAGCGCAGGCGCTCGGGGAGCTCGTAGGCGCGGCGTTCGTCGTACGCGGCGCCGTCTGGTGAGGCGAAGTGCTCGCTGCGCCCGTAGCCGAGATGCGTCTCGGGGGTCCGCAGTTGGTCCCAGTCGGCCTCGGCCTCCACCCCGAGCCCTTCGGCGGAGACGAACTCGCGCTCGACGCCGAGCAGCCGCTGGATGACGCGCTCGGATTGCTCGTAGCGTCCTTCGCCGAAGTGGTGGTCGCGGATGATGCCGTCCGCGTCGACGAAGTAGAGCGCCGGCCAGTAGTGGTTGGCGAAGGCGCTCCAGATCTCGTAGCCGTTGTCGAGCGCGACGGGGTAGTCGAGCGCTCGCTGCCTCGTCGCCTGCCGCACGCCGTCGATGTCGTGCTCGAAGGAGAACTCCGGCGTGTGGACGCCGATGACAACCAGCCCGTCGTTTCGGTAGGCCTGCGACCACGCGCGGACATACGGCTCCTGGCGCAGCCAGTTGATGCATGTCCACGTCCAGACGTTCACGAGGACGACGTGGCCCCGCAGCTCGGCAGGGCCGAGTGGCTCGGAGTTGAGCCACTCGGTCGCGCCGGCGAACGAGGGCATATGCACACGTTCGAACAGGGCCATCGCTAGCGCAGCGATCGGAACGTCGCGCGCGCGTCTTCTGAGAGCAGCTGCGGCTGCTCCCAGGCGGCGAAGTGGCCGCCCCTGTCGTGCTGCTTGTAGTAGATGAGGTTGGGGTACGCCTGCTCGGCCCAGCTCCGTGGAACCCGGTAGATCTCGTCGGCGAAGGTGCTCACGCCGACCGGGATCGTGACGCCCTTGGCGGCGAAGAAGCCGCCCTTGAACTCCCAATACAGGCGAAGCGAGGAGACCCCGGTGTTGGTCAGCCAGAACAGCGTGATGTTGTCGAGGATGTCGTCGCGCGTGAGGTCGCTCGGCTTCTCCAGACGTCCCTCGAGGACCTGCTGAACCAGGCCGGGCTGACCGAGCCCGTCGCCGTGGTCGAGCATGAAGGCGGCGAGATCGATTGGCGAGTCCGCCAGTCCGTAAAGCGTCTGCGGACGCGTCCCCGCGATCAGTCCGTACGCCACGTGTGTCGCAAAGAAGCTGCGCAGCTGCTCGTAGGTGCTCAGCTCCTCGTCCGACAGGCCGGACGGCGGCGGGCTGCCGACGAAGGACGCGGAGAAGAGGTCGGGCGGAACCGCGCCGGCCATGTTGGTGTGGATGCCGATCAGCTCCGGCGGCGCCGGCTCAGCCGCCCCCGGTTCGCGGCCGCCTGCCATCAGGTCGACGACGATCGCGCCCCAGTCGCCGCCCTGCGCGACGAAGCGCGTGTACCCGAGCCGCTTCATGAGATCGACGTAGGCCTTGCCGATGTGCACGGGATCCCAGCCGGTCCCGGTCGGCTTGCCCGAGAACCCGTACCCGGGCATCGACGGGATCACCACATGGAACGCGTCGGACGCGCTCGCGCCGTGCGCGGTCGGATCGGTGAGCGGGCCGATGAGCTTCAGCTGCTCGACAACCGAGCCCGGCCAGCCGTGGCAGACAACCAGCGGCAGAGCGTCCTCGTGCTTAGAGCGCACGTGGATGAAATGGATGTCGAGCCCGTCGATCTCGGTGACGAAGTTCGGCAGGGCGTTCAGCCGCGCCTCGCACTTCCGCCAGTCGTAGTCGGTCGCCCAGTAGCGAGCGAGGCCCTGCATGAGCGCCAGCGGCACGCCCTGCGAATCGTCCTCGACGGTCTCCCTGTCGGGCCAACGCGTGGCGGCGATCCGCGCACGCAGATCCTCGAGGTCCGCCTGGGCGGCCTCGAATGTGAACGGCCGGATCGCTGGCGCGCCCGCCGACTTTTCGGTCGTGACAGACATGTCGGTCTCCTCGGGTAGGTGACGGCACGAAGCCTCATCGTCCCCGTCTGCACGTCGCGCCCGTCGACGGCCCTGGTCTGCTCCCTGGTCTGCTCCCTGGTGTGCTCCCTGGTCCCTGGTCTCGGGGAGCGCGCGGAGTTCGATCCTCGGACGGTGTGGACTCCCGTTGCTCACCCCGGCGCCGACCTCGATGGTGAGCGCGCGAGGACGGCGCAATGGTCCACGGATTGCTCGATTCGGCGCGCACCGGCAGCAGCGGTGCGCTTGCCGTGCGGAGCGAAACCGGCATCGGTAAGACGGCGCTCCTCGACGACTCGCGGCGCCGACGCTTGGGGCGGGTCGTCGCGCCCGGGGAGATCCCTGGTGGGTGGCCTGGTCTTCACTCGGTCCCTCCGTCGACATGGATGACCTGGCCGTTGAGGCTGCGGCCGTCGCCGCCGACGAGGAATGCCGCGATGTCGGCGATGACCGCGGGGTCGCCCGGGTTCTCCAGCCCGGGTGCGACAGCATTGACCGTGATGTGGCGTCCACGGAGCTCGCAGGCGAGCACTCGTGTCATCGCCTCCACCGCCGCGCTGCTCGC
>JBKPDT010000209.1:0-8974 GCA_046728035.1 Candidatus Methylomirabilota bacterium | reverse complement strand
GGGCACGGCCACGGCCGCGACTACCTCTGGGTCTGGCTCCGCGAGGCCCGCGCGCGGGGCATGCTCGTGCTCGCCCCCACCTCGCGCGACCGCACGTGGTCCATCATGGGCGGAGAGGACGTCGACGCGGCGCCGCTCGGGAAAATGATCGAGTCGGTGGCGGGCCGCTACGTGGTGGACCACGCGCGCATCCTCCTCACCGGGATGTCCGACGGCGCCACCTACGCGCTCCTCGCCGGCCTCGACGACGGCGCGCCCTTCACCCCCCGGGCGCCCGCCGGCGGAGTGCACCCCCCACAGCTCCTCCCCGGCGGCCGCCTCGCCCGCGCGCGCGGGCGGCCCATCTACCTGGTCCACGGCGCGCTGGACTGGATGTTCCCCGTCCACACCGCGCGGATGGCGCGGCAGGCCCTCCAGGCGGCGGGGGCCGTGCTCGTCTACCGCGAGATCGAGGATCTCTCGCATACCTATCCGCGCGACGAGAACCCGGCGATCCTGGACTGGCTGGTGGCCGGAGCGTCCCCCCCGGCGGCCGCTACTGGGTGACCGGGCGCGGCCCTCGCGGGTCTCAGCGTGCGCCGAGCCGGTGGCTGGCGAGGGCGGCGCCGTCGGTGAGCGCGCGAAGCTTGGCCCAGACCACGCTGGGCGCGCACATCTCGGAGCCGGCGAAGGTCCCGAAGCCGCAGTCGGTGGACGCGATCACACGGGTGCGGTCGCCCACCGCCTCCGCCGCCTGCACGATGCGGTCGGCCACCACCTCGGGATGCTCGACGTAGTTGGTGGTGGTGTCGATGACGCCGGGGAGGAACAGCATGCCCTCGGGCAGCCCATGCCGGGCGAGCACCCGGTGCTCGTGCTGATGGCGCGGGTTGCCGAGGGGGAGGGACAGCGCCCCGACCCGGGCGCGGAGGACGATGGGGAGCACCGCCTCCAGGGGGACGTCGTGGACGTGAGGCCCGTCGTAGTTGCCCCAGCAGAGATGGAGCCGGATGCGGTCGGGCGGGATCGCGGCGGTGGCGCGGTTGATGGCCTCGACATGCAGGGCCACCGCCTCCTGGAAGCGGTCGAGGGAGTCGTGCTGGAAGAAGCGGACCCGCTCCATGGCGAGGTCGGGGCAGTCGAGCTGGAGGACGAGGCCGCGCGCGTGGATGAGCTCGTACTCCTTCCGCATCTCCTCCGCGAGCGCCATGACGTAGCGCTCGTGCGAGTCGTAGTGCGCGTTGAGGAGGATGGTGGCGATGGTGCCGGGCGACACCGCGGTCATGAAGCGCTCGACGAACTGCTTGGGCGCCGCCTCCGCCGCGCGCAGGAACAGGTCGCATTCCCGCTGGGCCTCGCCGAGGTCCTCGTAGCGGACGGGCCCGACGGCCTGGGGGGCGTCGGCGATGCGGGCGGCCCCCTGGCGCCGCCGCTCCAGCATGGCCGCGTAGTCGGGGAACTCGGCGATGTCCCGAGCGGGCAGCCGCCGGCTCGCTCCCCCGAAGCCCCGCATCCGCCGCGCTACGTAGGTGGAGAAGCCCGCGCGCGGCTGCTCCCCGTCGTTCCCGACGTCGATGCCCGCCTCGAGCTGCCCGCGGACGACGTCGCGCACCGCCGCCTCCGTCTCGCGCGCGAGGACCCCCTCGTCCACCGTCTCGCCGCGATCCTGACGAACGAGGAGATCGCGCAGGGCGGGATTCCGCGGAATGCTGCCCACGTGCGTGGTGAGGATGCGCTCGTCGCTCTTTCTCACGGGGCGGTCTCCGGCGAGAGGGTACCAGATCCGTTCGGGCCAGGATAGAATCTGGCCGGGAGGTACCGACATGGCCACCGAGGAATGGTACGAGGCGCTCACCGCGGAGCTCCTGGCTCAAAGCCCCTTCCGGGGCTCCGAATACTTCAAGCGCTTCGCCTCCGGCGCGCTCACGCGCGAGCAGGTCTGGGGGCACATCGCCCAGCACTACCTGCTGATCGCCTGGTTCCCGCGCATCTTCAGCGGCATCCACACGCGCTGCGAGGATCTCGAGGTCCGGAAGGACTGCGCGCGGCATCTCCTGGTGGAGGACCTTGGATACTTCGAGGGGAAGGTGGGCGGCACGCCGGACCACGACGAGCTGTTCCGGCGCATCGGCGATGACCTCGGCTACCCGCGCGAGGTGTACGACTCGATTCGCCCCGTGCCCGAGATGGCGGCCATCGTGGACTTCTTCCGCCGGCTCGCCCACGAGGTCCCGTGGAGCGCCGCGCTCTGCGCCACCGCGCTGCTCGAGGAAGAGGTCGTCGAGATCGCGCGGACGGTGGGCAAGGCCCTGGTC
Organism: Candidatus Methylomirabilota bacterium; assembly: GCA_046728035.1. Classification (GTDB taxonomy): domain Bacteria; phylum Methylomirabilota; class Methylomirabilia; order Rokubacteriales; family CSP1-6; genus DASRWT01. The sequence goes on along the minus strand of JBKPDT010000209.1, from coordinate 6,680 downwards.
CAGCACTACGGCGTCCGGCCCGAGTGGGGCGCCGCCAACTACACCGTGCACGAGGCCATCGAGATGGAGGAGTCGGGCGAGACCAAGAAGACCATCCTGAAGCACCTGCGCACGCCGGAGGATCGGCGCGCCGCCGAGGCGGCCATGCGCGAGATGCACCGGCTCCTCGAGGTCTACGCCGCCGGCCTGGGCCGGCGCCATCTGGCCTGAGCGGTGCCGCTGGTCGCCGCCGTCGCCTGCCCGCACACGCCCCAGCTCCTGGTGCGTCCCGACACCGAGGACCGTGACCTCGTGCTCCGAGTGCACGCCGCCTACGCGCGGGTGAAGCGGCTCCTCACCGAGGCGCGCCCCGACGCCATCTGCGTGATCGGCGGCGACCACATCGAGGGCTTCTTCCTCGACGCGGTGCCGGCCTTCGCCGTCTACGCGGGGGCGACCGTGTCCGGCCAGTTCGGCCGCTACGCCTACACCTTCCCCGTCCACGAGCCGCTCGCGCGGGCCATCCTCGAGCAGGGCATCGAGCGGGAGTTCGACCTGGCCTACAGCCAGGACATCCGTCTCGACTACGCCTTCTACGTGCCGCTGCACTTCACGATGCCCGCGCCCGCGGTGCCCATCGTGCCCCTGTATGTGAACGTGTACCTGCCGCCCCAGCCGACCCCGAAGCGCTGTCACGCCTGGGGCAGCGCGCTGCGCACGATCCTCGACGCCCGGCCCGAGCGGGTGGCGCTCATGGCCTCGGGCGGGCTCTCACACTATCCGGGCACGGATCGCTACGCCTCCCCCGACTTCGAGTGGGACCGCCAGCTCCTCGCCTCGCTCGCCGCGGGCCGGGGGGCGGAGACGGCGCGGCTCAGCGGGGAGGAGCTGGACAAGGCCGGGAACGTGGAGCTGCGGACCTGGATCACCCTGCTCGGCGCGGTGGGGGACGCGCGCGCGGAGGTGATCTGCTACGAGCCGTCGTGGCACCACGGCAATGCCATGGTGACCTGGCCGGTGACGGAGCCCGGCGGCCGGCGATGAGCACGCACTACTTCTTCCCGCCCGCGTCCGCCTATCCGCTCAACCGCTGCCTCTTCCGTCTCAAATCCGATGCGGACTATCGCGCGCGCTTCCTCGCCGATCCGGAGGGGGCGATGGCCGAGCATGGGCTCGACGCCGCCGCGCGCGCGGCCCTCCAGGCTTTCGAGCGCGACCCCCTGATCGTCCTCGGCGCGCACCCCTACCTGGTCTTCATGGCGGACCTCCGCCTGAGGATGGAACGGAAGCCGGCGGCCTTCGAGCACTTCTGAGATGGCCGTCCCCGTAGGCCTGAACGTCTGGTCGCGGCTCGTGGAACACACCTTTCCCTACCTCGACCAGACCGCCGCGCCGTTCGACTCGCTGTGGTTCCCCGATCACGTGCAGTACGGGAGCCACAAGGTCGCGGAGGGCTGGACGCTCCTCGCCTACGCGCTCGCGCGCTATCCCGACAAGCTCGCCGGGCACGAGGTGCTCTGCAACAGCTTCCGCAACCCCGCGCATCTCGCCAAGATGGTCGCCACCGCCCAGGCCCTGTCCGGCGGGCGCGCCATCCTCGGCATCGGCGCGGGATGGAACCGCGAAGAGTACCTGGCCTATGGCTGGCCATTCCCGCCCGCCCGCGTGCGCATCGCCCAGCTCGGCGAGGCCATCGAGCTGATCCGTGCGATGTGGGCCGGCGCTCCCGCGACCTATCGCGGGGAGCACTACCAGATCGGCGACGCGTACTGCGAACCGCGTCCCCAGCCGATCCCGCCGGTGATGGTGGGGGGCTCGGGGGAAAAATACCTCCTCCGGGTCGTCGCCCAGCACGCCGACTGGTGGAACTACAGCTACCGCGGTCGGGCCGCCTATACCCACAAGCAGGAGGTGCTCAAGCAGCATTGCCGCGAAGTAGGGCGGGAGTACGACGTGATCCGACACGTCATCCGGGTGGGCATCCTCATCGCGGAAAGCGAGCGGGAGATCGAGCAGATCAAGGCCCGGCCCGACACCCGCCCGCTGGACGACATCCAGCTCGTGGGCACGCCGGACCAGGTCACGGAGACCCTGCGCGACATCATCCGCCAGGGCGCGCACCGGCTCACCGTGAACTTCGCGGACGTGCCGCGCCCGGAGGGCACCCGCCTCTTCGCGGCGACCGTCCTGCCGCACCTCTAACTGTTGTGTCTCGAGAGATCGTCCATCCAGGCCCTCTCTGCGAAGGAGGGCAGCGACAATGAGTGAGCTCAGGCATCACGCCTACGAGACAAACGGCATCCGCATGCACACCGCCTCACAGGGTGAGGGCCCCCCCGTCATCCTGTGCCACGGCTTTCCGGAACTGTGGTACTCGTGGCGCCACCAGCTCCCCGCCATCGCCGCGGCCGGCTTCCGCGCCATCGCGCCGGACATGCGGGGCTACGGAGAGACGGACGCCCCGCCACGCGTCGAGGACTATGGGCACGAGCAGATCTGCGCCGACCTGGTCGGCCTGCTCGATGCCCTCGGGGAGCGCCAGGCCGTGTTCGTCGGACATGACTGGGGCGGCGCGATCGTGTGGGCGATGGCCCTGCACCACCCCGAGCGCGTGCGCGCCGTCGCCGGCGTGAACACCCCGTTCACCCCGCCGGGGCCGGTGAACCTCCTGGAGGCGCGTACCGCGAACCCGGGTCGCTGGGACTATCAGCTCTACTTCCAGGAACCGGGCGTGGCCGAGGCCGAGCTCGAGGCGGACGTCGAGCGCACGTTGCGTCTCACGTTCCGCTCGAGCGATCCCGCCGATGGCTTCGACGTGCTCGCCGGCTCGCATGACGTACGGGCTCGCGGCGGGTGGCTGGCCGGCTACCCCGCCGACGCGGAGCGGAGCATCATGCTCTCGGTTGAAGAGCTGGACTACTTCGTGCAGGCGTTCCGTCGCACCGGGTTCCGCGGGGGCCTGAACTGGTACCGCAACCATGAGGCGAACTGGCGGTGGGCGCGGTCGGTGGCGGTTCCACGGATCGAGGTGCCGGCGCTCATGGTGACGGCCGGTAAGGACCCGATCCTCACGCCGGATCTCGCGGCCGGCATGGAACGCTGGATCCCGCGCCTCAGCCGCGGGCATATCGAGCGGTGCGCTCACTGGACACAGCAGGAAGCGCCGGAAGCGCTGAATCGCATCCTCGTCGAGTGGTTGCGGTCGTTGCCGCAGGGCTAGCGAGAGCGTGGTGGGGGGAATCCCCTCGATGAGCAGGAGGCCAACGCGAATGCCCAGAACGTCTCGGCTCCCCAGTCGGCTTCACCATACCGCCTATACGACGAAGGACATGGAGAAGACCCGCCAGTTCTACGAGGACGTGATCGGGCTTCCTCTGGTTGCCACGTGGAGCGAATCGGACAAGCTGTTTGGAAAGATGCGCACGTACTGTCACTGCTTCTTCGGCCTGGGGGATGGCGGGGCGCTGGCCTTCTTCCAGTTCGCCGACAAGAAGGACGAGCGGAAGTTCAGCCCCGCGATCGCGGAGACGCCCTTTCATCACATCGCGCTCAAAGTCACCAACGCGACGCAACGGGGGATCGAAAGGCGGATCAGGGCGGCGGGCTACAAGGAGCCCGACACCTTCGTGCTGGAGCACGGCTATTGCCGCTCGGTGTACATCAAGGACCCTAACGGGCTCATTCTCGAGTTCACCCTCGACGCTCCGAACGCCGCTCGGATCGCCAAGGATCGCAAGGCAGACGCACGCGCGACGCTCAGGCGCTGGCTGGGGGGCGATCACACGTCGAACAACGTCTACCGCTGAGGCGCTCGCAGAAGGCAGAGAGTCGCGCGCGCCTGGCGCCCTCAGGTAGACTGAAACGGGCAGCGCGATGTCCCAGATCCAGATCCCGCTCTTCGCTCAGCCTCGCGACACCGTCCTCGTCGACGACGAGCGGGGGCGCGTCGTCTACACGCCGGGCCTCGTGCCGGCCGCGACGGCCGGCGCCTGCTTCGCCGAGCTGCGTGATTCCGTGCCGTGGGAGGCCCAGCGGCGCTGGATGTACGACCGCGAGGTCGACGTGCCGCGGCTCACGGCCCATTTCCACCTCTGGCCTGAGGATGCCCATGCGCCGGAGGCGATGCGCGCCGCCGCCCGGCAGGTGGTCGCTGCGACCGGCGTGCCCTTCACCAGCGTGGGGCTCAACTTCTACCGCGACGGGCGCGACAGCGTGGCTCCGCACAACGACCACCTGGACGAGATCGTCGAGGGGTTCCCCATCGCGCTGCTGTCGCTGGGGGCCACCCGCCGCATGACGATCCGTGCGAAGCAGCCGCCCCGGCGCGTGCTCCACGTCGACCTCGAGGCCGGCAGCCTCCTCGTGATGAGCTACGAGACGCAGCTCCACTACACGCACGGGATCCCGAAGACGAACGAGCGGGTGGGCCCACGGATCAGCCTTGCCTTCCGCGTGAGGCTGGCGCGCGACCCTGCGGCAGAGGGCGGCATCTACCGCTGACGCGCACTCGGCTCGCGCGCGGCTGGGGCGCCGCGCTCAGGCGGCGCCAGAAGTCGCGCGCCGGTGATGCCCGTGCTCGTAGTGGGCGCGGAGGAGGTCCAGTCCGAAGTCGTTCCGCGGATCGTGCCACACCGAGTGAATGTGGTTCGCCTCGTTCTGGGTATTGTCGTACTCGATCAGCAGCGTGGGGCCGTGGAGCCGGTAGTAGTGCGCCCGCCCTGGCTCCAGCGAACCCGCCCAGGCGAAATGCAGCTGCGCGAGGCCGGCCTCACGCACCCGGCGCAGCTCCACCTCCGCCAGCTCCGCTCGCATGTTGCGCGCGTACTCTTCCACAAGGCGGAGGGTGAGCGTCTGCTGATCGCCCGTCATCTCGGCGAGGGGCAGCCCGGCGGGAGCGGCCAGCCGCTCGCTCCGTCCCGGCCCGCTCACGATGTCGCCCAGGGACTGGCCGCCGATGAGCATGCGCGGGCGCTGCCGCATGTCGGTGCTCTGGGCGAGGGCGCGCGCGAGATCCTCTTCGCGGGCCAGCGTCCGCAGGCCCTGGTGTGGCCCCGAGCGGACGGCGGCGGGGTTGGCGCCGAGGAAGGCGGGTGTCATCGCGATGGGCTTGCCGGGGACGAGGGTGAAGTTCAGCGAGAGGTGGTGGCCTTCGAGGCGCCAGCCCCACGGCGCCGCGGGGCCGGGCACCCCGAAGATCGTGACCGCGTAGTTGTCGGGGTCGCGCGTCAGGCCGCCGAAGGTCTCCAGCCGGCGCAGAACGTCCTCGAGCCGGATCACGTTGACCGCCTTGCCATAGCCCATCGCGCTGAGGCTCGCCTTCATCAGCTCGTGCGCGGCGGCGCGGGCCGCCCGCGGCATCTGCTTGAACGGCATGCCCTCGCGCTGTCGCGGCACGTAGTGCCAGTTCTGCCGTTCCTTGTCCGCGAAGGTGAAGGTCGCCGCCCGCTGCGCCTCGGCGGGGAGCGCCGCGAGGAACGCGGCGGCGGCCCCCGCGATCGCGGCCCGCGCGTCGTCCCCGACCTGGGCGAGCGCAGGAGGGGGATGCGCGTGGACGCCCGCGCCCGCCGCCAGCCCTCCGACCATCCCCCCCGCCATCCGATGGAGGAGCTGGCGACGGGTGAGTGGTGAGCCCATCGAGTCAGGCGTACTTCACCGTGCAGCCGTAGGCGCGCGTCACCGGCGTCTTCACCGGCTCGCCCGCCATCACCGACTGGAGCGCATCGCGCACGTAGTTGTTGGCTCCCTGGATGTCGGCGCGCCGCGTGGTCGGCCGGTCGTCGATGGCGCCCGCGTAGGCGAGCGTGCCCGCCTTGTCTATGACGTACATGTGCGGCGTATTGGTGGCGCCGTAGAGCTTGCCCACCGTGCCTTTGGGATCGAGGAGCACGGCGGTGGGGGCGGCCTTGCGGGTGGCGGTCAGCTCGTCGGCCTGGGGCGGCGTGACGTAGCCCTGCGTGCCCGGCGCCGAGGAGACGATGCTGAGCCAGACCACGCCCTGCCCCGTCGCCTCGCGCTGGAGCGCCTGCATGTTGCCGCTCTCGTAGTGCTTCCGCACGTAGGGACAGTCGTGATTGGTCCACTCGAGCACCACGATCTTGCCTCGGAGGTCGGCGAGGCTCTGGCTCGTCCCGCTGGTCGCGGGCGCGCTGAAGGGCGGCGCGGCGGCGCCGACCTTGGCCTGGACGGCGGCACGCGCGCGTCGGGGGGTGGCAAGCGCCCCGGCGGCAACGAGGGCGCCGAGTCCGGTGTCGGCGAGGAAGCGGCGGCGGGTCACGCGGGCGTTCGGCATGGCGTCTCCTTTTAGGTTTTCTCGACGGCTTCGAGAATGGTTCCCTCGGTGAGCAGGGGTGTCAAGACCGTGGGCTCCGCATGGGGCGGGTACAGGACGTACAGCGGCACGCCGGTCCGCCCGAAGGCCTCGAGGGCGGCCGCGATCTCCGCGCTTCGATTGGTCCAGTCGGCCTTGAGATAGACCACGCCCTTCCTCGCAAAGGCCTCGGCGACTGCGGGCGAGCGGAGGGCGACGCGCTCGTTCACGAGGCAGGTGATGCACCAGGCGGCGGTGAAGTTCACGAAGACGGGCTTGCCGTCGGCGCGCGCCTCGGCGAGCCGCCGGGCGCTCCAGGGCTCCCACCTCACCGCGCCGGCGGCGGCCGCGCTCGGCGCCGGCGCGGTCGCGCCCATGGCGAGGGGGCCGAGCG
>JBKPDT010000208.1:0-5665 GCA_046728035.1 Candidatus Methylomirabilota bacterium | reverse complement strand
CGCGCTTGGCCACGCGCTCGATCTCCACCACCGCGGCGTCGATGGATAGGCTCGGGATGCAGGCCAGGCCCGCGTAGCGGTCGGGATGCGTCTGGCAGAAGTCGGCGAGCCACTCGTTGTAGATCCGCATCATCTCGGCGGCGGCCTCGGGATCCTGGAGTCGATCGCTCGTGCCGAGGATGCCGTAGAGCACCTCGGCTTGCACGCCGTCGCGCTCCTGGTCGCGGAGGCGCAGGTCGGGATCGGTGAGGCGCCGGATGCCGCGGCGGCCGTCGTCGTAGAGGCCCGTCGCCGCCATGCGGTCGGAGCGGTGGATCTGGCCGGGCACGTACTCGCGGCCGGCCGAGCCCATCCCATTCACCAGGCCGAGCTGGCTGCCCTTCTTCGAGACCCAGATCGGTCCCTTGGGCCCGTCGGTCACGAAGGGCATGCGATCGCGCATCGCCACCGAGGCGTTCGCGGTGAAGAGATCGGGCGGCAGCCAGGGGAGATCGACGTGGCAGTCGGCGGAGATGACGCGATAGTCCATTGATCGAGTCTCCTCACCCTCCGGCGAGCTTGACGGTATGTCCGAGCGCGCGGAGACGCTCCGCCACGCGCTCACGGTGGTCGCCCTGGATCTCGAGCGCGTCGTCCTTGATGGTGCCGCCGGCGCCGCAGAGGCGCTTGAGCTCCGCGGCCAGGCTCTCGAGCGCAGGCCCGCGCTCGGAGAGACCCCGCACCACCGTGACGACCTTGCCCGCGCGGTTGCCGCGATCGCGGAAGATGCGGACGACGCCGTCGCGCGGATCCTTCGGAGCGCCCGGAGCGGGCGCGCGGCGCGGCGCGGCGGGTGGCGCCGGAATCGGCCGGGTGCGTCCTCCGTCGGTGGAGTAGACGAGACGGCTCCGCGTCATGGCGCGTAGTCTAGCAGCATTCTGGTGTAACCTGGGGCGCGGGGGAGGGGCCCCGACCGACATGAAGATCAGCGACGTGACGCTCACCCTGTTCGGCTGGGCGGGGATCCCGGCCACTCAATACGGCCGCCACACCGGCACCTTCTCCGGCAAGAGCGAGCTGGGGCTGCTGGCTCTCCGCACCGATGACGGTGTGGTGGGTCACGCCTTCCTCGGCTCCGCGATGCGTGGCGCTCGCTTCGACGCGGAGTCGTTGATCCACTACCTCAAGCCCGTGGTCATGGGGCAGGACCCGCTCGAGCGCGAGCGGCTGTGGCAGGCCCTGTGGCAGAAGCATCGGAACACGACCCTCCGCGCCATCGGGGCGGTGGATGTCGCGCTGTGGGACATTGCCGGCAAGGTGGCGGGGCTGCCTATTCACCGGCTGCTCGGCTCCTACCGCGATCAGATCCCCGCCTACGCGAGCTCGGCGGTGCTGGCCTCGCCGGAGGCGTATGCCGAGGAGGCGGCGCGGTTCCAGATGGAAGGCTGGAGGGCCTACAAGATCCACCCGCCCACCGACCCCGTGAAGGACATCGCGGTGTGCCGGGCGGTGCGCAAGGCGGTCGGCGACGACTTCACCGTCATGCTCGATTCGACGTGGGCGTACCAGTATCCGGAGGCGGTGCGGGTGGGGAAGGCGATCGAGGACCTGGGCTTCCACTGGTATGAGGACCCGCTCGCCGACGACGACCTCTACAACTACGTCAAGCTCAAGCAGCAGCTCACCATCCCCATCCTCGCCACCGAGTACACGCCGGGCGGCTTCACCGCGCTGGCGCCCTGGCTCACCGAGCGGGCCACCGACTACCTGCGCGGCGATCCCGCGGTGAAGGGCGGCATCACGCCGCTCGTCAAGACCGCGCACCTCGCCGAGGCGTTCCACATGAACTTCGAGGTGCATCACGGCGGCAACTCGCTCAACAACGTCGCCAACCTCCACGTGATCATGGCCATCCGCAACACCGAGTTCTTCGAGGTCCTGCTCCCCGCGGGAGCCCAGAAGTACGGGCTCGTGGACGACATCGAGGTCGACCGCGCCGGCCTCGTCCACGCGCTGAACGGCCCCGGCCTCGGCGCCAACATCGACTTCGCGTTGATCGACCGGCAGAAGATCGCGGTCCTCACGTAAGAGAGGAGAGCCCCCATGCGAGGCGGCAGCTACGACCGGAGCGCCCAGGACGTCGGCAACATCGTCTTCCTCGAGCACGTCAACGTGCGCGTGCCCGATCAGGTCACCGCGACGAGCTTCTACATCTCGGGGCTCGGGCTCACGCGTGATCCCTACATCATGATCGGCACCGACAACATGTGGGCCAATGCCGGGCAGTCGCAGTTCCACCTGCCCACCGGCGCGCCCAATGTGCTGCCGGGCTACGTGGATCTCGTGGTGCCGGACCTCGGGGCGCTTCGCGAGCGCCTCGAAGAGGTGAAGAAGAAGCTCGCCGGGACCAAGTTCGCATTCTCCAACGAGGACAAGCACGTCCTCGTCAGCTGTCCGTGGGGCAATCGCTTCCGCTGCTACGCCCCCGCGCCCGAGTTCGGCGACGTGACCCTCGGCATCGGGCGCGTCGAGGTGCCGGTGCGGCCCGGCGCCGCCCCGGGGATCGCGCGCTTCTACCAGACGGTGATGGGCGCGCCGAGCGTGGTGACCGGCAATGGCGAAGGCAAGGCGGCGCGGGTGCGCATCGGGCAGCTCCGGCAGGAGCTGGTCTTCCGCGAGACGGCGGGAGAGATCCTTCCCTACGACGGCCACCACATCGCGGTATACATCGCCGACTTCTCGGGTCCGCATGCCCGGCTCAAGGAGCGGGGGCTCGTGTCGGAGGAGAGCAGCGACATTCAGTACCGGTTCCAGGAGATCGTGGACCCCGACACCAAGGAGCCGCTCGCCACCCTCGAGCACGAGGTGCGCTGCCTCACCCATCCGATGTACTTCCGGCCGCTCGTGAACCGCAACCCCGCTCAGCGGCAGCCGACCTACCAGCGGGGACGGGATCCGTTCATTCCCGGGATGGTCTAGGGCGCCCCGTGCGGATCGCCATCGCGGGCGCGCTCGTCATCCTGCTCGGCGGCGCGCCCGCGCTCGCGCAGGATCCCTCGCTCAAGACCGAAGAGGACAAGACCCTCTACGCGCTCGGTCTCCTGGTGAGCCGGAGCCTCGCCAACTTCAACCTCACGGAGGCCGAGCTGGCCACCGTGCTCGCCGGCATCGGCGACGGCGTGCGTAAGCGCGACCAGAAGGTGGATCTCCAGACGTACGGCCAGAAGGTGCAAGCCCTCCACACGGCGCGCGTGGGCGCCTCCGCGGACGTCGAGAAGAAGGCGGGCGACGCCTTTCTCGCCAAGGCGGCGGGGGAGAAGGGCGCGACCAAGACGTCGTCGGGCCTCGTGATCTCCACGCTCAAGCCGGGCAGCGGCGCCTCGCCCGCGCCCAGCGACACCGTCAAGGTGCACTATCACGGCACGCTGATGGACGGCACCGTCTTCGACAGCTCGGTGGAGCGCAAGGAGCCGGCGACCTTCCCGCTCAATCGCGTGATCGCCTGCTGGACGGAAGGCCTCCAGAAGATGAAGGTGGGTGGCAAGAGCCGGCTCGTCTGCCCGCCCGCGCTCGCCTACGGGGATACGGGGGCGCCGCCGCGCATCAAGCCCGGTGCCACGCTCGTTTTCGAGGTCGAGCTGCTCGAAATCGTCAAGCCCTAGTGCCGGAGCTGCCGGAGGTCGAGGCGGCGCGCGCCATCGCCCAGCGCGTGGCCGCGGGGCGCCGCATCGTCGAGGTGCGCTGCGCGGCGGACCCCATCGTCTTCGAGGGCGTGAGCCCGGCGCGCTTCTCCCGCGTCCTCAAAGGCCGACGGGTGGAGGCGGTCCGGCGGCGCGGCAAGCATCTCTGGCTGGTCCTAGACCGGCGCCCGTGGCCCACCTTCCACTTCGGCATGGCGGGCGGCTTCCACTCCACCGCCACGCGCGGCGTCCGCCTCGTCTCCTACGGCAACGTCGACCGCTTCGCGGAGTGGCCACCGCGCTTCACCAAGCTGCGCCTACGCTTCGACGACGGTGGCGAGCTCGTCATGACCGACGGCCGTCGCCTCGGCCGGATCCGCCTGCGCCAGGATCCGGCGGGCGAGCCGCCCATCAGCCTCCTCGGCTGGGACGCGCTCCTCGAGCTGCCGCCGCCCGCGCGCTTCTTGGCCGCGCTCCGCGAGCGGACGGCGCCCATCAAGGCGGTGCTGCTGGACCAGAGCTTCTCCGCCGGGGTGGGGAACTGGATCGCCGACGAGGTGCTCTACCAGGCACGCATCGCCCCGGGCCGCCGCGCCCATACCCTCACGCCCGCGGAATCGCGACGCCTGCGGACCAAGATCCGAACGGTCATGAAGACCGCGGTGGGCGCGCGCTCGGACAGCGACCGCTTCCCGCGCGGCTGGCTCTTCCATCACCGCTGGGGGAGGAACGCCGACGCCCGCACCGCGCGCGGCGAGCGCATTCGCCACGCGAGCGTGGGTGGCCGCACCACCGCGTGGGTGCCGGCGGTGCAGCGGTAGCGCCGCTACTGCTGGTGCACGAGCGGGGCGCCCGGGACCGGGCTCCGCGCGTGGAGCACGTAGTCCTTCCGCACGCTGCCGATATAGAGGTCGCGGAGGTCCGGCCCCCCGAAGGTGACGTTGGTCGGCCAGTCCATCAGCTCGCCGGTCGGATCGTGGATGATGACCTCGACGGTCCCCGCGGGCGTGATCGCGATGACCTTGTTGGCCATGACCAAGGTGACCCAGAGATTGCCCTCCTGGTCGAAGCCGCAGCCGTCGGTGGCGCCGAAGGTGGCGCGCTGCTCGAGGGTGGCGTTGGGGACGGCCGGCGCGCCGAGCAGAGGGCCATAGCGCTCGCGCGGGCCGAGGGTGCCGTCGCGGCGGATGGGCAGGCGGACCACGTCGCAGCCCCTGGTCTGGCAGACGTAGAGGTGGCTCTCGTCGGGATCCATGGCCAGACCATTGGTGAAGTGGAAGCCCTCGGCCATGAGGCAGGCGCGGCCGTCGGGGCCCACGCGGTAGACGAACCCGTCGCCCGAGCCCTGGGCGGAGCGCGCGCGGTCATAGGTGGAGTGGCTGCACCAGATGTTGCCAGCGCGGTCGATCAGGGGATAGTTAGAGGCCTTGAGCGGCCGGCCCTCGACCTCCGCGCACAGCACCTCGATCGCGCCCGTCCGGGTGTCGAGTCGCTGGAGCGCGCCCGGATCGGGTGTGTCCAGCGCGAAGTTGGCGATGACGATCCGGCCCTCGCGGTCCATGTTGATGCCGTTGGGCCGGCCCCGCGCCTCGCCCACCCGACGCAGGGTGCCGGGAAGGATCTCGGCGCAGGCGCTCGCCTCGTCCGAGGCCCAGACGTGTCCGTCGCGCGAGACCACCACGTCCTCCGGGCGCTTGAGGCCGATCCCACGCACGTTCAACGCGGAGAGTGGAATCTTCTCCAGGGGCATCTCAACGGCCCTCGTAGACTTGGCGACGTGCCATCGTCCGCTGTAGCGCCAGATAGCCCTCGCGGGTGAGCGGCCGGTTGGCGTTGGCCAGCACTTCGCGCGCGCCGGCGGCGCGGTCGGCGAGCATGTCCACCACCATGCTGGCGAGCGCCTTGGCCTGGCCGACGTAGGCGAGGTCCGGATCCGCGATGTGGTAGTCGGCGCCATGCCCGTGTCCCCCGGCGCCGCCCATGTACGGATGCAGGCACGGGATCAC
>JBKPDT010000207.1:0-12284 GCA_046728035.1 Candidatus Methylomirabilota bacterium | reverse complement strand
GAGGAGACGGTCTGCTCGTGGGCGACCCGACAGATCAAGCGCCCCATCCGCTGGACGTCGGACCGTCGCGAGGCGTTCCAGACGGACGCCCACGGCCGCGACCACGTGACGGACGCCGAGGTCGCGCTCTCGCGCGACGGCAAGCTTCTCGGCCTCCGCGTGAAGACCACCGCGAATCTGGGCGCCTACCTCTCGACCTTCGCGCCGGCGGTGCCGACCTATCTCTACGGGACCCTGCTCAACGGCGTGTACGCGTTCGGCGCCATCCACTGCGAGGTGACGGGGGTCTTCACGAATACGACGCCGGTGGACGCCTACCGGGGCGCCGGCCGGCCGGAGGCGTGCTACCTCCTCGAGCGAATGGTGGATGCGTCCGCGGCCGCGCTCAAGATGGACCCGGCGGAAATCAGGAAGAAGAACTTCATCCCGAAGTTTGACAACGGCTTCCAGACCAAGGTCGCTCTCACCTACGACAGCGGCAACTACGCCGCCGCCTTCGACCGCGCGCTCCAGATGCTCGACTACAAGAAGTTCCGGGCCGAGCAGGCGGAGGCCCGCGCCAAGGGGCGCCTGATCGGGGTCGGCTTCTCCACCTACATCGAGGCATGCAGCATCGCCCCCTCGAAGGTGGTGGGCTCCCTCGGCGCCCAGGCCGGCCTCTGGGAGTCCGGCAAGGTGCGCGTACACCCGACCGGGATGGTGAGCGTGTTCACGGGCTCGCACTCGCACGGGCAGGGGCACGAGACGACGTTCGCGCAGCTCGTGGCCGATCAGTTCGGCATCCCCATGGAGCACGTGGACATCGTCCACGGCGATACCGGCATCGTGCCCTTCGGGATGGGCACCTACGGCAGTCGCTCGGCCTCCGTGGGTGGCACCGCCATCACGATGTCGATCAACAAGATCAAGGAGAAGGGCAAGAAGATCGCCGCCCATCTCCTGGAAGCCTCGCCGCAGGACATCGAGTACGCCGGCGGCCAGTTCCAGGTGAAGGGCTCGCCCCAGAAGGCGGTGCCATTCGGCCAGGTCGCGCTGACCGCCTACGTGCCGCACAACTATCCGGAGGGCGTGGAGCCGGGGCTCGAGGAGACCTCGTTCTACGATCCCGCCAACTTCTGCTTCCCGTTCGGGGCGCATGCCTGCGTGGTGGAAGTCGATCCGGACACGGGCAACGTGAAGATCCTCCGCTATGTGGCGGTGGACGATGTCGGCAACGTGATCAACCCGATGATCGTGGACGGCATGGTGCACGGCGGCATCGCCCAGGGCGTAGGGCAGGCCCTCTGGGAAGGCGCGGTGTACGACGACGGCTCCGGCCAGCTCGTCACCGGCACCATGATGGACTACGCCCTGCCCAAGGCCGACATGCTCCCCATGTATGAGACCGACCGCACCCAGACGCCCACCCCGGTGAACCCGCTCGGGATCAAGGGAGCGGGCGAGACCGGCACCATCGCGGCGACGCCGGCGGTGGTCAATGCCGTCGTGGACGCGCTCTCCGGGCTCGGAGTCGACCATATCGAAGTGATGCCGCTCACGGCCGAGCGCGTCTGGAAGACCGCCCAGGCCGCCAGGGCGAAGAAGTAAGGGGGATCGCGCGCATGTACCCAGCCCAGTTCGACTACCACACGCCCGCCTCGATCAAGGAGGCGCTCGACCTCCTGGGCAAGCACAAGGACGAGGCCAAGCTCCTCGCGGGCGGCCACAGCCTCCTGCCCGCGATGAAGTTCCGTCTCGCCCGGCCCGCCCACCTGGTCGACCTCCGCAAGGTCCCTGGTCTGTCCGGCATCAAGGAGGACGGCGGGGCCCTCGTCATCGGGGCCATGACCACGCACTACGCCGTCGAGTCGTCCGCCGTGGTGAAGAGCAAGTGCCCGGTGCTGGCCGCCACGGCGGCCCTCATCGGCGATCCCATGGTGCGCAACATGGGCACCATCGGCGGAAGTCTCGCGCACGCCGACCCCGCCGCCGACTATCCCGCGACGGTCATCGCGCTCAACGCGGAGATGGTGGTGGAGGGCCCCAAAGGCAAGCGGACCATCAAGGTGGACGATTTCTTCAAGGGCCTCATGACGACCGCCGTCGGGGGCGACGAGATCCTCACCGAGGTGCGCGTCCCCGCGCTCGCCGCGAACCAGTCTGCCGCCTACATGAAGTTCCCGCATCCCGCCTCCCGTTTCGCGGTGGTGGGCGTGGCCGCCGTGCTCACGGTGGAGGGCGGCAAGTGCAGCAAGGCCTCGATCGGCATCACCGGGGCGGGTACCCACGCGGTGCGCGCCAAGGGCGTGGAAGCCGCCATCGCGGGCAAGGCGCTGGACGCCGCGAGCATCGAGGCCGCCGCGGAGAAGGCCCCGGACGGCGTGGACGTGCAGGCCGATCTCCAGGGCTCGGTGGACTACAAGAAGCACCTCCTCAAGGTCTTCGCCAAGCGCGCGATCGAGGCGGCCGCCGCGGCGAAGAAGTAGCTCGTTCGCGTGATCGCAGGGGTAGTCCTCGCGGCGGGACTCTCGCGCCGGATGGGCCGCCCCAAGCTTCTCCTCGACCTCGACGGCCGGCCGGTGATCCGCCACTCGGTGGAGGCGCTCGTCAGCGCCGGGATCGAAGACATCGTGGTCGTCGTTCCGCCGGAGCACGCCGCGCTCCAGTCCGCGCTTGGCGGGCTTGCCGTTCGCTTCGCGGTGAACCCGGCGCCGGAGGCGGGTCAGGCCGGCTCGGTGGTCGCCGGGGTAAGAGCACTGATGCCGACCACGGAGGCCGCGGTCATCGCGCTTGGCGATCAGCCGGGGGTCCCGCGCGCCGTCCTCGTCGGGCTCCTCGAATGTCATCGCGCGACCGGCGCCGCCATCGTGGCGCCTCGCTATCGGGACGGGCGGGGGAATCCCGTGCTCTTCGCCCCGGCGACCTTCGGGGAGCTGCTGCGCCTGACGGGAGATCAGGGCGCGCGCGGCGTCATCGACGCCGACCCCGCGCGCGTGGCGCTGGTGCCGTTCGATCTGCCCATGCCGCGAGACCTCGACACGCCGGATGACTACGAGAGCCTCCGGGCCCGGCGGTAGCCGGTGTACACTAGGGAGCCATGAGAGAAGACATCAAAAAAATCCAAGACTTGATGGAGAGTGCCGAGTACGTCACGGACCCGGCCATGGCGACGTCGGTGTATCTGGCCATGACGCTCCGCAAGCCCCTGCTGATCGAGGGCCACGCCGGAGTGGGCAAGACCGAGGTGGCCAAGGTGATGTCCCGCATGCTCGGCACGCGGCTCATCCGTCTTCAGTGTTACGAGGGGCTCGACGCCGCGCAGGCGCTTTACGAGTGGAACTACCCCAAGCAGATCCTCCACATCAAGCTGCAGGAGCACTCGGACGCGCCGACGCCCGAGAAGGAGCACGAGATCTTCTCCGAGCCCTTTCTCATCCGCCGGCCGCTGCTCCAAGCCATCACGCCGAACGGGCCCCCGCCGGTGCTCCTGATCGACGAAATCGACCGCGCCGACGAGGAGTTCGAAGCATTCCTTCTGGAAGTCCTTTCAGATTTTCAGGTGACCATTCCGGAGATCGGAACCATCAAGGCGGACCTACCCCCTTACGTGATCCTGACCTCCAACCGCAACCGCGAGCTGTCCGATGCCCTCCGCCGGCGCTGCCTCTACCTCTGGGTGGACTTCCCGGGCTTTGACAAGGAAGTGCGGATCGTCACGCGGAAGGTCCCCGGCGTGAACGAGCGGCTGGCCCGCGAGATCTCGCGCTTCATGGAGACGCTCCGAACGGTGCGCCTGGCCAAGCTTCCGGGCGTGGCCGAAACCCTCGACTGGGCACAGGCGCTTTCGTCGCTCCATGCCGACCACCTCGACGAGGAGCTGGTCTTGGAGACACTGGGCTGTGTCCTCAAGGATCCGGACGATATCAAGCGGGTGCGCAAGGAGCTTGCGGCATCCGGGATGAAGCGCTTCGTGGCGGCCGAGGGGTAGGCGGGTGGCCGCGACCACCGCTTCGCGCGATCTCCTCACTCAGACCCTCGCGTTCGGGCGACTGCTGCGGGCGGCCGGGGTTTCCAGCACGACGTCGGAGGTGATGGACGCCCTCCGCGCGCTCGCGGCGGTGGATCTCCTCGACCGCGTCGAGGTCTACCTCGCCCTGCGCACCGTGCTAGCAAAGCGCAGGGAGGAGATCCCGATCTTCGACCGGTGCTTCGAGTCCTTCTGGAAGTACCGCGCCGAGGAAGGGCAGGGGCTGGACGGGCTCATCCAGGCCATCGAGCCGCCCAAGCCGGCGGACGAGACCATTCCGGGCTCGGTGGAGAGCCAGGCCAAGAAGCAGACCCAGGTGGCGCTCGAGGGCTGGGAGGAGCAGGGCGAGGATGAGGGCGAGCCTCTCGAGGTGCCGGGGGTGAGCGCCCAGGAGGTCCTGATGGATCAGGACTTCTCGACCTTCCCGGCCGACCAGCTCGACGAGGTGGCGCGGGTCACCGTCCTCATCGCGAAGCGCCTCGCGCGGCGCCTGACGCGCCGCCGGCGGCCCGTCAAGCGGGGTGGGGTGGTGGATCTCCGTCGGAGCATCCGCGCCAATATGATGAAAGGCGAGATCATCGAGCTGCGGCGTCGGGAGCGGCGGCGGAGGAAGATCCGCCTCGTGCTCCTCGCCGACGTCTCGGGCTCGATGGACCTGTACAGCCGCTTTCTCCTCCAGTTCCTCTACGCGCTCCAGAACGTGTTCGGCCGGGTGGAGACCTTCACCTTCGCCACGCGACTGACGCGCATCACGGAGCATCTCAAGGGTACGTCCTACAAGCAGGCGCTCCGCCAGCTCGCGGCGGTGCGGGACTGGTCGGGGGGGACGCGGATCGGCGAATCACTTCGCGATTTCAACAGCCACTGGGGCCACCTGGTCGATCGGCGCACCATCGTGATCGTGCTTTCCGACGGCTGGGACACCGGCGAGCCGGAGGAGCTGGCCCAGGAGATGCTGACGCTCAAGCGCAAGGCGGGGCGGGTGATCTGGCTCAATCCGCTGCTGGGCAACCCGTCCTACGAGCCCCTCACACGGGGGATGGCGGCAGCCTTGCCCCTGGTGGATCACTTCGCGGCGGCGCACAATCTGTCGAGCCTGCGGGACCTCGCCAGCCACCTGAAGCTTGGCTGACGTTATGTCCGCGGTCGGGGGGAGTGCGGGGGCCATTTCGAGGCCCCCGCAGATGGCAGAGCGACCATGAGCAAGTCCGAGTTCTTCGACAATCTCGACAAGCTGCGTGAGTCCGAGGGGAAGGTGGCGCTGGCCACCCTCGTGAACACGCGCGGGACCACGCCGCGCAAGGAAGGCGCCCAGATGCTCGTGGGCGCGGGCGGGCGCATCCTGGGCTCCGTCACCATCGGCGGCTGCGTGGACGCCCAGGTGATCGAGGAGTCCGCCGACGTGCTCGACCTCAACCGGCCCCGCCTGCTCGAGCTGGACCTGGGCGACGAGGAGGCCTGGGAGATCGGTCTCACCTGCGGCGGCACCATCGAGGTGTTCATGGAGCCGGTGACGCTGGACCGACCCGGTGACGCCACCGTCGCCTTCTACGAGCGGGCGCGCGCCCACGCCGACAAGGGCGGGCGCGCCGCCATCGTGACGCGGCTGGACGCCGAGGGCAGCGGGGCCAAGCTGCTCGTGCTCGACAGCGGCGCCGTCGAGGGGACGCTGGGCAACCCCGGGCTCGACCGGCGCCTCACCGAGGACGCGCGGGGGGCGCTCCAGGTGGGCAAGTCGAGGACGCTCCTCGTCGAGGACGTGCGCGCCTTCGTGGAGGTGCTGGCGCCGCCGTCCATCCTCGCCGTGGTCGGCGCGAGCCACGTGGCGATGCCGCTGGTCACGCTCGCCCGGACGCTGGGCTTCCGGACCGTGGTCGTGGACGGCCGCCCGCGCTTCGCCACCCACGAGCGGTTCCCCGACGTGGACGACCTCCGCGTCGGCATCCCGTCCGAGCTCGTGCGCGAGATCCCCATGCTGCCCAGCACCGCGCTCGTCCTCGTCGCGCACGACTACAAATACGACGTGCCCGTGCTCAAGCACGCGCTGGCCACGCCGGTCGGCTATGTCGGCCTGCTCGGTTCCAGCCGACGGGGCGCGGCCATCCTGAACCTGCTGCGCGAGGACGGCGTGGCCGAGGAGACGCTCGAGCGCGTGCGCGTACCCATCGGGCTCGACATCGGCGCGCAGTCGGCTCCGGAGATCGCCCTGGCCATACTCGCGGAGGTACTCGCCGTCCAGCGCAAGGCCACCGGCATGCCCATCGCCGAGAAGGTCCGGCGGGGCCTCAAGTGAAGGCGCTCGCCCTCCAGCGTGACGGCCTCACGCCCGCGCAGCTCGTCGGGCGCATCGCCGCCCACGACGTGCGCGGGGTGGGGGGAAAGATCGTCGCGCGCAAAGGCCAGCAGCTCGACGCGCCCAGCGCCGCTCTCGTGGTCGAGGCGACGTGGAGCGAGCTGCACGTGCTCGAGCTGGAGCCGGGCGACATCCACGAGGAGCCGGCGGGGTCGCGCCTCGCCCAGGCGGCGGCGGGGGCGGGCGTGGAGGTCAAGGGCTATGCCGGCGGGCAGTGGACGCTGGCGGCGACGCGGCGAGGGCTGGTCCGCGTTCGCGACGGCGCGCTGCGAGAGGTGAATGGCCAGGCGGGCATCGCGGTGTTCACGCTCTGGGAGCTCCAGCCGGTGGAGGAGGGCGAGATCGTGGCCAAGGCCAAGATCACGCCGCTCGCCATCGCCGAGTCCATCGTGAAGCATGTCGAGAGCGCGGCCTGGGCCGCGGGCGGACTCGTCACCGTCCAGGGCTTCGTCCACCGGGTCATCGGCGCGGTGACGCGCGAGAGCCTCGAGCCCCGCCAGCGCGAGCGCTTCGAGGCCGCCCTCCAGGAGAAGGTCGACTGGTTCGGATCGCGGCTGGTGCCCGTGCGTTACTCCGGCGGGGACGCCGCGTCGGTGGCGGCGGACATCGAGGCGGTGATCGGCGCCGGCGCCGAGTTGGTGATCGTGGCGGGCGCGAGCGCGCTCGACCCGCTCGACCCCGTGTTCCTCGGCATCGAGCGGGCGGGGGGCCGCATGGAGCGCCACGGGGTCCCTGCCCATCCGGGAAGCCTCCTGTTCCTCGCCCGCATCGGCGAACGCCCGGTGCTCGGCATGCCCACCTGCGGGATGTTCTCGCAGGCCACCACCTTCGACCTGGTGCTGCCGCGCCTCCTCGCCGGCGAGCGGATCGACAATGCCGAGCTGGCCGGGTTGGGGCAGGGCGGGCTCATGTCGGCGGAGAGCGCCTGGCGCTTCCCGCCCTACCGGAAGAACGCGGCGCGCGGAGAGCTCGGCGAGTGAGCGCGGTCCAGTATAGCGACGTGATCCGCCAGCGGTTCCGGAACCCCCGCTTCCGCGGTCGGCTCGCGACCGCGAACGCCGCGTTCGAGGACGTCAATCCCCTCTGCGGCGACCGCATCGCGATCGAGTGCCGGATGGAGGCGGGCCGGCTCGCCGAGGCGCGGCACCATGGCGATTGCTGCGCGATCTGCGGGGCCTCGGCCGATCTGCTCATCGAGATGGGGCTGGGGCGGACGGCGGAGGAGCTGAGGCGGCTCGGCGCGGGCGACATCCTCGAGCGGCTCGAGGCCGATATCCGGCCGACGCGCGTCAAGTGCGTCACGCTCCCGCTCACCGTACTCCACGGCGCGCTCGCCGGGAAGGAGGTCGCGCGATGACGCTCGGTGAGGCGTGCCGCTCGGACTTCCCCATCCTGGCCCGGCCCGTGAACGGACGGCCCCTCGTCTATCTGGATTCCGCGGCCTCCAGCCAGAAGCCCCGCCAGGTGCTGGAGGCGATGCAGCGCTTCTACGAGCGGAGCAACGCCAACGTGCACCGCTCCATCCACACCCTCGGGGAGGAGGCCACCGAGCAGTACGAGGCGGCGCGGGACGCGGTGCGGGGCTTCGTGGCCGCGCGGCACCGCGAGGAGATCGTGCTCACCCGCGGCACCACCGACGGCGTGAACATCGTCGCCGCGACAGTGGGCCGGACCCTCCGGCCGGGCGACGAGGTGATCGTCAGCGAGATGGAGCATCACTCGAACCTCATCCCGTGGCAGCTCGCCTGCCGTGAGCGCGGCGCCACGCTGCGGGCGATTCCCCTCCAGGACGGCGCGTACCTGGACATGGATGCCTACGCGCGCCTGCTCGGCCCGCGCACGCGCATGGTGGCGGTGGCCCATGTCTCCAACGTCTTGGGGACCATCAACCCGGTGGCGGAGATCGTGCGCCACGCCAAGGCCGCGGGCGCCCTCGTCCTCCTCGATGGCGCTCAGGCTGCCCCCCATCTCCGCCTCGATCTCGCCTCGCTCGGCTGCGACTTCTACGTCTTCTCGGGGCACAAGATGCTCGGCCCGACCGGCATCGGCGTCCTTTACGGCCGCCGCGAGACGCTCGAGCGTCTCGAGCCCGGGGTCGGCGGCAGCGAGATGATCAAGGAGGTGTGGATCGACCACGCCCAGTGGAACGATCTGCCCTGGCGCTTCGAGCCCGGTACCCCGCCGATCGCGGAGGCGGTTGGCCTGCATGCCGCCGTCGAATATCTCGACAAGCTCGGCATGGATCGGGTGAGCGCGTACGAGCGTGACCTCACGCGGCGGTGCCTGGACGCCCTGTCGGGGCTCCCCGGCGTGACGGTGTACGGGCCCCGCAATCCCGAGATCAAGGGAGCGGTGGTGGCGTTCGACGTGGCTGGCCTTCACCCTCACGACGGCGCCGCGCTGCTCGACCAGTCGGGCGTCGCGGTGCGGGCGGGGCATCACTGCGCCCAGCCCCTCATGCGCGCGCTCGGCATCGTGGGCACGCTCCGCGCAAGCTTTTCCGTGTACAACACCGCCGCCGACATCGAGCGCCTCGCCGAGGCGGTGGCGGGCCTGCGCGATCAGCTCTAAGGCGGGGGTGGAGACGGCGGCGCGCCGCATGGCGGCGGGCGGGCGCCCGTGATGGAACATCCCCGGCCCACCGACGCGTTTACCTCGCCCCGCTTCGGCCAGCCCGCCACCTTCATGCGCCTACCGCACCTGTCGTCTCCCGCGGGCCTCGACGTGGCCCTGTACGGGATCCCCTTCGACGGCGGCTGCTCCTACCGCCCGGGGGCACGGTTCGGCCCGCGTCATATTCGGGAGCACTCGTCCCTTCTCCGACCATGGAACTCCACGCTGGACGTCCAGCCCTTCGAGCGGCTGCGGGTGGCCGACTGCGGTGACGTCGACATCGTGCCCATCTCCATCGAGGGAACCTTCGCCGCCATCGAGCAGACGCTCGGTGTCGCGGTGGAGGGCGGCGCGGCCCCCCTCTGCGCGGGGGGAGATCACACCATCACGCTCGCCATCCTCCGGGTCCTCGCGCGCCGGCATGGCCGCCTGGGGCTCGTGCACTTCGACGCGCATCCTGACACGTGGGACCGCTACTTCGGCCTGCCCTACTACCACGGCAGTACCTTCCGTCGGGCCGTGGAGGAGGGCCTGATCGACGGAGCGCGCTCGATCCAGGTGGGCATCCGCGGGCCGCTGTACGGCCGCGACGACTTCGCCCTCCAGGCCGCCCACGGCTTCGAGGTGCTTCGCATCGAGGAGATCAAGGCGCAGGGAGTGGACTGGGTGGCCGGCCGCCTGGCGCGCCTCGCGGGGGGACCCGTCTACTGTTCCTTCGACATCGATGCGGTGGATCCGGCTTATGCGCCGGGGACCGGCACGCCGGAGGTCGGCGGGCTAACGTCCTACGAGGCGCTCTCTCTCGTCCGCGCGCTCCGGCCGCTCGATCTCCGCGGCGCCGACGTGGTGGAGGTCTCGCCGCCGTACGACGGACCGGGGGCCATCACCGGGCTCCTCGCCGCCAACCTCCTCTTCGAGCTGCTCTCGGTGATCGCGCTGCGCGCGTAGCGCGCATCCCGCCGAGGGCGCGCGTTCCGCGTGCTATCATGACACCGTGGAGTCAGCCATGAAACCGGCTCCGCTCGCCGCGCTGCTCGCCCTCCTGCTCGCCTCCGTCGCCCTCTTCGCGGCTGGCTGGGCGCATGCCGCCCCCGCGCCGGTCGCGGTGATGGAGGTGGAGGGGGCGATCACGCCGGTGACCGTGCGCCTCATCACCACCGCGGTGGAACGGGCGCAGAGCGAGCGCGCCCAGGCGCTCATCCTCCAGCTCGACACTCCCGGTGGCCTGGAGCGCTCGATGCGCTCCATCGTCCAGACCATCCTCAACTCCGAGGTGCCCGTCATCGTCTACGTGGCGCCGACGGGCGCCCGTGCCGCCTCCGCCGGCGTCTTCATCACCATGGCCGCGCACGTCGCCGCGATGGCTCCCGCCACCAACATCGGGGCCGCGCACCCGGTGTCGGTGGGCGGGGGTACACCCGACAAGGAGATGGTCAAGAAGATCGAGAACGACGCCGCCGCCTTCGCGCGGACCATCGCCGCTGAGCGGGGACGCAACGCGGAGTGGGCGGAGAAGGCGGTCCGGTCGTCGGTGTCCGCCACCGAGCGCGAGGCGGTGAAGCTCAAGATCGTGGATCTCATCGCCGACAACATCCCGGACCTCCTCGTCAAGGTGGACGGGCGCACGGTGAAGACGGCCAAGGGCACCGTGACCCTCCAGACGAAGGATGCCCACGTCAAGAAGATCGAGATCCGCTTCCGGGACCGCTTCCTCGCCCTCATCACCGATCCCAACGTCGCCTACATCCTCATGATGATCGGCATGCTCGGGATCTTCTTCGAGCTGTCCAATCCGGGCGCGATCCTGCCCGGTGTCCTCGGCGGGATCAGCCTCATCCTCGCGTTCTTCGCTTTCCAGAGCCTGCCCATCAACTGGGCGGGGCTGCTCCTCATCCTCTTCGGGGTGATCCTCCTCATCGCCGAGATCAAGGTGGTGAGCCACGGCATCCTCACCATCGGCGGCGTGGTCGCCATGCTGCTGGGCTCGATGATGCTCTACGACGCGCCCGAGGCGGGCAGTGCGCTGCGCATCTCCTGGTGGGTGATCGTGCCCGCGGTGGGCAGCACCGCCGGGCTGGTGGTCTTCGCGCTCTCCTACGGCGTGCGTGCGCTCTACCGCACGCCGACCACGGGAGCCCCGGGAATGGTCGGACAGACGGCGGTGGCCCGGACACCGCTGGCCCCCGAGGGTCAGGTGGCCGTGCAGGGGGAGCTTTGGCGGGCGGTGGCACAGGACGGCCCCGTCGCCGCCGGCGAGCCGGTGACAATCGTGGGGGTGGACGGGCTGACCCTCACCGTGGCCAAGGCCCCCAACCGGCGCTGAGCGCCGAGGAGAATTCCATGGGTGGATTCGAGATGAGCATCGGACTCCTCCTGGTGCTGGTCGTCGGGGTCTTCGTGATCGCCTCCTCCGTGAAGATCCTCCGCGAGTACGAGCGGGCGGTGATCTTCCGCTTCGGCCGGCGAGCCAATGCCGTGCTCAACCCGGGCGGCGACGGCTCCGGGCCGGGGCTGCTGCTCCTGATCCCGTTCGTGGACAAGATGGTGAAGGTGAGCCTCCGGACCATCACCATGGACGTCCCGCCCCAGGATGTGATCACCCGCGACAACGTCTCCGTGAAGGTGAACGCAGTGATCTTCTTCCGGGTGCTCGACGCCGCCAAGGCAGTGATCAGCGTGGAGGACTACCTCTACGCGACCTCCCAGATCGCCCAGACCACGCTCCGCAGCGTCCTCGGGCAGCAGGAGCTGGACGACCTGCTCTCCGCACGGGACAAGATCAACCAGGAGCTGACGCGGATCATCGACGAGCACACGAACCCGTGGGGGATCAAGGTCGCCGCGGTGGAGGTCAAGAACGTCGACCTGCCCCAGGACATGCAGCGCGCCATGTCCAAGCAAGCGGAGGCCGAGCGCGAGCGCCGAGCCAAGGTCATCAATGCCGACGGCGAGTTCCAGGCCGCCGCCAAACTCTCCGACGCGGCCGACGTGCTCTCGCGCTTCCCCATCGCCATCCAGCTCCGGTATCTGCAGACCATGCGCGAGATCGCGTCGGAGCGGAACACCACCACGTTCTTCCCGGTACCGGTGGATCTTCTCAGCTCGCTGCGGACCGTGCTCGGCACGCCGGGTGACGGACAGGGGGGCGCCAAGAGCTGAGCGGGAGCGTGGGGCGCTTGTCGCGTGGCGTCTCCCCGAGTAGAATACGGTGGTTGTCACGGGGGGTTAGCTCAGTTGGGAGAGCGCGGCGTTCGCAACGCCGAGGTCGAGGGTTCGACTCCCTTACCCTCCACCAATCGAAGACGCAGCGAA
>JBKPDT010000206.1:0-16800 GCA_046728035.1 Candidatus Methylomirabilota bacterium | reverse complement strand
TACGGGGGCCGCTACCTCGTGCGCGGCGGCGCCCACCAGACCCTCGAGGGCGAGTGGAAGCCGAGCCGGCTCGTCATTCTCGAGTTTCCCAGCATGGCCGACGCGCGCCGCTGGTACGACTGCGAGGAGTACCGCGGCCCGAAGGCGCTCCGCATGAAAGCGGGCCGGACCAACGTGGTGATGGTGGAAGGCGCCGCCTAGCGGAGCAGGCTCTCCAGCTTGGTGGCGGTCTCGCCGACCGCCTCCGCCACCGCGGCGTGCGTGATGCGCCCGCGCCAGACGTTGACACCCTTGGCGAGCGCCGGGTTCTGGCGCACCGCGGGTACCAGGCCCGCCTCGGCCAGCTCGAGCACGTAGGGCAGGGTGGCGTTGGCGAGGGCGAACGTGGAAGTGCGCGGCACCAGGGCCGGCATGTTGGCCACGCCGTAGTGCACCACCCCCGAGACGACGTAGGTGGGATCGAGCAGCGTCGTGGGCCGGATGGTGGCCACGCTGCCGCCCTGGTCCACCGCCACGTCGACGATCACCGAGCCTTCCTTCATCGAGGCCACCATCTCCTTGGTGACCAGGACCGGGGCGCGGGCGCCGGTGATGAGCACCGCGCCGATCAGGAGATCGGCCCGGCGCAGGACGTGGCCGATGTTGAAGCTGTTGGACATGAGGGTGATCACCCGGCCGTGGAAGAGGTCGTCCACCGCGCGCAGCCGGTCGAGGTTGACGTCGAGGATGGAGACGTCGGCCCCCAGGCCCAGGGCCAGGCGTGCCGCGTTCACCCCCACGACGCCCGCGCCCAGCACCATGATGTTGCCGGGGGGTACGCCGGGGACGCCGGCCAGCAGGATCCCGCGCCCGCCGCGCGCCTTGGTCAGGTAGGAGGCGCCTTCCTGCACCGAGAGACGGCCGGCCACCTCGCTCATCGGAGCGAGCAGCGGGAGGCTTCCGTCGGCCCGCTGCACCGTCTCGTAGGCGATGGCCACGCCGTCGACCCGCTGGAGGGCGCGGGCCAGCTCGGGCACAGCGGCGAGGTGCAGATAAGTGAACAGGATCTGCCCGGCGCGCATCCGCGGGTACTCTTCGGGGAGCGGCTCCTTCACCTTGAGGATCATCTCCGCCCGCGCCCACGCCTCCTCGACCGTCACCAGCGTCGCCCCTTCCCGCGTGTACTCCTCGTCGCGGATCGCGCTGCCCGTGCCGGCGCCCGCCTCGACCAGCACCTGGTGTCCCGCCTCGGCCAGCGCGCGGGCGCCGGCCGGGGTGAGGGCCACGCGCTGCTCACCGGGCTTGATCTCGCGGGGAACGCCGATGATCATGATGGCGATTCGATCCTGCCTGCTGGCCCTCGTCCGGTCAAGGATCGAGCAAGGAGGACGACCCCATGCCACAGCTGTGCCGTCGGCTCCTGAATTTAGCAACTGGTGTGGCCAGGATCAGCCGTGGTCCTCTTCCGGCAGTCCGCGAGGTAGGTGCGCAGCTCGCGCTCTCACGCAACGCGAACAACTCCACGTAGTCCACTGTGCTAATCCCTGCGAATCCCGCCGGGGTCACCACTTCAGGTGTGGAGGCGAGCGCCGCGGGGAGCAGCGCGGCGTACGAGCCTCGCCCCTTGAAGCGGTAGTCGACGCCGTGGCTGTCATCGAGCCGTGATCCCCATTTGTCCGAGCCTGTGATTCCTAAAGTGAGCCGCAAGAAACAAAAGGAACGGAAAGAAAGAAACATCATGAAGAAGAGCGGGTCTCAGAAAGGAAAGTCTCCATCTCGGATGATAGACGAGAGGATCAAGGAGCTGGGCGACTGGCGGGGCAAGATGCTCTCCCAGCTCCGGGCATTGATCAAGCAAGCCGACCCCGAGGTGGTCGAGGAGTGGAAGTGGAGAGGGGTTCCGGTGTGGTCTCACGACGGATTGATCTGCACCGGCGAGACGTACACGAACGTCGTGAAGATGACCTTTTCCAAGGGGGCCGCACTGGAAGACCCATCAGGCCTCTTCAACTCCAGCCTCGATGGCAACACCAGGCGTGCCATCGACTTCCACGAGGGCGAGAAGATTGACGAGGCGGCATTGAAGGCTCTTATTCGCGCGGCCGTGACGCTGAACGCGTCCCGCGCCCATGGCAGATCGAGCTGACGGGGGTAAGACGCATAAGAGCGGATTACCGCGTCAGTGGCTTTTCTGACCGACGGTCTCGCCCTGCCTGCAATCGCCCTTGTCCACGCGCCGGAGGCTCTGCCCGCAATCGAGCGGGAGTTGAAGCGGGCCGCGAGAAGTAGCGCACACGCGCCAAATGTTCTGCAATGCCGGATTTGAAGAACCCTGCGAACTTTCCTACATGGCTCTGGCGCTCGGAGCGAAGATGCGGGAGTATGGTCGTCACTAGGAGCACTCATGATTCGCGTTGGACAGACGATCATTCGCTTGCTCGCGATCGCCGCTATGACCGTCACTGCCTACTTCCTCTCCGTATGACTGACGAAGCGTTGCTGCGCGACAAAGCACGAGACGCTGTCCAGAATGGGAAGTTGCCCCCGCGCGCACCTGATCGGATGTGGGGCGGTCCTGGGGTCGGGGCTGTCTGCCCCGTGTGCGAGCTTCCCGTCGCGAAGGACGAGCTCGAACTGGAGCTCGAGTTCGCCCATGATGACGCCTCGCCAGGATTGGACAGGTTCCACGTCCATGTGCGGTGCTATGCGGCGTGGGAGTTTGAGGTAAAAAAGGTGGTCGTCGCGTAGCACACCGTGTGCTCGTCGCCTGACCGCGCCACGCGAGCGCGCCGGTCACGTGGTTGCCGGGGAACGTTGACCGGTGACGGGAGCATCCGCCGCCACGTCGGGGCCGACGATCAACGGGTAGGCGATCCCGCCGACGATCGCGCCGATGATGGGCGCCACCCAGAAGAGCCAGAGCTGGCCCATCGCCCATCCGCCAACAAAGAGCGCAGGCCCGGTGCTCCGCGCCGGATTCACTGACGTGTTGGTGACAGGGATGCTGATCAGGTGGATGAGCGTTAGGGCCAGGCCAATCGCGATGGGCGCAAAGTGCTGCGGTGCTTGTCCGTGCGTTGCGCCGAGGATGATGAGCAGGAAGAAGAAGGTCATCACCAGTTCACACACGAACGCGGCCGCGAACGAGTAGCCGCCTGGCGAGTGCGCACCGTAACCGTTCGAGGCGAAGCCGCCGGTGAGGCTGAACCCGGGCTTTCCGCTCGCGATCATATACAGCGCGCCCGCGCCAGCCGCGCCGCCCAACACCTGCGCGATGATGTACGGGAAGAGCTCCTTGGCCGGGAACCGCCTTCCCGCCCAGAGACCGAGCGACACGGCCGGGTTCAAATGACACCCTGAGATGTGCCCGATCGCGTACGCCATCGTCAACACGGTGAGGCCGAACGCGAACGATACACCGAGCAGGCCGATGCCCACGCTCGGGAAGGCAGCGGCGAGCACCGCGCTCCCGCAGCCGCCGAGCACCAGCCAGGCCGTACCCAAGAACTCAGCAGCAAACCTCTGGGGAAGAGGAACTTGAGCCATAAGAACCTCCCTCGCCGCGGACGGCACGTCACGAGTTTGAAATTCGAGCGTCGGAAGAAGAGGATCCCGCCAGCACCCAAGAGGAGGATCGTGAGCGTACTCGGGCTCGGCACATCGGCAGACTCGGCGACGACCGCAAGAATGTGACCTTTTCCCCGAGCCGTGCTCGAAGTCCATGAACCCGCCCGGCTGCGCGCCAGTAAGAGTCAACGTTTGCTCTGTGCCACCGGTCGGGTTGATACTTTCAACTCGCCCTTGCGCGTGATGCTGTCGATCGTAATGCCCGTGAGCGTGAAGTAGTGATTACCATCGCGAGGCCGAGCGCGCCTTGCCGGCCTTGACGTCCTCACTCACGACGGCGCACCGGGATTGTGAACGTGAACGTCGAGCCGATCCCTTCCTGGCTCTGGACCCAGATTCTCCCGCCATGCAACTCGATGAACTTCCGTGACAGGGCCAGGCCGAGCCCGGTGCCTTCAACCTTCTTCGCCGCCGTCCCGACCTGCCGGAACTCCTCGAACACTGCCTCTTGGTCCTCCGCCGCGATGCCGACGCCGTGTCCGCGACCGAGATCTCCGCCATCCCGTCGGCGAGCCCTGCGCGGACGTCGATGCGGCCGCCTTCCGGGGTGAACTTCAACGCGTTCGACAGAATGTTCAGCAGCACCTGCTTGATCTTCCGCTCATCGCCTCGGATCGGGCCCAGACGCAGATCCACCGCCTGGTGCAGGGCAATGCCCCGGCGGCCGGCCCGTTCTCGGACGAGGATCAGTGCGTTCTCGATCGCGGTGGGCAGGTCGAAGTCCGCCAGCTCGAGCTCCATCCGCCCGGCTTCGATCTTGGACAGATCGAGGATGTCGTTGATGAGGGACAGGAGGTGCTGGCCGGAGGCGTAGATGTCCTGGAGGTACTCGTCCTGCTTGGCGCTGAGCTCGCCGAAGATCCGCTGGAGCAGCACCTCGGAGAAGCCGATGACGGCGTTGAGCGGCGTGCGCAGTTCATGGGACATGTTCGCAAGGAATTCAGACTTGTGACGGCTGGCGGCCTCCAGCTCGCGGTTCGCCGACTCCAGCTCATTGAAGAGCCGAACGTTTTCAATGGCAATCACCGCTTGGTCGGCGAATGTTCGTACTAGGGCCACGTGCTTGTCGGAGAGGCCGCCGGGCTCGCGATCCCCGACGCCGACTACGCCGACAGGCTGACCGTCGCGAAGCATGGGGACCATGAGCAGGCTCCGATAGCCGATGGCCTGCTGGGCGGAGCCGGTATAGGTGATTTGAGGCTCCGCGAGAATGTCGGGCACGTAGACCACCCGGCGCTCCCGAATTGCGCGGCTGATGTGCATCTCAGGCCTGGGCGCCATCGGGTACGCTTGACGGTACGCCTCCACCCCCTCGGGCGGAATGCCATGATGGCCGACGAGGTGGAGCCGCTCGCCGTCGAAGCGGAAGATGGCGCCAAAGGCGGTCTCGCACAGGCGCACGGCCGATTCCAGGATGGCTTCGAAGACCGGCTGGACGTTTGTCGGTGACCGGGAGATGACGTTCAAGATCTCGGCGGTCGCCGTCTGCTGCTCCACGGCCTCGGTCAGCTCGCGATTGCGGGCCTGCAGGTCCTTGAACAGGCGCACGTTCTCGATGGCAATGACGGCCTGCGCCGCGAATATCTCGAGCAGAGCGATCTGGTCGGCGGCGAACGGCCCTGGCTCCCGTCGCGTGATCGAGATGAGGCCGACCGCAACGTCCTCGCGGATCATCGGAACGAAGAGGTTGCTGCGCCATCCGCGTGCCCGGCCGGTCTCGCGCATCACGTCGGTGACGTCCGGGGCGCTCTCGACGTCTTCGACCGCGTGGGGGCGCCGCTCATGTACGGCACGCTCGCCGGGTGGAAGGCGGCGAAGCGGCATCGGAAACGCATGGACGAGTGACGCGTCGGCCTCGGCGCTGGTCGAGGTGTAGGCAACCAGGTCGAGGCGATCGTCGTCGCGCAGCAGCATCATCGTGGCCGAGTAACCTCCGAGTAGCCGCAGGCCGCTCTGGACGACGGTGTCGAACACCGGCTGGACGTCGGTCGGCGAGCTCGAGATGACACGGAGGATCTCGCTCGTCGCCGTCTGCTGCTCCAGGGCTTCTGCCTCGTGCTTCAACGCCTCCGCCAGGCGCTTCTCGAGGTCGCCCACCCTCGAGCCTTCCCCCTTCCCCGACTTGCGGACGAGCGGATGCTTGCTTTCACCCTTCGCTTTTGTAGGCTTTGCACCCCGCCGCATCGGGATCTCCTTACGTTTCCACAGGAGCCATTCGCTGATTCATGGCACGCTCTCCTGCAGCTTCTCCAGGGCCGCCTCGAGCAGGGCCCGGATCTCCTGGTCCCTCGACGGATCTCAACTTAGGGCCCGCTAGATCCGAACCGTTTGCCTCTGCCGGTAACTCAATCACTGCCCCTATTAGCGGGGGGTGCTCGAGAAGCAGTGCAAGGTCGAAGATTCGCTACGCGACGCGAATTATGCCCCGCAGCTCGACTGTGCTGACGCCTGCGAATCCCGCCGGGGTCACCACTCGTACGGCCCGTCAGAGATCATTTCCGCCTTCACGCGGCCTCGCCGAGAACCCAGACCGCGAGGCCGAGCGGGACCAGCGACACCGGGGTCGGGACGCCGACCACTGCCAGGATGAACAGGATGCCCGCCGCGATCTTGGTCGCCCGTCCGACGCTCATGCGCAGGTCCTCCGAGTGGGTGCTATCTCGTGATGGCGCGGCCGGCGCCGGGGGCCGCGCCCCCATCGGCCATTTGTCGCGTTCCAGCTCGGCGCGCTCCTTGTTGTCGAGCGTCCGTGCCGCGGCACGCTGGACAGCGAGCCAGGGCGTCTTCTCCCGGGCCGTCCCGGTGGCCGCGGGCAGGGAGTGCACTTTCCCGCTTCCGAAGAAGGTCGCCCGCCAGCCCTCGTCGGCTTCCCGCACGAGGTGAAGAGCGAAGCCCTGCCGGTGCATCCCGCGCTCGAGATCGCCGATCCCTCGCCAGGAGTCGAGCCACCGGTGAAGCGCCTGAAAGGCCGCCTCCCTGTCGGCGGGGATGGGTGGGAGGGCGTTGTAGCCGAGCGCAGCGAACATTTGTGCGGCCCATTGAGCATCACTAGGAGGCGGTTGATCTGCATCCGGATGTTCCTCAGTCACTCGATTACCTGGTCCGCCTGCAAGAGCAACGACCGCGGGATCGTCAGGCCGAGGGCTTTGGCGGTCTTCAGGTTGATCACCAACTCGAACTTCGTCGGCCGCTCGACCGGCAGCTCGGACGGCTTGGCGCCCTTGAGGATTCTATCCACGTAGCCGGCTGCTCGCCGGTAAAGGTCTTCGGCGTTGGCTCCGTAAGACATGAGCCCACCAGAATGCGGGAAGACGCTGAACACGTACATCCCAGGCAAGCGTCGCTGTCGCTCGAGGGCCGCGATGGCAACCCGGTGATCTCTGAAGAGTTCATCCTGCTGCACGATGAATGCACCGACCCGAGCTGCCGCCATGCGTGCGAACGCCCCCTCGAGTTCGGAAGGAGTGCGCACTTCGGCGAGATGAAGTGTGAGTCCTAAGCTGCGGGCGGCGGCATTCATCTCGGGGAGTTGAGCTTGGTGGACCGCATAGCCGGGATTGGCCAAGTAGCCTACTCGGACAAGATTGGGGATCGCCTGCTTGAGCACCTCCAAACGCTTGGCCATGAGTTCCCGATTGATCGTGGTGAGCCCGGTGAAGTTGGTGCCCGGCCGCGCCAGACTACCCACCAGCCCGGTCACGACCGGCTCACTCACCGTGGCGAAGACGACTGGGAGTGTCGTCCGCGTCCGCTTCATCGCAAGGGCCGCGGGCGTGTTCACAGCTACTACGACGTCCAGAGGCAAGCGCGCCAGTTCGGCCGCGTGGGCGTCAAGCGCCTTCCCCATGCCCCCCCATCGGTACTCGACCGTGATATTCGTTCCTTCGATCCATCCGTGATCCCGAAGTCCATCGGTGAACGCCTTGGTTGTCCCAGCACCGGCCAGCGAGGTGCCGGAGGACAGATAGCCGATCCGGTACACCTTCCCCGCTTGCTGCGCCTGGCCGGCGCGCAGCGTGGCGAGCAGCGCGGTAAACAGCGCGGCGGCACCAGCAAGGAACGCGCGGCGGTCCATCACTCGATCACCACAGCCGGGAGGCTACCACGGCCCCCTTAGCAGGCGCACGTGCGCCCCGGCGCGGCGCGCAGGCGTGGGATCGGCTCCGTCATTCCACAATGGGGAAATTCGGCTGTGCGACGTGACGGTGAGCCCGGCACGAGCGTCGTGGAAACTCCCGCGAGCTAGACGACGATTCGCCTCCGCCGGAGCGGTTTTTGAGGAGGGCTACTTCTTCCCGCCCTGGACCTTCCGTGCCGGGGTCGCCGCCGCGGGAGCGGGACGGGCGGCCTTCTCGGCGACCTTGACGGGGGGCTTCCGCGGCGGGGCGCCGGCGGCGCGCTTGGCGAGGCTCTCCTTGAGAGCCTCCATGAGGTCGATGACCTGGCTGCGCGGCGCCTCGGCGGCCACCGTCGTGATCTCCTTGCCCTCGACCTTCTGGTTCACCATCTCGAGGACGCGCTCGCGGTACTCGTCGCGGTACTGGTCGGGCTTGAACTCCTCGGTGGAGAGCTCGTCGACCAGCTTCCGGGCGAGCTCCCCTTCGCGCTCCTGGACCTTGGCGGACTTTCCCTTGTCGATCTCGCCGAAGTCGCGCACCTCGTCGGCGAAATACATGGTGTGCAGCATGAGGCCGTCCTGCGCGGGGCGGACGAGGACGAGGCTCTCCTTTCCGCGCATGATGAACCGGGCCACCGCGACGCGGTTGGCCTTGGACATGGTCTCGGCGAGGAGCCGGTAGGCCTTGTCCCCGCCCTTGTCGGGTCCGAGGTAGTACGTCTTCTCGAAGTAGATCGGATCCACCTGCGTCAGGGGCACGAACTCCGCGATGTCGATCACCTTGGACTCCTCGCCCTCGAGCGACTTGAGCTCCTCGTCGCTCACGCGTACGTACTGGTCCTTGGCGAATTCGTAGCCGCGCACGAGCTCGTTCCGCTCGACGACCACCTGATCCACGGGGCAGAATGTCTGCTGCTTGATGCGGGATCCGCACTTGGCGTGGAGCATGTTGAAGGCGACGTTCTGGGAGACGGCGGCGGAGTAGAGCTTCACGGGAATGGAGACCAGCCCGAAGGAGATGGTGCCCGATCCGATGGAATGCGGCGGCATGGAGACACTCCTCCTGTATGGTGAACTGGCTTTGACGGTACCACGCGGCTCGGGGGGGTTCAAAAGCTTGGCCGGCTCCTCGGCGGGATCAATGGATGGGGTCCGCGCGCAGCGCTGTGCCCGAGGGATGGTATGAGCGCGGGGTCCCGGACGCTCGACGCGTACCGGTCCAAGCGGGATCCCACGCAGACGCCCGAGCCCTTCGGCGGGCGGCGCGCGACGGGGAGCCGGCTCTTCGTCGTCCAGAAGCATGCCGCCCGGCGCCTCCATTACGATCTCCGGCTCGAGATGGACGGCGTCCTCAAGAGCTGGGCGGTGCCCAAGGGCCCGTCGGTGCGTCACGGCGAGCGGCGGCTGGCCGTCCACGTCGAGGATCATCCCGTGGAGTACGCGGACTTCGAAGGCGTGATCCCGCGCGACAACTACGGCGCCGGCTCGGTGATCGTCTGGGATCGCGGCTGGTACCGTCTTGCCAAGGGGGAGGATCCCCTCCGCGAGCTCGCGCGGGGCAAGATCGAGTTCGAGCTGCACGGCATGAAGCTTCGTGGGCGCTGGACGCTGGCCCGGATGGGCGGACGCCACGCGGAGGGCCAGGCGCCGGCGAAGGACTGGCTCCTCCTCAAGGCCCCCGATGCCTACGCCGACGCCGAGGAGCCGGTCGAGCGCGCGCCCGAGTCCATCTTTTCCGGTCTCACGGTGGAGGAGATCGGCGGGACGTCCGAGAAGCGCGCCGCGCTCGACGCCCTCCTCGCGTCGCTCGATGCGCCGATCGGGCAGGTCACCGCCCGGCGGCAGCCGCTCATGCTCGCCACGCTCACCGACGCCACGCCGACGGGACCGGGCTGGCTCTTCGAGATCAAGTACGACGGGGTGCGTGTGCTCGCCGAGCGGGACAACGACACGGTGACGCTCTACGGTCGCAAGGGGGACGTGGTTTCCGCGCGCTATCCGGAGGTGGCGCGCGCGCTCCGGGCCCTGCCGGCATCCCGCTTCGTGATCGACGGCGAGATCGTGGCGCTCGGCGAAGACGGCCGGCCGAGCTTCCAGCGCCTCCAGGCCCGGATGCACCTCACGCGCGCCGACGACATCGACGCCGCCCGCGCGGCGGTGCCCGCCACGGGAATCTTCTTCGACTGCCTGGCCATCGACGGTCGCGATCTCCGGCGCCGGCCGCTCCTCGAGCGCAAGCGGTGTCTCGAGCTCCTCGTGCCCGCTCGCGGCGTGGCCCGTTACTGCGAGCACGTGGCGGGGGGCGGCGCCGCGTTCTTCGACGCGGTGGGCGAGCTGGGTCTCGAGGGCATCGTCGCCAAGCGGGCGGCGAGCGCCTACGCGGGCCGGCGCTCGCGCGACTGGCTCAAGGTGAAGTGCCAGCGCCGCCGGGAATTCGTCATCGGCGGCTACACCGCGCCCCAGGGCTCGCGCGGGTACTTCGGTGCGCTCCACCTCGGCCTCTACGAGGCGGAGCGCCTCGTCTACGTGTCCAAGGTGGGAACGGGGTTCGACGAGCGGTCGCTCGCCGCCATCGCGAAGCGTCTGGTGCCGCTCGCCCGCGCCACGTCGCCGTTCGCGGAGGGCTCGCCGACGGGCCGCGGGCATCACTGGGTGGAGCCCCAGCTCGTCTGCGCGGTGCGCTTCACCGACTGGACGGCCGATGGTGGCATCCGCCACCCCATCTTCGTCGAGCTCCGCGATGGCCGCCGGCCCGAGGAGTGCCGGCGGGAGCGGCCCTTCGAGCTTCCGCCCGCCCCGGCCCCGGCGGAAGCTGCCGGGCCAGTGGAACGTCAGACCGTGAAGGTCACCAACCCGAAAAAGGTGTTCTGGCCGGGCGAGGGCTACACCAAGGCCGATCTCGTCGCGTACTACGAGACGGTGGCGCCGCACCTGCTGCCCTATCTCCGCGACCGCCCCCTGGTCCTCACGCGCTATCCTGACGGGATCACGGGGAAGTCCTTCTTCCAGAAGGACGCCCCCGAGTTCGCCCCCGCGTGGATCCGCACCGAGCGCATCTACTCGCACGACACGGAGCGGGACATCGACTACTTCGTCGTGGACGACGTCGAGTCGCTCCGCTACGTGGCGAACCTCGGCACGATCCCCCTCCACTTCTGGGGCGCGCGAGTCGCGCACCTGGATCGGCCGGATTGGCTCGTCCTCGACCTCGACCCGAAGGGCGCTCCGTTCACCGACGTGGTGGCGGTCGCCCGAACCCTCCGGCGCATTCTCGAGCGGCTCGACCTGCCGAGCCACGTCAAGACCTCGGGGGCCACCGGGCTGCACATCCTGGTGCCCCTCGGCGCCCGCTACACCCACGAGGAGGCGCGCACCTTCGCGCGGCTCCTCGCCACGCTCGGTGTCGAGGCGGCGGGAGGCATCGCCACCATCGCCCGCCCGATCCGGGCGCGTGGCGGGAAGGTCTACATCGACTTCGGCCAGAACGGCCACGGCCGCACCATCGTGGCGCCGTACTCCGTGCGTCCGCTGCCGGGGGCGCCGGTGTCCTGCCCGCTGCGCTGGGACGAGGTGACCCCGAAGCTCGATCCCGCACGCTTCACCATCACGACCGCGCCCGCCCGGTTCGCGCGGACGCGCGACCCGCTCGCGGCGATCCTCAGCCACCCAGGCATCGATCTTGCCAAGACGCTCGCGCGCCTGGCCGGGCGCCGATAAGGGCGCCCCCCGGCGGCTAGGCCAGCAGCTCGGTGAGCTTCCGCGCCAGGGGCGGCCCGGTCGCCCCGTCCTCGTGCTTGAAGTAGACGAAAGCGCCCCCGGCGCCGAAAAGCTCGCGGATCGTTCCCGCCCAGCGCCCGAGCGCCTCCGCCGAGTACTCAACCGCACGGAGACGAAAATAGCCCCAGGCGGCGGTGGCCACTGCCGGGGTCGCGCCGTCGTCGTGGTCGACGATGCACAGCGCGACTTTTTGGCGGCGCAGGAGCCCGTAGACCTCCTCGTCGAACCAGCTCGGATGGCGGAACTCGAACGCCACGCGGAGATCGGGCGGGAGCTGGTCGAGCACGCCGTCAAGGCGTTGCATGTCCTTCTGGAAGTTCGGAGGGAGCTGGAAGAGGAGCGGGCCGAGCTTGCCGGCGAGAAGGCGCGCCGTGTTGCAGAAATAGCGGAGGGGCTCGTCGACCTCCCGGAGACGCTGAAAGTGCGTGATCCGCTGGGACGCCTTCAGCGCGAAGGTGAAGCCGTCGGGGGTGGCCGCCGTCCAGCCGGCGACGGTCTTGGCATTCGGTAAGCGGTAGAAGGTGTAGTTGATCTCGACGGTGGGGAACCGCTCGGCGTAGTAGGGGAGCATCTTGCTCGTCGCGAGGCCCTCCGGGTAGAAGGCGCCTTTCCACTCCGGATAGTTGTAGCCGGAGGTCCCGACGAGGATGCGCGGGCCCGGGTCTTCGTTGCGAGCGGGCGCCATGTCGTCAGACTAGGGCGCGACCCCGCCTCGGTCAAGGCGAAGCGGCGGCTGGTCGGGGGATGCTGCCTATGGGTTCTTCAGCCGGATGTCCTCGTAGGCGGGGAACGCGTACATGGGAATCGAGTGTATGTGGTGTTCGGCCACGCGGGGACCGACGCCGATGAGGATGCGTAGGTCCATGATGGGCGCGAACATCACGCGGTCGATGGTGAGCTGCTGAATCTTGTGGAGGATGGCCTCGCGTTTGGCAGGGTTCCGCTCGCGCCCCTGCTGGACGAACATCTCGTCGATGTCGGGGTAGCCGCCGTAGGCATAGGGCCCCTTCGAGGAGATGAAGGCCTCCACGCGGCTCGCCGCGTTGCCCGAGTTGCCCACCGCCGTCATGAAGAGCCCGCGAAGCTTCTTCTCTTGCCACTGGGCGTAGAAGGTCGCGCGCTCCACGGGCCGCTGGCGCACGCGCACGCCCACCGTGTTGAGGTTGGTCATGACGGAGTCCGCCACGGTGGGGAAGCCGGGCAAGGGCACGAAGTCGCCGGCGTCGATGCCCTTGGGGTAGCCGGCCTCGGCGAGGAGCTGCTTTGCCTTCTGGGGATCGTAGGGGTGCGGCGGCACCTGGAGGGCGAAGTCCATCACGCGCGGGACGATCACGCCGGCGGGCGGACAGAAGCCCAAGCACGCGGCCTCGTTGGTGGCCTTGCGGTCCAGCGCGTAGTTCACCGCCTGCCGCATCCGCTTGTCGTGCCAGGGCGACTTCGGGTCCCACTGGTCGGCGAACTCGATCCAGAAGATGGAGGCGTGGCGCGAGTCCACCAGCATCATCCGCGGATCCCGCTTCACGACTTCCGCCTCGGGGCCGTCCAGGGCGATGGCGACGTCCGTCTCGCCGCTCTTGAGCATCGCCAGCCGCGTGGTGCTGTCGGGCACGCCCTTGAGCACGAGCTTCTTGACGTTGGGCGCCTTGCGCCAGTACTTCGGATTGGCCTCGAAGATCACGTCGATGCCGGGGCGCTGGGAGACGAACCGGTACGGCCCCGCCCCGATGGGGCGCTGGCGGAAGGCGTCGGCCCCGACCTGCTCGATGTACTTCTTCGGCACGACGATCCCGGCCGCGGTGGCGGTGGTGCCGTAGAAGGTCATGAAGTCCGGCCAGACGTCTTTCAGGTGGAACCGCACCGTGAGCGGGTCGACGACCTGCACCTCGCGCACGCGCGTGCGGAACTCACGCGCGCCCGCCCCCTGATAGCGCTCGAAGCTGAACTTGACGTCCTCCGCGGTGACGGGGTCGCCGTTGTGGAAGGTGAGGCCCCGGCGCAGCTTGAACTCGTACGTGAGGCCGTCGGGGCTCTCCGACCAGGACTCGGCCAGGCTATTGCCCATCTTCTGCCCGCCCGGCAGCGGCCGCACGAGGGCGTCGTGCACCGCATACAGCACGCCGAAGGGCGTGATCTGCGGCGGCGCGGTGGATGGGTCGAGCCAGGTGGGGGCGATGGTGACGTGGAAGGCCACCGTCACCTCGCCGGTGGGCTCCTGCGCCGCCGGCGGCGGGGCGCTCACCACGAGGAGCAAGGCGATCACGGCGCATCCGATGAGAGTTCGTGACATTGGGGGCCTCCTTGCCGGCTATTTCTCGCCGAGATAGGTCTTCCGGACGAGGTCCGAGCGCAGCAGCTCGGCCGCCGCGTCCTCGAGCACGATGCGTCCGGTCTGGATGACGTAGCCCCGATGCGCGACGCGCAGGGCCATGCGGGCGTTCTGCTCCACGAGCAGGATGGTGGTGCCCTGGCGATTGATGTCCTCGACTATTCTGAAGATCGCGTCGACGAGGATGGGCGAGAGGCCCATCGATGGCTCGTCGAGGAGGAGCAGGGTCGGCCGCGCCATCAGCGCGCGCGCGATGGCGAGCATCTGCTGCTCGCCGCCGGACAGCGTGCCGCCCTTCTGGGCGGTGCGCTCACGCAGCCGCGGAAAGAGCGTGAACACGCGCTCCAGGTCGGGCGCGATCGCGTCGCGGTCGGCCCGGACGAAGGCGCCCATCTCGAGGTTCTCGAGCACGCTCATGCGGGGGAAGATCCGTCGGCCCTCGGGCGACTGGGCGATCCCCAGGCGCACAATGCGGTCGGTGGGGAGCCCGTCCAGGCGCTGCCCCTTGAAGGTGACGGCGCCCCGGTGCGGGCGCACCGCGCCGAGGATGGTGCGGAGGGTGGTCGTCTTGCCCGCGCCGTTGGCGCCAATGAGGGTGACGATCTCCCTCGGCTCGACGGTGAGCGAGATCCCCCGGAGGGCCCGGATATTGCCATAGTAGGTATGCACGTCCTCGAGGGCGAGCATACCGCTACCGCGCGCCGCCCGGGGCGGCGGGCTCGGGCTCGTAACCCGTGCCCAGGTACGCCTCGATGACGCGCGGGTGGCGCTGGATCTCCGCCGGCGTCCCCTCGGCGATGCGCGTGCCGTAGTCGAGCACGGTGATGCGGTCGGAGATCGTCATGACCACCTGCATGTCGTGCTCGATGAGGAGCACGGACAGCCCCAGCTCGCGCCGCACGAGGCCGATCAGCCCAGTCAGCGTCTCCGTCTCGCGCGGATTCATGCCCGCGGACGGCTCGTCGAGCAGGAGCAAGCGCGGCTCGGTGGCGAGCGCGCGGGCGATCTCCAGGCGCCGCTGGTCGCCGTAGGACAGGTTGCGCGCGAGGTCGTCCTCCTTGCCGGCGAGGCCCACGAAGGCCAGAACCTCCCGCGCCCGCGTGCGGGCGCGCGCCTCCTCCGCGACCACCGCGGGCGGCCGGAACACCGCGCCGGGCACGGTGGCGCGGAGGCGGCAGTGCTCGCCCACCAGCACGTTTTCCAACACCGTCATGTTCGCGAAGAGCCGGATCGACTGGAACGTGCGGGCGATCCCCCGCGCAATGATGGCGTTCGGACGCAGTCCCACCAGCGGCTGCCCCTCGAAGGCGATGCGGCCGCCGTCGGGGCGGACGAGGCCGGTCACCACGTTGAAGAAGGTCGTCTTGCCGGCGCCGTTGGGACCGATCAAGCCGATGATCCCGCCTCGCGGGACGACGAGGTCGATCTCGTTGAGGGCCACGACCCCGCCGAAGCGCTTGGTGAGCCCTCGCACCTCGAGAATCGGCGCCGTCCCCGCCGCGGCGCCGTGGCCGGCTCGGTCGCGCAGCCAGCGCGGGATGGCCTCGATGCGCGTGGTGGGGGGCGGAGCGAGGTCGATCGAATCGTCGGCCTCGGTGACGACGACCGGACGGATCCGGCGTCCGGCGAGCCCCTGGGGCCGGAGCAGCATCACGAGGACCAGACCGAGGCCGAAGAAGAACCAGCGCCACAGGGTGAGGTCGGCGGCGGCGAGCATGGGGACGCCGAGGCTCCGGCCGACCCAGCGGGTCAAGAACGTGGTCTCCGCGAGCACGACTCGATCGAAGATGGTGATGAGCATCCCGCCGAGGATGACGCCCTTGAGGCTGCCGGCGCCGCCGAGGACGACCATGCACAGCAGCATGATCGAGACCTGGAACTCGAACGCGCCCGGTGTGATCGCCTGGAGCTTGGCCGCGTAGATCGAGCCCGCGAAGCCGGAGAAGGAGGCGCCCAGCGCGAAGGCCAGCAGCTTGGTCGAGATCGGGTTGACGCCCGTGCAGTCGGCGGCGGTCTCGTCCTCCCGTATGGCCATCCACGCCCGCCCCAGCCGCGAGTCCTGAAGCCGGCTCATCGCCCACAGTGACAGGGCGCCGACGATGAGGATCAGGTAGTACCACGGGATCGCATCGCTCTCGAACGGCACCCCCGGCAGATAGGGACGGCCCACGGGGTTGACGCCGTTCTCGCCGCCGGTAAGGTTCAGCCGCTCCACCGGCCGCCAGCCGCCGACGTCGATGGTGACGTCGCCGAGGTTGCGGATGGCGACGGGGATGATCTCGCCGAACCCCAGCGTGATGATCGCGAGGTAATCTCCCCGCACGCGCAGGGTCGGCGCGCCGATGACGGCGCCCAGCAGCGCCGACACCGCGGCGGCGATCCAGATGCAGAGCCAGAAGCTCCACGCGTGCCCGTAGAGGGGTGAGCCGAGGACGGGGGAGTTGAGGAGCCCCATGGCGTAGGCGCCGATGGCGAAGAACGCCGCGTAGCCGAGGTCGAGGAGGCCCGCGTAGCCCACCACGATGTTGAGCCCCAGCGCGAGGAGCACGTAGATCATCCCGTCCGACACCGCGTGGACGGTCTGGACTCCCAGCGCGCGATCCAGGAAGGGATAGGCCAGCAGCACTGCCACGAGCGCGGCCCTCCCGAGTCCGCGCCGCGCCCCCATGCGCGCCTAGACCTTCTCGAGGGTACGGTCGCCCAGGAGACCCTGGGGACGGAAGACAAGGACGAGGATGAGGATCGAGAACACGATCGCGTTTGTCCAACGTGCAGAGATGTACTGATCGCTCCACGCCGAGAGGAAGCCGATGAGGAGACCCCCCAGCGCGGCTCCCGGCATGTTGCCGATGCCGCCCAGCACGGCGGCGGTGAACGCGCGCAGCCCGGCCTGGTAGCCCATCCACCACATGCCGATGTTGTAGTACATGCCCTGGATCACCCCCGCCGCCCCGGCGAGAGCCCCTCCCACGAA
>JBKPDT010000205.1:0-5291 GCA_046728035.1 Candidatus Methylomirabilota bacterium | reverse complement strand
GCGCAGGTTCGGGTGCGCGGCTCTCGGGCAGCGCCAAAAGGCTGGCTGCGACCTCCACGGTCCCGTGCCATTGGCTCTTGCCCGGCGGAGCGACGTGCGGCACGCCGGGAGCTCAGTGACGCCACGGCGCTGTCGGCCGCGATGGCTGTGTGTTGGTCGATCGTCCCGGCGCTGGAGTCGCCAACCCTTTGGTGGTGGTGACGAAGCGTTTGACGCCTTGGGTGGCCAGGCGCTGGAACGTGGCGTGGACTTCCTGGGCCGACCAGGGGATGTCGTTGTCGAGCCACCACATGAGCAGGCCCATACAGGCGCTGGCGACGAACCGCATGGGGGCGTCGAGCTGCTTGGGGTCGGCGTCGGGGAACTGGGACCGGAAGTGGGCTCGGACGAGGTCGTCGATGCCCTCCTGGAGGATGCGGACGACGAGATCGTGCCCTCCCGTGCGCGACGTGGGTCCCCAGAACTGCCGGTATGCCTCGACGTGCTGGAAGACGGCGAGCAGTGGCTGGAGGAAAGGTGTCTCGCGCCCGGCTTGGCGTTCCGCGGCGTCCTTCTCGGCGGCCAGGGCGGCGTGGACGTCCTCGAAACCGCTGCGGAGGAGGTCCTCCTTGTCGCGGTAATGCGCGTAGAAGGTCGATCGGCCGACGTCGGCCCGATCGAGGATGTCCTGGACGGTGATGCGGTCGTAGCCCTTCTCGTGGATGAGCGAGCGGAACGCGCTGCGCAGCAGCTCGCGGGTCCTGCGCACC
Organism: Candidatus Methylomirabilota bacterium; assembly: GCA_046728035.1. Classification (GTDB taxonomy): domain Bacteria; phylum Methylomirabilota; class Methylomirabilia; order Rokubacteriales; family CSP1-6; genus DASRWT01. Next base: position 4,542 of record JBKPDT010000205.1, on the reverse strand, counting down.
CGCCGATCGGTCGGTGGGGAGCTCATGAGGCGCCTCCGTTTCCGAACCATCGGCCCGGTGGCGTTCGGTACCGAACGGACTGGGCGCGATTGGTTGTTGACATCGCCTCCCGAGCCTAACAGATAATCGAACATCTATCCGGAATCGTTCACGTGTCTAGTAGTGGAGGAGTGTGCGGAGCCGTGGATCTCATGACTGTCACAGACCAGGAGGTCGCCGTCGATGCAGGAATCGTGGTCGAAGCGATCAGCAAGCGCTACGGCAGCAACATCGCGCTCGACGACGTGTCCCTCGACGTGCCGAAGGGCGGGGTGCTCGCCCTGTTGGGGCCGAACGGCGCGGGCAAGACGACGTTGGTCCGGGTGCTCACCACCCTGGTCCGGCCGGATACGGGCCGGGCGCTCGTTGCCGGGCATGACGTCGGCGCGGAACCAGCCGCGGTGCGTCAGTCGATCGGCCTGGTGGGCCAGCACACCGCGGTCGACGAGTACCTGACCGGTCGGGAGAACCTCGCGCTGGTGGCCCGGCTGCTGCAGATGGGACGTGCCGAGGCGCACGCACGGGCCACCGCCGCCCTCGACGCCTTCGGGCTGCGCGATACCGCGGACGCGGCGGTCGCCACCTACTCCAGTGGCATGCGCCGCCGCCTCGATATCGCGGTCACGCTGCTGACCCAGCCGGCGGTGGTCTTCCTCGACGAGCCGACGACCGGCTTGGACCCGGCCAGCCGCCGCGAGGTCTGGGCGCTGATCCAGCAGCTGGCCGCGGACGGGACCACGATCATGTTGACCACCCAGTACCTGGAGGAAGCCGACCGCCTGGCGGACACCGTGGCGGTCATCGACCAGGGCCGCCTCATCGCCACCGGGACCCCCGCCCAGCTCAAGGCCCACCTGCGCGGCGACACCCTCCACATCCGCATCGCGGACCCGACCCGCCTGGCCGACGCCGTCGAGACCCTCCAGGCGATCCCCACGATCGACGCAGTCGACACCGTCGGCCACGGCCAGGACGGCGTGCACGCCCGGGTCCTCGACGGCGCGGCCGTGCTTCCCGAGGCGCTCCGGCACCTCGACGCCCGAGACATCGCCGTGACCGCGGCAGAGATCCGCCGACCCGACCTCGACGACGTGTTCCTCGCCCTCACCGGCCAAATACCCGCGAGCTCCGACCCCACCCCCGGCGTCCGCCCGCGGGCACACACCCACCAGCGGAGCCACGCATGACCACGACAACGACAACGCCCGCTTCCTTGTCACCAGCCGCGGCGCCCACCCCGCCGTCACCTCCGGCACTCCGGGGCCGGCCCGTCCGCGACGCCCTGCTGCTGGCCTGGCGCACCTACGTGCACCACCTCCGGGTCCCCAGCCTCATCGTGTTCCCCCTGGTGACGCCGATGATCTTCCTGCTGCTGTTCCGCTACATCCTGGGCGGGTCGATCGTGATCCCCGGCGTCCGCTACGTCGACTTCCTGGTACCCGGCATCGTCGTGCAGTCGATCGCGTTCGGCGCCACCCAGACCGGCGTCGGCCTCGCCAGCGATGTCAACCAAGGCATCTCCGACCGCTTCCGGGCGCTGCCCATCTCCCGCTCGGCAGTGGTCGCCGGCCGCGTGCTGGTCGACACCGGGCGCAATCTGCTCCTCGTCGTGGTCGTCCTCGTCGCGGGACTGGTGATCGGGTTCCGCCCCGACACCGACCCAGCGCGGCTCGCCCTCGCCGTCGGGGTCGCCACCAGCTTCGCGTTCGCCTTCGGCTGGGTCTCCGCGTTCATCGGCCTGAAGGTCCGCCACGCCGAAGCCGTGCACGACGCCGGCTTCGTGTGGGTCATCCCGCTCACCTTCGCCAGCTCCGCCCTGGTCGCAGTCGACTCCATGCCCGCCGGCATCCGGCCACTGGCCGAGATCAACCCCGTCACCAACGTCGCCGACGGCGTGCGAGCGCTCCTGCTCGGCAACCCCGCCGGCGACGCCGTCCTCCAGTCGCTCCTGTGGGTCGCCGGCCTGCTGGCCGTGTTCGTGCCCCTCGCCGTACGCGCCTACCAGAACCGATAGCCATGGACCCGGCGGATCCGCTCCCCGCCCGGCAGCGGGCGGCTGGCTGAGCCAGGGCTGCGCTCGACGAACGATTTCTACGCCCGTGTAACGCCATGTATGGGGCAGGGTCGAATGGGCCGCACCAGACGTCGGGCGTGTGATAGCCGCGACCGACCCAGCGAACGATCGGCACAGCGGGACGGCTGCGGGGGCGCCGATAGGTGCGGGGAGCAGCACACTGTGATCAATGAATCTGCCGCCAATCGCGACGACCGACTACCACAGCGGTGGGGAGCCGTTCCGCATCGTCCCGGAGCCGCCCGTTGCGCTGCCCGGCGACACAGTCGCCGACCGCCGAGTGCGTGCGATGGCGGATCCCTCCGTACAGGACCTCCGGCGCATCCTGTGCCACGAGCCCCGTGGCCATGCCGACATGTACGGCTGCTTCATCGTCCCGCCCGACGACGCCGGCGCCGACCTGGGCGTGCTGTTCTGGCACAAGGACGGGTTCTCGACCGCTTGCGGCCACGGCACCATCGCCCTGGGTACGTGGGCGGTCGACGGCGGCCTGGTCCATGCACCTGACACCGGCACGGTCGACGTCATCGTTGACGTGCCGTCGGGTCGGGTAACCGCTCGGGTTGTCCGCAACGGCGGCCGCACGGTCGGTGTGGAGTTCGTGAACGTGCCGAGCTTCGTACTGGCGCGGCAGGTATCCGTGAGGACCAGCCGAGGTGAGGTGTCGGTGGACGTGTCCTTCGGCGGCGCCGTCTACGCGCAGGTTCCAGCGGCGGCGTTGGGCCTCGCCGTCGCGCCGGAGCACGTCCAAGACCTCATCGCGGTCGGCCGAGAGGTCAAGTGGGCGCTCGATGGCACGGCGCACGCAGCGCATCCAACCGATCCCCGGCTGAGCGGCGTCTACGGGACGATCCTGTTCGACCACCTCGGCGACGGCGACGACGGTCGAGTGCACCAGCGCAACGTGGCGATCTTCGCCGACGGGCAAGTCGACCGATCGCCGTGCGGTTCGGGTACGGCAGCCAGGATGGCCACCCTGGCCGCCGACGGACGCCTCGACGAGCCCGGTGCAGTGCTCGTCCACAGTTCCATCGTGGGCTCCATGTTCATGGCGTCGATCCTCGACCGGGTCACCGTAGAGGGGCGCCCGGCCGTGGTTCCTGCGATCACCGGCACGGCGTTCCGGACGGGAGAACACGTGTTTCACGTCGACCCACATGACGACCTGCTCCCGGGCTTCGTCCTGCGATGAGCGCCGCGCCGCTACGCCTCGATGCCGAGGCGGTGTTCGCCCGGTGCTCGCCAGAACGCGCCGCTCGCGCCGTCGAGCAGGCATTGCACGACGGCCTCGACCCCGCCGGCGACATCGCACGCGTCGCCGTTACCGTCGAGCACGGCCAACTGCTGCTCATGCCGTCCGGCGCCCATGACGGCTTCCGTACACCGGGCATCGACCACGTGGGCGTCAAGGTAGCCACCGTGGCACCAGACAACCCAGCGGCGGGACTGCCCCGGATCCAGGCCAGCTACCTCCTCTTCGACGCAGCCACCCTTGCACTGCGCGCAGTCCTCGACGGCACCGCCCTGACCACCTTGCGCACACCCGCCGTCTCCATCGCTGCCGTCCGTCGCCACCTGTTGCGCCGTGACGGCCCGCTCGCCGCCGCCGTGATCGGCAGCGGCCCCCAGGCGCTCGCCCACGCAGTGGCCCTCGAGGCTTCCATCGGACCCCACCGTCCGTGCCAGGTGCACTTTCTGGTTCGAGACCTTGACCGGGTCGCCGACTCAGTTCCTCCCGGGACGCCCACGACGCAGCTCGGGTCGCTTGCGGCGGATCGCGTGCTCCGAGACGCTGACGTCGTCGTGTGCGCAACGTCTGCCCGCCAACCCGTGCTTGACGGCACCGTCCTGGCCGACCACGTCGTAGTGGTCGCCGTCGGCTCCCACGAACCCGACGCGCGAGAGGTCGACGCCGCGCTCTGCCGCCGCGCCAACGTCGTCGTCGAGGATCGCACCACTGCGCTGCGAGAGGCGGGCGACATCGTCCTCGCCGCCAAGGAAGGCGCCATCGACCCGACCGATCTGGTCCCCATGCGGCACTTCGTCACCGGAGGCGCTCCCATCCCGACCGACCAACCACTGCTCTTCAAGAGCGTCGGCATGTCCTGGCAGGACCTCGTCGTCGCTACGGCTGTCCTCACCCACCAAAGCTGACCCGGCCTCGGGGCAAGCCGACGACCGGTCACCACCGAATGCTGGTTCGCGCGGCGGATCGCACGGCCGATATCACTCGCCGTTGTCTACCCGAGTGCGAGCATTGCCTCGGCGACCTCGCCGGCCGCCGCATCGGGGATCGCAGTGGCGGCCTCCTCGAGGACGAGCAGCCGCGCCCCGGGGATCTCGCGCGCGATCGCCTCGCCGTTGCCGACGGGGAAGAACGGGTCGCGGCGGCCGTGGACGACGAGCGTGGGGACCTCGATCTCGGGCAG
>JBKPDT010000204.1:0-11215 GCA_046728035.1 Candidatus Methylomirabilota bacterium | reverse complement strand
GAGCACGAGCATCACGTACTCGTAGCCGTCGCCCCGTCCGATGAAGAAGCCGTGCCGGAGATGGACGAGGAAGAACGCGGCCGCCATGATCGGCAGGTTGGCGAGGGCGGCCCATCGCGTGAGCACGCCCAGGATCAGGAGGACGCCGCCGAGGCCGTGGGCGAGGATCAGGTACCAGGCGCCGATCTCTGGGGCGGGGAGGCCCAGCGACCGCTGCATGGCTGCGGCGCCGCGTGGGCCCAGCTCGAAGAGGGCGGAGTACGCGTGCATCACGAAGACGATGCCCAGCGCGATCCGGAGCACCGTCGCGCCATAACTTTCCAGGGAGACCGTCGCGCCGGCGCCCTTGGCCACGCGAGGATTACGACTTCTTGAAGAGGATCTCGCCGACGAAGCACTCGGCGCTGGACTGGGTGTCGTTGGAGTCCGTGGCGACCGAGACCGCGCCGACCTCCTCGCCGGGCTCCTCGCCGTAGATCTTCTTGTAGTCCTCGTACACGTTGCGGGTCTCGGCGATCCACTTCCCCGCCTCACCCGGTCCCGACCGTACGATCACGTAGACCACCGTCGCGTTCTTCTCGCTGGGGACGATGAGGCCCGCGGGGGCGGAGGTGTCCCACACATAGCCAATATTGCGTGAGCGAACGGCCTGGGGGAAGCGCGGGAAGGTGATGTAGACCTGGCAGGCCTGATCGTCGGTGGCTTTCTTGCGCGAGTCGGCGCCCTTCGGGAGGGTCACCGCCTTCCAACGCCACTGGAGCAGGGGATACTGCTTGATGTCGAGCTTGATCTGCCTGCTGATGGTCGAACCCTCGTTCTCGCTCTTCATGTGGAGCACGCGGCCATTGCCGTCGGCTTCGATCTTGAAGTCGTACTTGGGGCTGCCCCAGGTCTGCGCCTGCCAGCCGCTGGGGATGCCCGTCTTGCCCACGGGTTCCTTGGACCAGTCTTCCACCAGGAGGGTGGTGGACTGGGCGAGGGCAGCGCACGCGGTCAGGACGAGCGCCGCAGCGAGAGCAAAGGTCGGCTTGCGCATGGCCTCACCAAGCATAACCGATGCCCGGGGGCGCTCGTTCCTTGTTTCGGGGACGGCGCTCGCGGGCCGCGGGGGCCATCGGGGCGGTGTGCTAGTGTAAGGCACGGCATGAGCGCAGAGCGCCTCGACAAGTGGCTGTGGGCGGCGCGCTTCTACAAGAGTCGGAGCCAGGCCGCGGCGGCCTGCGACGGCGGCAAGGTGGACGTCAACGAGCACGCCGCCAAGCCCGCGCGCGCGGTGCGCCCCGGCGACCTCCTGCACATCTCCCAGCGGCACCGCCGCCGGATCATCCGGATCGTGGAACTCTCCGAGCGGCGCGGCTCGGGCGCGGCGGCGGCTCTTCTGTACGAGGATCTCACGCCTCCGCCACCTCCGCGCGAGGAGCGGATACCGCCCGCGGTGTACCGGCCGCGCGGCGCGGGACGACCCACCAAGCGCGAGCGCCGCCTCCTGGAGCGGATCACGCGCCGGTGACCGGCTCCGATCCGTCGGTCGGCCGCCCCGCCCCGACTCCGCCGGCGCGGCTCGGGCTCCTCCTGTTCCTGCTCGTTATCGCCGCGAGCGCGGCCGCCTTCCTTCCCACGCTGTCCGCCGGCTTCGTCAACTGGGACGACGACGTGAACTTCTCGAACAATCCCGGCTTCCGGGGGCTCGGCTGGCAGCACCTGCGCTGGATGTTCACCACGACCCTCATGGGGCACTGGATCCCGCTCACCTGGCTGACGCTGGGCGCCAACTATGCCCTCGGCGGCATGGACCCCTGGGGCTATCACCTCGTCAACGTGCTCGTGCACGCGGTGACGGCGGGTGTGTTCTTCCTCGTGGCGCGCCGGCTGCTGGGCGCCGCGCTCGGCGAGGGCGGGCACGCGGTGGACCTCGGCGCCGGCCTGGCCGCGCTCGTCTTCGGCATCCACCCGCTCCGCGTGGAGTCGGTGGCGTGGATCACCGAGCGACGAGACGTGCTGTGCGCGCTGTTCTACATGCTCGCGCTTGTCGCCTATCTCAAGGGCGTGGCGGGCGGGCGCGCGCTCTCCGGCCGCTGGCGGGTGCTCGCCCTCGCCGCGTTCGCCGCCTCGCTGCTCTCCAAGGCCATGTCCATGACGCTGCCCGCGACCCTGATCCTCCTCGACGTCTATCCGCTACGGCGGCTCGGGCTGGGGTGGCGCCGCCTCGCCGCGGAGAAGCTCCCGTTCGCGGTCCTGGGCGGCCTCGGCGCCGTGGTTGCGCTCCTGTCCGTGAGCCGCGGCGCCACGTGGACTGGCTTCGACGCCTACGGTCTTCCCGCGCGGGTGGCGATGTCCGCCTACAGCTTCTGGTTCTACCCGTGGAAGTTCGTGTGGCCGGCGGGCCTCTCGCCGCTTTACGAGCTTCCCGCCCGCGTCGATCCGCTCGCTCCCAGCTTTCTTGGCCCCCTCGTCGCGGTGCCGGCCATCACTGTCGTCCTCGTCATGCTGCGTCGGTGCTGGCCGGCAGGGCTCGCGGCGTGGGTGCAGTCTCTCATCGTGCTCTTGCCGGTGAGCGGACTGGCCCACGCCGGCTTCCAGCTGGCACATGATCGCTATAGCTACCTCTCCGGGCTCGGCCTGGCCCTCCTCGTGGGCGGCGGCATGGCCTGGGCGCTCCGGCTCCGGGCGGCCGGCCGCGTGGGCCGACCCGTCGCCGCGGCCGTCGGCGCCGCCTCGCTCGCGGTGGTCGTGGGCCTGGGCGTGGGGACGTGGCAGCAGAGCCGGTTCTGGCACGACTCCGAGAGTCTCTGGCGGAGCGCCATCGGGGTGAATCCAGAGTGCATGCTGTGCTGGAGCAACCTCGGCCATGCGCTCCTCGCGCGAGGGCAGCATCGCGACGCCGAGCCGGTCTTCGCCAAGGCGATCTCGCTGCGACCCGAGCAGCCCGGGCCGTGGAACAACCTCGGCACCGCGCTGGCCCTCCAGCAGCGATACCGGGAAGCCGAGGGGCCGTACACGAAAGCGGTGGAGCTCTCCGGTGGCACCTTCCGCGATGCGGTCTCCAACCTCGGCCGGCTCTACGCGGTGGAGGGCCGCTATGCCGACGCGATCCCCCTCCTGCGGCGTGCCAACGCGATGAAGCCCGGCACGGGCGAGGTGGTGGCGAGCCTCCGCATGGCGCTCAAGAACCAGGGCGCGGCCCTCGCCGCTGCCGGTCGTCCCGCCGAGGCGGAGACGCTCTTCCGCGAGGGGCTGGATCTCGGCGACGAGGAGGGGCTTCTCATCAATCTTGGCCGCGCGCGGCTCGATCAGGGACGGTTTGCCGAGGCGGTGGCGCCCCTGGAGCGTGCGGTGCAGATGAACGCGCGCAACCCGCAGGGCCGGGCGTGGCTGGCCCGCGTCTACGCCCTGTCGGGCGCGCGGGAGCGCGCGGCCAGCGAGATGGCCGTCCTCGCCACTCTGGATCCCGCTCTCGCCGCACGCGTGGCCTCGGAGATCCCCGCCTCCGCCCGCTGAGCCGGCTGCTTGCGTTGCCGCGGGGGCTCTGGTACGGTCCCGGCAAACAGGGAGTTCGGGGAGCCCCACGGAAGGGGGCCCACCGGGAAGGCGGTGTAAATCCGCCGCGACCCCGTCACTGTGATCGGGGACGAAACCCACGAAGCAGCCACTGGCCGGCAGCGCCGCGGCCGGGAAGGCGTGGGGAGTAGGACGATCCGAGAGCCAGGAGACCGACCCGACCTCCGGTAGCCCCACACCGGTCTTCGAGGGAGGCTCCGGTTGACCGCACCTCGCGCTCCAGGTCTTCCCGCGCCATCCCTGAGCCACCTCGTCCTCGGCGGAGCGCGCAGCGGGAAAAGCCGGTACGCCGTCGGGCTGGGCCGGAGTTGGCCCGGTCGCGTCGCCTTCGTGGCCACCGCGGAGGCCCGGGACGCCGCTCTCGCGACCCGCATCGCGCGCCACCGCGCCGAGCGGCCGGCGGGCTGGGCGACCCTCGAAGAACCCCTCGATCTCCTCGCCGCCTGCCGGGACGCCGCGAGCCGGGCGGATCTCGTCGTCGTGGACTGTCTCACCCTGTGGATCGCCAACCGGATGCTCGGCGGCGACTCCGACGCGGCCATCCTCGGGGGCGCCGAGGACCTGGCGCAGTTCATGGATGAGCGCCGCGCCGCCTTGATCCTGATCTCGAACGAGGTGGGCGAGGGCGTGCACCCACCCACCGCCGACGGCCTCCGCTATCGCGATCTCATGGGCCAGGTCAATCAGCGCGCCGCCGCCGCCGCCGATCGCGTGACCTTGATGGTCGCCGGGATTGCCGTCCCCATCAAGGTCGACCCTTGGGCCGCCCCCGAGCCGACCGGAGCCCACCGTGAGCAGACTCAGGCTCCTTGATCGTATCGGTGTCCCCGAGCCGACCGCCGGTCTCCAGGCGCAGCGCCGACTCGACGCGCTCACCAAGCCGCCGGGCAGTCTCGGTCGTCTGGAGGAGCTGGCTCGGGCGCTCTGTCTCATGTCCGGCCGGTGCCCACCGCCGGTGGCGCACGCGGTGATCTTCACCCTTGCCGGCGATCACGGCGTGGTGGACGAGCGAGTCAGCGCGTATCCGCAGGTCGTTACAGCCCAGATGGTCGAGAATTTCCTCAACGGGGGAGCCGCCGTGAACGTGCTGGCGCGCCACGTCGGGGCGCGCGTGGTCGTGGCCGATTTCGGAGTCGCGGCGACCCTGGGCGTGAGGACTGGGCTCCTCGCGCGGCGCATCGCCCCCGGCACCGCCAACCTCGCGAGAGGGCCCGCCATGTCGAAGCAGCAGGCGGCGCAGGCGGTGGAGGCCGGCATGGCCCTCGTGGAGGCCGAGCGGGGCCGGGGTGCCGACCTCATCGGCACCGGCGAGATGGGCATCGGCAACACCACCGCCGCGAGCGCCATGGTGGCCGCGCTCACCGGCGCGCCCGTGGCGGAGGTCACGGGGCGGGGGACGGGCGTGGACGACGCGGCCTGGGGGCGCAAGGTGGCGACGGTGGAGCGCGCGCTCGCCACGAACCGCCCCGACCCGGCCGACGGCCTCGACGTCCTCGCCAAGATCGGCGGCTTCGAGATCGCCGGGCTCGCGGGCGTGGTGCTCGCCGGCGCGGCGTACCGGATTCCCGTCTTCCTCGACGGCTTCATCGCGGGGGCGGCCGCGCTCGCCGCCGTCCGCATCGCGCCCGAGGCGCGCCACTACCTCGTCGCCGCCCATCGCGCCGTCGAGCCCGGCCACCGCCACGTGCTGGAGGCGCTCCAGCTCGTCCCGTATCTGGACCTGGAGATGCGGCTCGGCGAGGGAACCGGCGCGGCGCTCGGCATCGGCCTGGCCCGAGCGGCCGCGGCCATTCTCAGCGAGATGGCGACCTTCAAGTCGGCGGGCGTATCCGAGGCGAGTGGGCCCACCGCATGAGATGGGCCGCGCTCGGCTTCCTGGTCGCGCTGGGCGCGCTCGCGCCCGCGCCGGCGGAGGCCCTCGTGGTGACGGACGGCACGGGCCGCTCCGTGATTCTCGCCGCGCCCCCGCGCCGCATCGTGTCCCTCGTGCCGGGGGTCACCGAGATGCTCTACGCCCTCGGCGCCGAGGATCGCCTCGTGGGGCGGACCGACTTCTGCGACTATCCTCCCGCCGCGCGCGCCAAGCCCAGCGTGGGGGGCACGGTCTCGCCCAGTCTGGAGATCCTCGTCGCGCTGAAGCCGGACGTCGTGGTCGCGACCAGCGCCGGCAATAGCGAGGAGACGCGCGTGCAGCTCGAGCGGCTTCGCATTCCCGTCTATCTGGTGGACCCCCACGGCCTGTCCGACGTATTCCGCACCGTGGAGCGGCTCGGCGCTCTCGCCGAGCGGAGGGCGCGCGCGGCGGAGGTGGTGGCCGGCCTCGAGCGCCGCGTGCGAGCGGTGGAGGCGCGCGTGGCGGCGCGGACGCGGCCGCGCGTGCTCTACGTGGTCTGGCCCGAGCCGCTCATCGTGCCCGGCCGTGGCGCCGCCGTGACCGAGCTGATCGGGCTCGCCGGCGGCGACTCGGTGTCGGCCAACGGCCCCGAGGGGTATCCCCGCTACAGCGTGGAGGCGGCGGTGGCGGGGGCGCCCGAGGTGATCATCCTCGCCCGTCACGGGGCGGGCACCGCGCCGTACGCCCGCGAGAAGTGGGAGCGCTTCGCCGGGCTGCCCGCGATCCGCGCCGGCCGCCTCCATGCCGTGGACGGCGACCTCTTCCATCGATTCGGCCCCCGCGTGGTGGACGCCCTCGAAATTCTTGCCCGGCTCCTCCACCCCGAGGCCTTCGCTGGCGCGACGGTCCGATGAGCCCGCGCGCGCGTCTCGCCCGGATCGTCTCCGCGCTCGGTGTCGTCCTGCTCGCCACCATGGCGCTGGCGCTCTTCGTGGGCAGCGCCGCCGTCCCGCCCGCGTCCGTGCTCTCCGCGCTCCTGGGCCGCGGCGACGCCGAGGCGGTGACGCGCGTGGTGGTGCTGGACCTCCGGCTGCCGCGCATCCTCGCCGCCGCGCTCGCGGGCGGAGCGCTCGCGGTGGCCGGCGTGGGCTTCCAGGCGCTCACGCGCAATCCTCTCGCCGAGCCCTCGGTGCTCGGCGTCTCGAGCGGGGCCGCCTTCGGGGTGGTGAGCGGGCAGCTCTTCGGGCTGGGCGCGGGATTTCTGGAGGCCCTCGGCCTCACCGCCTTCGCCTTCGCGGGCGCCTTCGTGGCGGGCGGGGCGGTGTATCTCATCGCGGCAGGGGCCGGCGGCCTGTCCGTCCATACCTTGCTCCTTGCCGGCGTGATCGTCGGGATCTTCTTCTCCTCGGCCATCGCGGTCCTGATCTCCCTCGTGGACACCAACCGGCTCGGCGGCATCATCCACTGGCTGCTCGGGAACGTGTCACCCGTCCCCCCCACCGCGCTCGTCGTCTTCGCCCTCGCCATCCTGGCGGGGTTCGTTCTCGTGCTCGCGGACGCGCGGCGGCTCAACCTGCTCGCGCTCGGCGAGGAGGCCGCACGCGAGCTCGGCGTGAACGCGCTCGCGCTGAAGCGCCGCATCTTCGCGGGGGCGGCGCTCCTCGTCTCGGCGGTGGTCGCCTTCGCGGGTCCCATCGGGTTCGTGGGCCTCATCGTGCCCCACGCCCTTCGGATGCTGCTGGGGCCGGACAATCGCGTGCTCGTGCCCGCGGCCGTCCTCGGCGGCGCGATCTTCCTGCTCGCCGCCGACACCCTCGCGCGCAACGCCGTCGCCCCCGCCGAGCTGTCGGTGGGAGTGCTCACCGCGTTCTGCGGCGCGCCGTTCTTCGTCTACCTCTTGCGCGCGCGCGGCGGCCGGATCCTGCCATGACCGCCGTGGTCGAGCTGCGGGAGGTGGGGTTCGCCTATCCCGCGCGGACCCCCGATCCGGGGCGACGCCCCTTCGCGCTGCGCGACCTCAGTCTCGCCGTCGCGACCCGGGAGATCCTCGGCATCATCGGCCCCAACGCCTCGGGCAAGACCACCCTCATCCGGCTCCTCTCGCGGCTTCTCGTCCCCGACCGCGGCGAGATCCTGCTCGAGGGGCAGCCGATGCGGCGGCTGTCGCGCGCCGCCGTCGCGACCCGGGTGGGCGTGGTGCCCCAGGACATCCCCGCGGGCTTTCCATACACGGTGGAGGAGCTCGTGCTGATGGGCCGCTTCCCCCACGCGCCGGGACGCTTCTTCGAGTCGGCGGAGGACCGGCGAATCGCGCTGGAAGCCATGGACGCGGTCGGCGTGCGCGACCTCCGGGCCGAGCCCTGCGAGCGCCTCTCCGGGGGCGAGCGGCAGCGGGTCATGCTCGCGCGCGCGCTCGCCCAGCGGCCGCGGCTCCTGGTGCTGGATGAGCCCACCTCGCACCTCGACCTCCGCTACCAGGCCGAGTGCGTCGGGCTCCTCCGGGACCTCAACCAATCGAGCGGGTGGGCGGGCGGGCTGACCGTGGTCCTCGTCTCGCACGACCTCGATCTCGCCGCCCACCTCTGCCACCGGCTCCTCCTCCTCTCGGAGGGACGCCCGGTCCGCCTCGGCCCACCCGAGTCCGTGCTCGAGGAGCCCGTGCTCGAAGACGTGTACGGCTGTCCCGTCTCCGTCGAGAAGCACCCGCGCAGCGGACGGCCGAGCGTCCGCGTCGTCTGGCCCGACACCGCGGCGCGCGAGGGGAGGTGAGAGCGACCGGACGAGACGCGGCATGACACCGCCCCGGTTCAAGGGAAGCCGGTCAGGCTCGCGTGGCGAGCCGAATCCGGCACGGTCCCGCCACTGTGAGTGGGGAGCGAGGTCTGTTTCCGCGCGGCATGTCCGCGCGGGGTCACTGGGAGCGATCCCGGGAAGGCCGGAGACCTGCGCGACGATCCACGAGTCAGGAGACCTGTCCGGGGCATCGAGTCACCCCCTTTCGAGGCAGAAGGAGCGGTCATGCGAATCGTGTTTGCGGCAGTCGTCCTCGCCATGATGCCGACGCTCGGCGAGGCGCAGGACACCAGGCCCGAGGCGAAGAATGTGGATCCCGTGGTCATCACCGCCACCAAGGTCGAGACGCCGGTGAGCGAGACCGGCGCCGCCGTCACCGTGATCCCGGGCGAGGATTTCAAGACCTACCACTACACCACCGTGGGGGACGCCCTCCGCCGGGTTCCCGGCGTGGATGTGCGCCAGTCGGGCTCCTTCGGCAAGACCACCGCCATCAGCATCCGCGGCGCCAATCCCAGCCAGGTGCAGGTCCTCGTGGACGGCGTGCGGGTCAAGAGCCCCACCCTCGGCCAGGCCGAGCTCGTCGACATCGCGCCGGACCTCATCGAGCGCATCGAGGTGGTGCGTGGGCCGCAGTCCACGCTCTACGGCGCCGATGCCATCGGCGGTGTCGTCAACATCATCACCAAGAAGGGGCAGGGCAAGGTCGCGCAGGGGAGCATCGAAGAGCAGGCGGGCAACTACGGCACCTGGATCAACCGGGGGACCGGCTACGGCCAGTGGAAGATCCTCGACTACTCTTTCGCGGGGTCCTACGCCGAGAGCAATGGCCAGTTCAGGAACGACGCTGCCGACCAGAAGGCGCTGAGCGGGCGGGTCGGGCTCACCCTGCCGTACGACTCCTCGGTCTCGTTCATCGCCCGCTGGAACCGCACTGACACCGACCTGCCGGTGAAGTTCGTCTGCTGCGGCCCCCTCCCGATTCAGCCCATCATCGACGTGAACCAGCAGCAGCAGTCGGAGACGCTGGTCCTGAGCCTGGAAGGGCGTACGCGTCCCGTGCCGTGGTGGGAGAGCCGCGCCCGGATCTCCCGCTACGAGAACTCCCAGGGCTTCCAGGACCCGGTGGATCCCGGCTTCGAGGACTCCGACTTCCCGTCCTTTGCCCAGATCAACGTGGAGCGCCGCGAGGCGGAGTGGATCAATTCCTTCCACATCGGCAAGTGGAGCACGAGCACGATCGGGCTCGAGTATCGCCACGAGGAAGGCGAGAGCAGGCACACCTTCGAGAGCCAGACCCACACCAAGTCCGTCTTCTTCGAGCAGCAGCTCCGCTTCTTCGAGCGCCTCTTCCTCACCGGGGGGGTGCGGGTGGACGACCACAGCACCTTCGGCACCCATGTCACCCCCCGCGGCTCCCTCGCCTTCCTGATCAAGGAGACCGGGACGCGGATCCGCGGCGGCGCCGGCTCGGGCTTCCGGGCCCCCACCCTGAACGATCTCTTCTTCCCCAACTTCTCCAATCCGTCGCTCAAGCCCGAGACGAGCTTCTCGTGGGAGGTGGGCGCCGATCAGACGCTCTGGGGTGAGCGGATCCGGCTTGGCGTCACCGTGTTCCGGACCGATTTCGACGACCTGATCCGGTTCGTGCCCATCGACGCCTTCCCGTTCGTCGCGGCGGTCAATATCGCCCGGGCGCGCTCCTCCGGCCTGGAGTTCACGGGGGAGGTCGATCTCCTCAAGAACCTCGTCGCCTCCGTGAACTACACCTATACCGACACGGAGGACCTGAGCACCGATCGCTGGCTCCCCCGGGAGCCGCAGCACCGGTGGAACATCGGGGTGATCTGGGAGCCGATCAGGAGGCTACAGCTGTTCACCCAGATCAACGTGGGCACGCGCCAGTTCGAATCCGAGGAGGTGGGCTACAACCGCGGCCATACCCGCATCGACGTCGGGGGGACGTTCAGGCTACTGGACAAGTACGGCATCCTCCAGGCGCTCGACCTCACCGCTCGCGTCAACAATATCCTCAACGAGGGCTATGCCGAGGTGCGGGGCTTCCCCGCGCTGGGGACGGCCTTCCTGCTGGGCGCGCGCGCGTCGTTCTGATGATTCCCGGCCTCCACGTGGCGATCGACGAGCGGGCGGTGGTGGTGGCCGCGGAGCGGCCGCTGCGCGTGCTCTCCTCGGCAGTCCTGTGCGGAGGTCTGGTCGACGCGCGCGTCATCGTGAACCTGCATGTGGACAAGGGTCATCCGTGCTCCGAACCCGACGGGATCCTGGCGGCCTTCGCTCGGGACCTGGGCCTGCCGGAGCCCTACGTGGGCCTGCTTACCGCCGCCCGCACCGAGCACGCCGAGACGGCGGAGGTGGCGGCCTGGGGCTTTCGCGTCATGGCCGTGGCGACGGTGGGGCTGTCCAATCGCGTGGCGGCGGGACGCGCGGACGTTGCTCGGTGGGCCGCCTCGACCATCAACACCGTCATCTTGGTCGATGGCGACCCCGAGCCGGCGGCCCTGGTCAACGCGGTGATCACCATCACCGAGGTGAAAGCGCTCGCGCTGATCGAGGCGGGCATTCGTGCCGGAGACGGCCATCCGGCCACGGGCACCTCCACCGACGCGGTGGTGATCGCGGCGACCGGCCGCGGCCGCCGGGCGCGCTTCGGCGGGCCCGCGAGCGAGTTGGGGGCCACGATCGGCCGCGCGGCGCGACGGGCGCTCGAGGCCGGTATCCGCGCCTGGGCGGAGCGGAACCCGTGATCTGCTCCTGGACGCGCGGGCCCGCCCTGCTCGCCGCCTCCCTGGGATTGCATCTCCTGGCGCTCACGGCGATCTGGGCGGGCTTCTCCGCGGATCCCCCCGCGCCCCTCGTCGTGGATCTGGCGGGCCTGGACGGGCCGGCGGCGGCGCACACGGGCAGGGACGGCGACAGGGACGGCGTGGCTTCGGCCCCTCCGGGGGCGCGTGACCGTTCGTCGCCGGGCGCGGTACCCGCCCCCACCCGACGCCCCGAGCGGGCGACGAT
>JBKPDT010000203.1:0-6088 GCA_046728035.1 Candidatus Methylomirabilota bacterium | reverse complement strand
TTCCATCTCGAGTGAGACCGCCGCCGCGTAGAGAGTCGCCGCGATGCGCACGGCGTCGTTGACGTGCTCCGGAGTGAGCCCGCCCTCGGTGACCGCCTTCTCGTGGGCGCGGATGCACATCTCGCATCCGTTGATCGCGCTGACGGCCAGCGAGAAGAGCTCGAAGTCGGCGCGGTTGGTCGCGGGCTGGGCGAAGCGGTTCATCCGGAGGCCGGCGCGCATCTCGGAGTAGCCGGGCTTTCCCACCATGTGGCGGAACCGGTAATAGACGTTGTTCATCGCCATGAGCGCGGCGGCGGCACGGGCGTCCTCCACCACCGCGGCGTCCACCGCCGCGGCGGCGGCGGCGAGGACGGCCTCGCGCAGCCGCGGGTTGCGGGCGGCGATGGCCGAAGCCACCGCCACCCCCCACCGCTGAGTCTCCGAGAGCGCGCCGTCCTTGAGCACGGACTGGATATTGAGGCGGATGTCCTTGGCCGCGTCCGGCAGCGCGGTACGGAGCGTCTCGAGCGCCTCCACGGTCAGGCCACCTGCAGGGTCGGCTCGCCCCTCTTCCAGTTGCAGGGGCAGAGCTCGTCCGTCTGGAGCGCGTCGAGGACGCGCAGCACTTCCTCGACGTTGCGGCCCACCGAGAGGTCGTTCGCGCTCACGAACCGGATGGTGCCCTCGGGGTCCACGATATAGGTCACGCGGAGCGGCACGCCCTCACTCTTGTGAAGGATGCCGAGCGCGGTCGAGAGCTCGCGCTTGGTATCGGCGAGCATGGGGGAAGGGAAGGGAGCGGAGGTCCGGATGGTCGCGGCGCCACGCGAGATGGACGAAGTGGGTGTCGGTGCTC
The DNA here is from genome assembly GCA_046728035.1 of Candidatus Methylomirabilota bacterium. Lineage (GTDB taxonomy): Bacteria > Methylomirabilota > Methylomirabilia > Rokubacteriales > CSP1-6 > DASRWT01. The sequence continues at coordinate 5,250 of JBKPDT010000203.1, read as the reverse complement.
ATGCCGAGCACCTGGGCGTCCCGATCGGCGAAGTCGGCGGCCTTCTTGCCGAACTCGGCGATCTCGGTAGGACAGATGAAGGTGAAGTCCATGGGCCACGCGAAGAGAGCACCAGCCACTTGCCAGGATAGCTCTCATTGGTGATCCGGGCGAACGCCTCTCCCTTGTCCAGGCTCACCACGGCCTGAAGGTCGAAATCGGGTAGACGGTCTCCGACGGTCAGCATGAATGGCCCCTTTTGTCGTTCGATAGTCGGTCGCTGCGGATCGGCCGGCCCCGGCGATGCGGGCATGCGAGGGCGGGATTCATATTTTGTTAGGGGGACCTAACAGGCCCGCCCCGGGGCCCCGACGGGGTCGCGGTATGATCGGGCCTGCGATGACCCGTCCGCCCGCCCTCGCCCGTGCCGCGTGCTTCGTGACGGCGGCCCTGGCGGCGCTGGTCCTCGCCGCCCAGCCAGCGGCCGCGCAGCTCTTCTTCTCCTCCGAGGCCGGGTCCGCCTTCCGCATCGGCCCCCTCATCATCCGGGCCAGCGTGGCCCCGGGGAGCGAGGCGACCGACATCAACGTCCTCTGGAGCGTGATCCTTCCCTCCCGGCAGGCATCGGTACGGCCCCAGAACCTCTATCTCCTGTGGCCCGGCGAGGTCACGGGAAGCGGCCAGACCGGCAAGCCCGAACCCGCGCTCGCCAAGGCGGTGGCCGATCTCGGCTTCGAGGTGATCGGCGAGGGACGGCTGCCGCTCTACACCCAGAGCCTGTCCGACCCCGACGCCGCCACCAGAGCGCAGCCGGTGGAGGACGGCGCGCCCTACGTCACGTTCGTGCAGTATGGGGGCGCGCTTGGGCTCTCGCCTCCCGCGACCTGGATCCGTATCCCGTACACGCCTCGGCTCACCGACCAGCACTGGCTGATGGATCTCCGGATGCACAGTCGCGCCCTCGTCAAGCCGAAGAAGGCCAACTGGCTCGAGAGCGTGGTCCTCGGGCAGCGGTACTCGCTCACCATCAGCTTCAACGAGGTGCGCGACCGGCCGCTCTTCCCCATGTACTTCGTCCATCGCGACCGCGCCCTCCGCCTTGCCGACGCTCCCGCCGAGCTGGTCGTCCACTTCCCACAGTCCGACCAGCTGAAGATCGACGAGGTCTATCCCCGCACCACGATCCGCCGGCTGTCCGAGACGCTCGAGAGCACCGAGGTGGTCTCGCTCTTCCTCGACGCCTCCGAGGGGATCTCGCCGCAGCACCTGTCCGTCCAGTACGGCTACTTCTCGCGGCTCCAGGCTGCCGCGCTCGTCGTGGTTCCCATGCTCTTCCTCGCGCTCGGGTACGCGGTGGGTCCGGCGCTGGCGCGGGTCGGCGCCCATCTCGCCTCGAGCCTCTTCACCCACGTCTACCTCGGCGCCTGGAATCGGGCCCCTCGCGAGCGCGTGACCGGCACCATCCTTCCCGACGACGTGATCGCGAAGATCGAGCCCGGCCGGACCACGCTCGACGAGGTGCTCAAGCTCGCCGGCGCCGATGCCGAGCAGCACGAGCGCCTCGCCCCGCAGCGCGGGCGGACCCTGGTCTACCGCGGGCGCCGCGTCCGGCCGGCGACGGGCCGGATCTTCGGCTGGTTCTCCACGGTGCGACACTTCGAGATCGAGGAGCACATCGTCACGATCGAGCTGGACGGCGCCGTGGTCCGCAATGTCCAGGCCGAAGTGCGCCGCTCACGTGCGCAGACGGGCGAGAGGGCCTAGTCGCCGGCGAAGCGCTGCGGGAACTGCTTCGCGATGGCGGCGGCGAGGGGATCGGCAATCTTCCCCATGTGACCGGCCGCCGTGCGGACGCTCTTCCAGGCTTGGGCCTGATTGCCGGTGGCCTGCACGTCGATGACCTCCTTGAGCGTCACCACGTGGTGCTTCACGAGATCGGCCACCGCGTCCTTGGGCAGGTTCGGGTTCGCGGCGGCGAGGAAGGCGCCGAAGTCGTCGGTGTAGCCGATGAGGTCGGCCACCGCCTTGTCTTGCTTGGCCTTGTCCTTGGTGGCCACGCCCACCGTGTAGTCCACCACCATGCCGATATGCTTCCGCCAGAGCGGCAGGAAGGCCTTCTCCGCCTCGGCCCCGTACACCGAGCCGATGGCCTTGGCGAGGTCGATGGAATTGCTGTCGAGAGCGGCCGCGGCGGCCTCGAACTCGGCCTTGCGGCCGCCCAGCGCGGCGTTGGTGGCGACGGCGGCGAGGAAAACGTGCTCGCGTAGCGCCAGGTTCAGGCTCGCGCGCAGCGCGGGTGCGGAGGCCGCCGCGTCACCCGGGTATTTCGCGGGGAACTGCCTGGCGATGGCGCCGGCGAGCGGGTCGCCGATCATCGCCATGTGGGCGGCGGCAACGCGCAGGGCCTTGAAGGCCGCGGCGTGGTTCCCGGCCGCCTGCGGGTCGATCACGCCCTTGAGGGTGACCACGTGGTGCTTCACCAGCTCGGCGACCACGTCCTTGGGCAGGTGAGGATTGGCCGAGGCCAGGAAGGCTCCGAAGTCCTGCGTGTAGCCGATGAGGTCGGCCACCGCCTTGTCTTGCTTGGCCTTGTCCTTGGTGGCCACCCCCACGGTGTAGTCCACCGCCATCCCGATATGCTTCCGCCACAGCGGCAGGAAGGCCTTCTCGGCGTCGGCCCCGTACACCGAGCCGATGGAGGTGGCGATGTCCTGCGAGTTGCCGTCCAGCGCCGCCGCGGCGGCCTCGAACTCCGCCTGCCGGCCGCTCAGGGCGGCGCTGGTGGCGGCGGCGGCGAGGAAGACGTGCTCGGCGAGCAGGGCGTTGTAGCCCGTGCGAAGGTCCGACGCGCTCTTGCTGCCGTGCGCGGCGAGGGCCGGCGTGGTGAGGCCGAGGATGGCGGCCAGCAACGCTGCTCCGGTGATGCGCATCCAGGTTTTGCGGTTCATGCGTGTCTCCTCCCTGAGTGTGGCCCTGTGTGTGGAGTGGGTTACTTGACGAGGATCTCGCCGGTCATGGACTGGTGGCGCTCGCAGAAGTAGGGATAGGCGCCGGGCACGGAGAAGGTGTAGCTGTACGCGGTACCCTTGCCGGCGAGGCGCCCATCGAAGCGCGTGTCCTTCTTGCCCGGCACGCCCGAGGTGACGGTGTGGGTAATGTCGTCGCCATTGGTCCAGGTGACGGCGCTGCCCTTCGGGACGCTGAGCGGGGACGGCTTGAACGCGAAGACGCGAATGGCGACCTCGCCGTCGGCGGCGTCCGCCGACCGTCCCGGCGCGTGGAGCGCGAGTGCCGCCATCGCGAGCGCGCCCGTCACCAGCGGCGCAAGTGCCCACATTCCAAACCGCTTCATTTGCTCCCCCCTTTCCACCTCTTGCTACGGGTGGACAGGGGCCTCCGGATTCAGGAGGACCAGGGCAGGAAGGCGCTGCGGTCGGGGAGGTCTAGCGGCGGCCGCCGGCGAGGCGGACCGCCTCCGGGCGCCGGCGCAGCGCGGCCATGGCCCAGCAGCCCAGGAAGGGCCCAGGGGCAAGGGCCAGGAAGGCGTAGCGCCAGCCGACGTGCTGGGCGAGGAGCGGCAGACCCCAGATGGTCAGCATGGTGAGCGCGAAGCCGAGACTCGTTTGCAGGGTGAGCGCGGTGCCCATGTAAGCGGGCTGGGACAGCTCGGTCACCGACGCCGAGAACTGGGCGGAGTCGGCGATGACGCTGGCACCCCAGACCAGTCCGAACGCGAACAGGAGCCACAGGGGAGCGGCGTACGCCCAGGCGCTCAGGACACAGCAGGCGCCCGAGATCGCCATGGCGCCGATGGTGACGGTGGTGCGCCCGATCCGGTCGGCGAGCCAGCCGCCGAGAAAGGCGCCGGCCGCTCCCGCCACGCCGATGGTGACGAAGGCGACCAGGCGCGGTGTGCGCGCATGACCCGGCCCGAGGGCGTCGGCAAGGAAGACGGCGAGCCAGGCCCAGACCGCGTACAGCTCCCACATGTGGCCGAAGTAGCCGAGGTTGGCGAGGAGAACGGCCCGGTCGCGCAGCACGCGGCCGAGCTGGCGGGGGTCGAACGGCGCCGGCGCGGGCGCATACGGCCCGTCGGTGACGAGGGTCGCGACCATCACCGCGCCGACGAGCGCCAGCGCGCTCGACACGGTGAGGACCAGCGGATACGACAGTCCCCGCGCATCGAGCAGGCCCGCGACCAGATGGGGGGTGGCGCTGCCGAGCGTGAGCGAGCCCACGAGCACGCCGATGGCCAGGCCACGGCCGCGTCCGCTCGCATGGCCGGCCGCGATCTTCATGCCGGGCGGGTAGACGCCGGCCAGGCAGACGCCGGTGACGAAGCGCAGGGCGAGCGCCGCTCCGATCCCCTCCGTCACCCACGCGAGGAGGAGATTGGCGAGCGCTCCCGCCACCGCGGCGAGGGCGAACATGCGGCGGGGCGGCAGTACGTCCGGCAGATTCAGCGCGGCGGAGGCGAGCGCACCCACCACGAAGCCCGCCTGCACGGCGGCGGTGAGCCAGGCCGCGCCGGTAGCGGAGAGCGACCAGGCGGCGCTCAGCGCGGGAAGCACTGCGGTGGCGGAGAACCAGAGCGTCATCGCCAGGAGCTCGGCGACGGCGAGAAGGGTGAGCTCGCGCAGGGGCCGATGCGGATCGAGCGCGACGCTCTTGAGCGGGTCCATGGGTGCGGCCCCGGGGCCGCCGCCTATACTACCCTCCTCGAATGCGCGCTCCCCGAGGAGTTCACGGTATGCTGGGGCATGCCCCTCCCGCAGGGGGTCCGGCTCGGTCTGGTAGTGGGCGCGCTCCTCGTACTCTCCGGCTGCGCGAGCCATCGCGTGGCCACCGCGCCCGCGCGACCCGCGCCGGCGACGCCGTCATCCCCCGCGCCGCTCGCCGTGGGCTACGAGGAGACGGGGCAAGCCTCGTGGTACGGGAATCCCTATCACGGGCGCCGCGCGGCCAGCGGCGAGATCTATGACATGAACCAGATGACCGCCGCGCACCGGACCTTGCCCTTCGGCACGCGCATCCGGGTGGAGAGCCTCGTGGATGGCAGCGCGGTGGAGGTGCGGATCAACGACCGCGGGCCGTTCAAGGACGCCGACAAGCGCATCCTCGATCTGTCGTTCGCCGCCGGTAAGCTCCTGGGCGTGATCGGCGCGGGTGTGATCCCGGTACGGCTTCGCGTGGTGTCCTTGCCGAGCTCGCCTACGGCGGCGGCACCGCCCGCCCCGGCGCCACCGGCTCCGGGGCCAGCCACGGCACTGG
>JBKPDT010000202.1:0-7258 GCA_046728035.1 Candidatus Methylomirabilota bacterium | reverse complement strand
AGGCCCGACTTGTCGCCCAGGACGATGAGCTTGGCGTTCGGGCTCTTGGACAGCTCGTGGGCGACCTCGATCGCCTTCCACTTGAGCAGCGGCTCCGAGATTCCCTGGCTGACCGTCCGCTGGAAATCCGCGATGCCGGTCGCCTCCACGCGCTTGCGCTCGGCCTCCTGACGCTCCTTCTGCAGCACGAAGCGCATCCGCTCGGCGTCCTGCTCGGCGGCCAGCTTGGAGTTGATCGCGTCCTCGACCATCTTGGGCAGCACGATCTTTCGCAGCAGCACCTTCTCGAGGACGATGCCGCGCTGGGCGAGGGTCTTGGCGAGCTCGTCCTGGATCTGCTGCGCGATCACCTCGCGGCCGGACGTGTAGAGGTCCTTGGCCTCGTGGTTCACGGTGGCGCCGCGGATGACCGAGCGGAGCTGGGGCAGGATGAACACTCTCGCGTAGCCCTCACCCAGCGTCCGGTAGACGGCGGGGGCGGCCGCCCCGTCCAGGTGGTAGAGGGCGGAGACCTCGAGGCCGACCGTGAGACCTTCCTTGCTGGGAACGTCGGCGTGCTCGAACATCTCGAGGGTCCGCACCGACATGAACTGCACCTGCTTGAAGGGATTGATGAGGTTCAAGCCCTCGCTGAGCGGCTGGTCGATGATCCGCCCGAAGAGGGTCTGGACGCCGACGTGACCGCCCGGCACGATCCGGAAGGACGCCAGCAGGATCCCGAGCACGATCACGAGCACGCCGATCACCGGCAGGGCCGCGCGCACGCGGCGCACCTCCTCCACCCTGCGGCCCGGCGCGTCGGGAGTCATGCGGGGGAGGGCCAGGCCGATGAGGATGAGGGCGCCGCCCACGATGATCGCGAGGATGAGAAGCGTCATGGTCCCTCCTAGCGGGGCAGCGTGGGCGAGGGGATCGCCGCCGCGACGACGAGCGCGAACGCGATCACCACCGCGCCGACCACGATGGCGACGGCCACGTTGCCCTGGCGGAGCTCGGCCCACTCGTCGATCGGCGTGAGCCACGTGAAGACCCGGACCAGCAGCACGAGCGCGATCGCCATCGCAACCGCGCCGACTACCGCCCAGCCCAGCGTCATGAGGTAGTCCGTCAGCACCTTCATGGCCCCTCCCCGCCGCGCGTCGCGCGCGGCTCGGGTTCTACGCTAGCCCTAAAGGTGCGCTGGACGGATGAGAATTCGGCGGTTCTCGGCGGAGGCGGGCTTACGGCAAGAGATCGGCGACGCGGATCACCGCGTTCGGTGCCGCGAGGGGGGCGGCCAGCATGGAGGGATCGAGCACCTCGCGGCGCGCGAAGTGCCAGCCGAACGGCGCCGGGGGATCGCGGACGGGTTGGCGATAGACCTCGAGCACGCGGTTGATCAGGTTCACCACCCAGTAGTCGTCCAGACCGGCGCGCGCGTAGAGGCTGCCCTTGTGCCGCCGGTCCATGGCGAGGCTCGATTCGGATACTTCCACCGTCAGCACCGGACGGGTGGGGTGTTCGCGGAGATAGTCGTGGACGGTTCCCGGGACCACGGCCACGTCGGGCTCTGGCTCTGACTCGTCGTCGAGCCCGATCGGCGCCTGGCTTCGAACGTACCATCCGGGCCCGAATGCGGCTTCAATGGCGCGAGCGGTCTTCCAGATGGCCCCATAGTGGGACTCCCCCTGGGGCTCGGCGATCATGAGCTGGCCGGCGATCAGCTCGATCCGCTCCCCCGGCTGGAAGATGCCCAGCTCGATCAGGCGGTCGTACTCCGCTCGGGTGAATCGCCGAGTCTCAACCGCGTAATCCGCCATGCCAGCCATCTTAGGAGCGCGCTCTCGGAGCGTCAATGTATCGGCTTGCCCTGGGCGTGGACATCGCGGACGACCCAGGGCGCAAGCGGCTACACCGCGCTATGCTCGTGCCCGACATGGTCGCGCCACGAGCACTCTTCCTGGGCATCCTCGCTGTCGGCTTCCTCCTGGCCCCGCCGCCCGTCGGGGCCCAGCCGGCCCTGGAGCAGCTCCAGTTCGACCCGCCCCGCCTCTGCCTGCGGGACGGGTTCCGCTGGGGCTTCTCGTACCGCGGGTTTCCGGGCGGCCTGGCGGCCGTCAAGGCTCTGGAGCTGGTCGCGCGCTGGGACGGGCCCGGCGAGCAACCGATCCGCTCGCTCCTGACGCCGGCGCGAGAGGATCTGCAGGGCCACGCCGCCGAGCAGGGTCGCTTCGAGAGCCAGCTCTGGCACTGGAGTCCCGTCGGCCGGAAGCCGGGCGAGATCCACTACACGCTGAGCGCCGTGCTCGCCGACGGGCGCGAGGTCACGAGCGCGACGGCGGTGCGCTACGTGGACGGCTGTCCACCACCGGCGCGCCAGACGACGCTCGCGGCCGGGCCGACGGGTCGCATCGGCTTTCAGACCACCACGCCGACCACCGCCGAGTTCCTCCAGGGCGTGAAGCCGCCGGCGACGCAGACGATCTGGGGCGACCTGCAGCTGCCGCCGGGGCCGGCCGAGCGCGGCCCGGCGGTCGTGATCGTGCACGGCTCCGGAGGCGTGACCTCGCGCGAGGACCGATGGGCCGAGGTGCTGCGCCAGGCCGGCGCCGCCACCTTCCTCATGGATAGCTTCACGGGCCGGGGCATCACCTTCACCGCGGAGGATCAGTCGCAGCTCGCCACCCAGGCGATGATGGGCGATGCCTACCGCGCGCTGGAGCTCCTCGCCACGCACCCTCGCATCGATCCGGCGCGCATCGCGGTCATGGGCTTCTCGAAGGGGGGCGCCGTCGCGCTCTACTCGTCGCTGTCGCGGTTCCAGCGCCTGCACGGGCCGGCGGGCGCGCGGTTCGCGCGGCACATCGCCTTCTACCCGCCGTGCTACATCAGCTACCTCGGCGAGGAGCAGGTGACCGGCCAGATTCGGCTCTTCCACGGGACGGCCGACGACCTCGCGCCGCTCGAGCGCTGCCGCGCCTACGTGGAGCGGCTCCGCCGAGCCGGCGCCGACGCCGAGATCACGACCTTCGCGGGCGCCCACCACCAGTTCGATCGCCCGGGCGATGGGACGGTGCGCAACAGTCCCCGCGAGCAGAATGCCAGCCGCTGTTTCTGGGAGGAGCGCGCCGAAGGCCAGATCGTGAACCGCGACAGTGGTCTGCCGTTCAGCCTCGACGACCCGTGCGTGTTCCGCGGGGGCCACTTCGGCTCCGACCCCGCCGCGTATCGCGCCGCGCTCGGAGCGGTGAAGGCGCTCGTGGGGGCGGGGCCGCCGGGGGGCAGGTAGCTACAGCGCGGCGTAGACGAGGTCGATCAGCTGGCGCACGTGCCTGTGCTGCCAGCCCGGGCGGCCCTGGTTCATGGCGTAGCCGATGGCCACCCGCGCGTCGGGATCGGCGAAGCCGAGCGAGCCGCCCGCGCCGAAGTGCCCGAAGGCGCGGGGGCCCGGGCCGAGCCGCCGCTCGGGCATGGTGAGCTGGAAGCCGAACCCATAGCGCGTGGGGCGCTCCAGCACGAGATCCGGCCCGTTCACGTGCTCGGTGATGGCGCGGGCGATGGTCTCCGGCCCGAGCACATGCACGCCGTCGAGGCGCCCGTCCGTCGCCAGCGCCGAGTAGAGGCGCGCGACGGAACGCGCCGTCCCGTGCCCGTTGGTCGACGGCACCTCCGCCGCCCGCCACGCGCGTGTGTTCACGACCTCCATGCCGGAGAGGCCCGGCGGGTTGCGATAGGCGTGAAGGCGCATCAGTGCGAGGCCCTCGAGCGCCCCGCCGTCCCCGGTGAGGCGCCGCTCGAACGCGTCGCGCTCGGGGCCGGGCGGCGGCGGGAGGAAGTCCGCGCAGCGCGCGTCGTCCTCGGCCCCGAGCCCCCAGTGCCAGTCGATGCCCGCGGGCCCGCCGAGCTCGCTGCGGAAGTAGGCGCCGATAGATTGGCCGGTGACGCGGCGAATCACCTCGCCGATCAGGAAGCCCTGCGTGTTGACATGGTAGCCGTGGCCCGTGCCCGGCTCCCACCAGGGCGCCTGGGCGGCGAGGGCCTCCGTCATCAGCGTCCAGTCGCCCCAGGCCTCGGGCGGCAGCGGGCGGGCGATGGCGGGGAGCCCCACCTGGTGGGTCAGGAGGTAGCGCAGGGGCACCTGCCCCTTCCCCGCCTGCGCGAACTCGGGCCAGTAGCGCGCGACGGGCGCGTCCAGCTCGACCCGCCCGGCTTCGACCAGGCGGAGCAGGCACACCGCACTGATCGCCTTCCCCACGGAGAAGAGGTTCACGATGGTGTCGCGGGCCCACGGCCGGGAGCGCGCGGCATCAACGTGGCCCGCCCAGAGGTCCACCACCGGCTCCTTGTCCACGCAGACCGCGAGGGCCGCGCCCACCTCGGCGCCGGCGGCCATGATCTCGGCAAGCGCGGCTCGCAGGCGCTCGAAGCGCGGCTCGCAGTGCCCGTGCACCGTCTCGTCGCTGGGTGACACGGCGGCGGTCGCTACACCGTGGCGACGCAGTCGATCTCGATGTCGAACGGCCCCGGCCACTTGGGCACGCAGACGAAGATCCGCGCTGGCGGGTCCCTGGGGAAGTAGCGAGTGTAGATCACGTTGACGGCCGCGAACTTCTCCACCGACGTGCAGTACACGTTGCACTTGAGCACATTTTCGAGCGATGAGCCCGCCGTCTCCAGGCAGAGCTTCATCTGCTCCAGCACGAGCTCCGTCTGCCGCTCGATGGGCACCTCAGCGATCTTGCCGGTCTGCGGATCGAAGGGCGGCAATCCGGAGATGTAGATCGTATCGCCGCTGCGCGTGACGGCCGAGGTCGGCGCCTTCCAGCTCTCTAGATACGTGGACAAGGGCTCGACGCGGATGACTTGTCTCTTCATGGAAGGTCTCCTTGGACGACAGACTACAGGACGGCCAGGCGGTCGCGCCTAGTCCAGCCAGTCCTCCTCCTTGAGCTTCCGCGGCGGGTAGGTCTTGGTCAGATAGCGGAAGTCCTCGTCACACCATGCCGGTATTCCCCGAGTCATGCCGTCGCGGCCTCTCAGTACAGGTGACAGGCAGTGAAGCGGCCGGGCTTGATCTCTCGCATTTCCGGCTCCTGGCTCTCGCACTGGGGCAGGACGCGTGGACACCGGGGATGAAAGCGACAGCCGGCGGGAGGATTCGCGGGGTTGGGCACTTCCCCCCCCAGGACGATTCGCTGACGTCGTACCGACGGATGTAACGGGAGGGCCGCGGACAGGAGCGCTTCCGTGTAGGGATGGAGCGGATCCGCGTACACGGCGTCGCACTCCCCCGTTTCTACGAGCTTTCCGGCATACATGACGGCCAGGCGAGTGGCCAGGTAGCGCGCCGCCGCCAGATCGTGGGAGATCATGACGTATGCTAGCCCGAGCTTTCCCTGGAGATGCTTGAGGAGGTTGAGGATTTGCGCCCGAATGGACACATCCAGCGCCGACACGGGCTCGTCCAGGATGATGAGCTTCGGATACGTCACGAGGGCGCGCGCGATGGCGATGCGCTGCCGCTGGCCCCCGCTGAACTCATGGGGGTAGAGGGCGATGCTCTCTCGCCGGAGGCCCACGAGCTCCAAGACGTCCGCGACGCGCTCTCGCCTCTCGGCGCGGCCCACGCCGTTTTCGGAATGGAGCGGCTCGGCGACGATGTGCTCCACCCGCATCCGTGGGTTCAACGAGCTATAGGGGTCCTGGAACACGGCCTGCACCGAGCGGCGATAGCGCACGAAGTCATCACGGCCGAAGGCGCGGGTCTCCATGCCGTCGAAGAGGAGGGAGCCGGCCGTGGGGCGGTCCAGGAGCAGGAAGAGCCTGGCCAGCGTGGTCTTGCCGGAACCCGACTCCCCCACAATGCCCAGGGTCTCTCCCTCCGCCACCTGCACGCTCACCCCGTCCAGGGCCTTGATCCATCCGTGCGCCCAGCCCACCCTGAAGCCGCTGGTGGCGGGGAAGTATCTCTTCAGACCGATTCCTTGCAACAGCATGTCAGGCTCGGGCACCCGCAGGGGCGGCCACCCAGCAGTGCGCCTCGTGGCCGTCCTCGACCTGGACCGGAGGGGGATAGGTCTTCTCGCAGATGGGTTGCCGCTCCGGACATCTGGGCGCGAAGGGGCAGCCCGGCCCGAGCCGCGCGAGGTCAGGGGGCTGACCGCCGATCTCGACCAGCTGTCGATCCCTGAGCCCGACGTCCGGCAGGCAGCGCAGGAGCGCTTGGGTATAGGGATGCCGGGGGTTGTCGAAGATCTGCAGCGTGGTCCCCATCTCCACGATCTTCCCCGCGTACATCACCGCCACCCGGTCGGCGTTCGCCGCAACGATGCCGAAATCGTGCGTGACCAGGATGACCGCTAAACCGGCGGCGGCCTGCACCTCCTTGAGAAGATCGAGGTATTGAGCCTGGATGGTCACGTCCAGGGACGTGGTCGGTTCATCCGCAATGAGCAGACGGGGGGCACACGAGAGCGCGATGGCGCTCGACACCCGCTGCCGCATCCCCCCGCTGAACTGGTGCGGGTAATGCCGGAGCCTCGTGGCGGCGGCGGAGATGCGCAGCCGTCGCAATGCCTCCAGCACCCGTTCGCGCAGGGTGGTGCCGCGCAGCCCCTGATGGAGCCGCAGGACCTCGCTCACCTGGCTCCCGATCGTCAGGGCGGGATTGAGAGAGGTCATCGGGTCTTGCAGCACCATCGCGATCTGCTTCCCCCGGATGCGACGCATCTCGGCCGCGCTCTTGCGCAGCAGATCGTCTCCCTCGAGCAGCACCCGGCCACCGACGATCCGCCCTGCCGGCTCGGGGACCAGCCGCACGAGCGAGAGGCAGGTCACGGACTTCCCGGACCCCGATTCCCCCACGAGGGCCAGCGTCTCCCCGGCATGGAGGGTGAAGCTCACCCCGTCCACCGCCTTGGTGATCCCCCGGCGGGTGAAGAAGTGCGTCTTGAGGTCTTCCACCACCAGCAACGGTGCCGAGTCCCGCATGCGGCAGGGCCTATCCCCCATCCCCGCCCGCCGCTGCGCCCCGGGGGGGAGCTTCCCCGGCCGCGTGGCCCACCGGCTCGATACCCGCGGCGTCGAGCTCGGTGGCTCGACTGCCGAGCTGCCGCAGCTTGGGGTCCAGGTGGTCGCGGAGCCAGTCCCCCATCAGGTTGACCGCCAGGACGATCAAGAGCATGGCCAGGCCCGGGAAGAGCGAGATCCACCACGCGGTGGCCAGGAACCCGCGGCCATCGGCGATCATCAGTCCCCAGGCGGGGTTGGGCGGCGGCAC
>JBKPDT010000201.1:0-3284 GCA_046728035.1 Candidatus Methylomirabilota bacterium | reverse complement strand
GCGCCCACGAGGCCCACCGAAAGGCCGGCGACCACGAGCGGCGCGATGAAGAGCCAGGGCGGACCGCCGGCCGAGGCGAAAGCGGTGACCGCGGAGACTCCCGCGTAGGCGCCGAGTGCGTAGAAGGAGCCGCACGCCAGGTTGAAGATCTTCTGGACGCCGAAGACGACCTGCAACCCCGCGGCGACGAGAAAGAGGATGGCGGCGTGGAAGATCCCACTCATGCCGACGCTGACATAGTGCTCGATCATGCCTTCGGGGGTCTGACAGGCTGAGGAAGGTCCCGGGCGACAGGCGGGGGCGCCCCACTCGCTTGCTCAGTACAGCATTCGCCGCGAGCGCGGCGCCCCCGCCTGCCGCCCTGCGCGTACCGGGCCGTCAGATCTTCCAGCTATTGATCCAGTCGAGGAGCTTAGAGCCGGCCGGCTTCATCGCCTGCTGGGTGGAGACGACCTCGATGGGGTTGATGGTGACGAAGTCGTAGCTGTTCTTGTGGGTGGTGATGCCCTGGTAGAAGTTGCACATCTGGACGTGGTCGGGGCGCCACGAGCGCCGGCCGGAGAGCGACTCGACCTCGATGCCCTCGAGGGCCTTGACCACCTGTGCCTTGGTCGGCCACTGCTTGGTCTGCGCGTACGCCTTCTCCACGGCGCCCTTGTAGCTCTCGATGTTGAAGTAGGCGTGGTCGCACTCGTACGGCGGGTACTCGTTGTATTTCGCCTTGTACTCGCGCACGAACTGCTTGAGGAGCGGCGAGCCCTTGGGATCGTCGAAGTACATGGTGTTGTAGCCGAGGAGGAGCCCCTCCGGCGTGAACTCCTTCTTGAGCGAGTCGTGCACGCCGCCCGCGGTGGTGAAGACGCCCTTCATGGTCTTGAAGAGCCCCACCGCCGCGGCCTGCTTCATGAGGATGGTGGCATCCCCCGACCAGAACGAGGTCATCAGAAGATCGGGCTTGGCCTGCTGGATCGCCGCGATGTGCGAGGTGAAGTCGGTGACGCCCAGCTTCGGGAACAGCTCCAGCACCGGCTTGACCTCCACGCCGAGCTTCTTGAGCACGGCCTGGTAGGTCTCCCAGCAGTCGTGGCCGTACGAATAGTCGTTGTTGATGCCGGCGATGGTCTTGACGCCCTTGAAGTACTTCGCGGTGAGAATGCCGCCCACGATGGCTTCGACCTCGTTGTCCACGCTCTTGAACGCCCACTTGGGATTGGGCATGGTCTCCTCCACGCCCTTCTGGGTGGTGCCATCCCACGAGAGCCACGGCACCTCCATCTCCTCCGCGACCGGGCCCAGCGCCAGGGTCACGCCCGTCGAGATGCCGCCGATCACCACCTCGACCTTGTCCTGGAGGATGAGCTTGCGGTAGCGCTCGACGGTGTCCTTGGGCGTGGACTCTTCCTCGACCACCAGCTGAACCGGACGGCCCAGAATGCCGCCGGACTTGTTGACGCGGTCGGCCCACCACTCGGTCCCGCGCAGGCCCGCCGCGCCGACCGGCGCCGCGATGCCGGCGCGGATGGCGATGATGCCGATCTTAACGGGATCCGACGGGACGCCCGGCCGCGCCTGGGCCCCCGCGGTCACCGGGAAGCCGGCCGCGCCGGCCGCCGCCGCGGTGCCGACCACCTTGAGGAAATCGCGTCTGCTCGTCGCCATCCTGTCCTCCCTCGTCATCGAGCGTTAGCCTCGTAGTTGGGCGCGCGCCAGCCGGGCCCCCGCGGCCAGCCGCTTGAGCTTCTCGAACGCCACCCAGCGCGGCACCGGGAAGAAGCCGCAGTCGGGCACCAGCGACAGCCGCTCGGCCGGGATGTGCTCGAGGCAGAGCCGGATGCGCTCCGCCACGTCCTCGGGAGTCTCCATGTAGAAGGACTTGACGTCAACCACCCCACAGGCCACCTCCCGATCCACTCCGATCTCCTTCCACATCTCGATCTCCGCCATCTCGCGGTTGGCGTACTCGAAGACGAACTGGTCACACTTGGTGTCGAGGAGCGCCGGGAACATCCAGCGGTAGCTGCGCTTGCCGCGCGGGCGCGAGAGGAGGTTCCCGAAGCACACGTGGTAGCCTATCTTCGCCTTGACGCCCTCCACGCAGGCGTTGAACATCTTCACGTACTCGGGAGCCTGACCGGGGACGATGGCGGCGGAGGGCTCGTCGATCTGGATCCAGTCCGCGCCCGCCGCGACCAGCGCCTTGAGCTCGGCATTCACCGCGGGTACCAGGTCCCAGCAGAGGGCCAGGCGGTCGTTGTTGTAGGCATCGCCCGGCCGCGTCTGGACGTGGATGGAAAGCGTGACTGGCCCCGGACACGTGGCCTTGATCGGCTTGTCGGTTTGCGTCTTGAGGTACGCGAACTCGTCGGCGGTGCCGAGGCCTTTGGGCACCGTGATCTTCCTGGTGGGACGGTAGCGCGGCACGCTGTCGTAGGCGTAGAGGCCGGTCTTCCGGAGCGGCTCCAACGCTTCCAACCCTTCCATCTTCCCGTAAAAGGTCTGGACGAAGAAGAAGCGGCGCATCTCGCCGTCGCAGAGCACGTCGATGCCGGCGCGCTCCTGGTCGCGGATGGCCAGCTGGGTCGCGTCGTCGAAGCATTCCTTGGCGTCGGTCTGCCCGTACTCGCCCGCCTTGATCTTGTCGAGCGCGGTCCAGAACCAGCCGGGGAAACCGTGGCTGCCCATCACGTGCGTGTACAGCAGCGGAAGCGGTGTGGTCATAGGAGCCTCTTGGCGATGATCTCTTTCATGATCTCCGACGTCCCCGAGGCGATGGTCCAGAGCCGTACGTCGCGGAAGAAGCCTTCGACGGGGAACTCACGCATGTAGCCGTAGCCGCCGTGCAGCTGGACGGCCTGATACGCCACCCGATTCGCGACCTCCGTCGCGAAGAGCTTGGCCATGGATACGTGGGTCGTGCAGTCCTCGCCCGCGACGTAGCGCGCCACCGCGTGATAGAGGAGTTGACGCGCCGCCTCGATCTCGGTCGCCATGTCGGCGACCCGGTGCCGCAGCGCCTGCTTCAGGCTGAGGGGCTCGCCGAAGGCCTGCCGCTCGCGGATGTAGCCCAGCGTGTCCTCGAGGGCCTGCGCGGCGCCGGACAGCGCGAGCACCGCGGCCATGATGCGTTCGCGCTGGAGGCCGGCCGCGAGCTGGTGGAAGCCGCGCCCTTCGACGCCGAGCAGGTTTTCCGTCGGTACCGGACATTCGTGGAACGCCAGCTCGGCGGTATCGGAAGCGCGCATGCCCATCTTGTCGAGCTTGCGGCTCACTGTGAAGCCGGGCCA
>JBKPDT010000200.1:0-3645 GCA_046728035.1 Candidatus Methylomirabilota bacterium | reverse complement strand
TGAAGATCTCCTTGCCCTTCACCGCCAGCTCGTCCTTGGGCTCCGCGGGCTCGGCCTGCTGGGCGGCCACCCACTTCTCCCATCCCGCCTTGTCGTGCACGAACACCCGGAAGCGCATGTTGGCGTGGGACATCCCGCAGTATTCGGCGCACTGGCCGATGTACTCACCCGGCGCCTCGGGGGTGAGGACGATGCGGTTCACCCGCGCGGGGACCACGTCGCGCTTGCCGCCCAGCTGCGGCACCCAGAAGGAGTGGATCACGTCGGGGCCGTGCAGGTGGAACGCCACCGCCTGACCCACCGGGAGGTGGACCTCGTTGGCAGTGACGATCTTGAGGCCGGGATAACGGAAGTCCCACCACCACTGCTTGCCGGTGACGTCCACGTGCAGGGCGGTCGCCGCCGGCGCCTCCTGGCTCTTGAAGATGACGCGGATGGTGGGAATACCGATGATGACGAGGATGACAGCGAAGGCGATGGTCCAGGAGATCTCCAGCGGGGTGTGGCCATGGATCTGCTTGGGGATGGGCGCGCCCGGCCGGTCGCGGTAGCGCCAGCACGCGTAGAGGAGCGCGCCCTCGACCACGATGAAGATGCCGAGCGTCCACCACGAGATCAGCATGAAGATGTCGTGGGTAATGCGCCCGAAGTCCGACTTCGGGATGACCGTCGTCATCTTGGTGTCCCACTCCCACCCCACGAGCCCGCAGCCGGCGCCGAGAACGAGCACGGCGACGAGGAGCACGGAGGCGGTGAGGCGCGCAGAGCTGGTCATCATCTCCCTTAGCGTGTCGGGGCCGTCGAGGCCGTCGGCGCCGGCGTCGCGGTCACCACCGCCGATGCCACGGCGGGCCGTCCCAGGTCGAAGACCGCCACCCAGCTCCGGGCGGCGAGGAAGAAGACGAGCATCACAGGGATCGCGGTCCAGAGGAGCTCGGTGGGCCGGCGGCGCCGCCCGGTGAGGAGGGCGCGGCGCGAGCGGAGGACGAAGACGAGGGCGCCCGCCTGGAAGGCCAGAAACAGGGTCAGCGCGAGCGCCAGCAGCAGGTGCACGATCGTGGACACAACATCCTCGTCGAAGAGGGTTTCCTCGTTTCCGCACGGAGTGTACTCCGAGGCCCCGGCAATGCCAAGTGGAATCTTTCACATGGCACGGTTCCCGCGGCGGGGCGGGACGCCGCGCCCCTCAGAACGACCACTCGGAGAAGAGCTTGCTGCGGAAGCGGGCGAGGTCGTCCGGCGGCGAGGCCGTCCCCTGCGGGGACGATAGCTCCACGAGAGTGTCGTTGAGGCGCAGCACGCGCCGGGCGAGGACCTCGGCCACCGCGCCGATCTTGTAGGCGATGATGTCGCCGTCGGCGAGGCGCTGCTCGAAGTCGGCCCGAGCGAGGATGCGTAGCCGGCACTCGGTGAGCGCACGCACGGAGGCGGTGACCGGCCCCCCGACCACGAGGCTCAGCTCGCCGAGGAAGGTCGGCGCCTCCACCTCGGCGAGCCGTGTGCGCGTGCCGTCGGGACGCTCGCGCTCGACCACCACGGTGCCGGCAAGGAGGAAGTAGAGGCCGTCGGAGACCTCGCCCTCCCGCCGGAGGATCTCGCCGGCACTCACCGCGAGGTGCTCGGTGCCGGCGAGCAGGTCCTCGGCCTCCTCGCGGGAGAGCGTGCGGCAGAGGCGCGTGCAGACGGCGTCGATGAAGTCCATCGGCTAGACTCCCAGACGGTGGTTCGATGGAGTGGTTCCGGCGTCAGCCGGCGAGCTGGAGGAGGGTGTGAAGGAGCACGTTGCCACCGCGCTCGATGGCCTTCCAGTCGCTCGTCTCGTCGGGGCGATGGCTGCGGCCGCCGCGCGAGGGGATGAAGAGCATGCCCGAGTCGGTCACGGAGGCGAGGTTCTGGGCGTCGTGGCCCGCGCCCGACGGCATCCGCCGAGACTTGAGGCGCAGCGACCCGCAGGCCGCCTCCACCGCCGCCATCACCCGGGGCGAGCAGCGCGCGGGCTGGCTCTTCGAGATCGGCTCGACCCTCACCCGGAGCCCGCGCCGCTTGGCGATGGCGCGCGCGAGGGCGCGGCACTGCCGGTCGAGCCGGTCCAGGACCCGGGCGTCCAGCTCGCGCATCTCGTGGAGGAGGGTGGCACGCGAGGGCACGATATTGGCCACGCCCGGGGCGACCTCCACCCGGCCGAAGTTGGTGACGCTCCGCCCGCTGCCCTTGCCCACGATCAGCTCGCGCGCCTTGAGGGCGTACTCGGCCGCGCCCAGGAAGGCGTCCTTGCGCCAGGCCATCGGCGTGGTGCCGGAGTGGTCGGGCTGGCCGATGAAGGTGACCCAGGAGCGCCGGTTGCCGACGATGCCCTCGACCACACCGATGGGGATGCGCGCGGCCTCGAGATGCGGGCCCTGCTCGATGTGCAGCTCCACGTAGGCGGCCAGAGTCCGGGGGTCGCACTTGGCCTTGGGGGCCTCCAGGGGGTCGAAGCCCGCCCGACTCATGGCCTCCACGAGGCGCTCCCCGTCGGCCGACTTGTAGTGGGGGATCTGCCGCCCGTCGAGCTTGCCGGTGAAGGCGCGCGAGCCGAAGAGGCCGGCGTATCGGCCCTCCTCGTCGCTCCACGCCACCATGGTCAGGGGACGTCGGGTCCGCCGGCCCGCCTCGCGCAAGGTCTGAAGGCACTCCAGCCCGGCCAGGACCCCCAGGGCGCCGTCGAGCGAGCCGCCCTGAGGCACCGTGTCGATATGCGAGCCCGTCATCACCGTCGGGCCGCCCTCGCCGAGCTTGCCGAAGGTATTACCGGCCTCGTCCACCCAGGTCGTGAGACCGGCCTCCTTCATCCGGGTCAGGAGCCAGGCCCGGGCTTCCTCGTGAGGCGGGCTCCAGCAGGATCGGGTAATGCCCTGACCGGGGGGATTCCGGCCGAACTGGGAGAGCGCTTCGATGTGCGCGCGGAGGCGAGGGAGCGAGATGGCGAGCGCCATGGCAGCGAAAAGTATACAAGACGCCGACCGTCTTGACACCGTCTCCGCCGCGCCCGTATGATGACGATGAACGGCCGTTCAGTCACGTCTGTGCGCGCCCCCAACCCCGCCGAGCAGGAGGGTGTATGGATTTCACGCTGACCCCCGAGCAACAGTCCTTCCGGGACGAGGTTCGCTCGTGGCTGTCGAAGAACCTTCCCGAGGACTGGTCGAGCAAGGTGCAGGCGGCCTCGGACGTGCCCCGGGAGGAGGCGTACGATTTCCTCCGCGCGTGGCAGCGGAAGATGTACGAGGCCGGCTTCGTCGGTCTGACCTGGCCGAAGGAATCGGGGGGCCGCGGCCTCACCTTCATGGAGGAGATGATCCTCCAGGAGGAGATGGCGCTGGCGAAGGCGCCCCCCGTGCTGAACATCCTCGCCGTGGGCATGGCGGGGCCCACCATCAACGCCTACGGCACCGAGGAGCAGAAGAAGCGTTATCCGGCCAAGATGCTCTCCTGCGAGGAGATCTGGTGCCAGGGCTACTCGGAGCCCAACTCGGGCTCGGACCTCGCCGCGCTGCAGACCCGCGCGGTCAAGGACGGCGAGTACTACGTGATCAACGGCCAGAAGGTGTGGACCTCGCTGGCGCACATCGCGGACTGGATGATGCTCCTCGCGCGCACGGATCC
>JBKPDT010000199.1:0-16819 GCA_046728035.1 Candidatus Methylomirabilota bacterium | reverse complement strand
GTCGAGGCGCGCGCGCAGCGCCGCCCGCTCGGCGGGGGCCTCGACGAGGGCGCCCACCGCGTCCTGCCGCCGTCCGATGGCGGCCACGTCGCAGAGGGGTCGCAACAGCCACTGACGCAGGCGGCGCGCGCCCATGGGGGTGCGCGTCGTGTCTATGAGACCGATGAGCGACCCGCGCACGGAGCGCTCCTGGGCGGTCTCGAACAGCTCGAGCGTGGCCAACGCGGTCCGATCGAGGACGAGGGCGTCTCCCGCGGTCAAGCGCAGGAGGCCCTGCAGGTGCGCGAGCCGGTCGCCTTGGGTCTCGCTCAGATAGGCGAGCGCCGCGCCGGCTGCCTGGAGCCCCGCCGTCATCTCGCTCAGCCCCAAGCGATCGAGGGCGGCCACCCCGAAGTGGACGTGGAGACCCTCGCGGGCGGCCTCGCGCCTGAACCACCCGGGATCGCCCACGGTGAGCGGGAGGCCGAGCCCGGCCAGCCGCTGGCGGAGGACGGCGTCGCCCTCCGAAGAGATCAGGAGCTCGGCGGGGCGGCGTAGCAGGGCGGCCTCGAGCAAGCCCTCCGCGCCTGCCGTGTCCTCCCCCACCCAGAACTCACCGGTGGAGACCTCGGCCAGGGCCAGCCCCAGCGTCCCCGCGACCCGGTGCGCGGTGAGGAGGTAGTTGTTCGCGGCCCCGTCGAGGTACTGGGTGTCGGTGAGCGTGCCCGGCGTGATGACGCGGACGACTTCCCGGCGAACGAGCTTTTTCCCCTTGCCGGGCGCCTCCATCTGCTCGCACACCGCCACCTTCTGACCCTGCCGGATCAGCTTGCCGATATAGCCGTCGGCGGCGTGATGGGGGATGCCCGCCATCGGGGCGTCCTGGCGCGCGGTGAGCGTGATCTGGAGCAGGCGGGCCCCCAGGCGCGCGTCCTCGAAGAACATCTCGTAGAAGTCGCCCAGCCGGAACAGAAGCAGGTAGTCCGGGTACCGGCGCTTGAGCTCGCGGTACTGCTGCATCATGGGCGTGAGCTCGGTGTCGCGGGTGTCCGTCACGCGCGCAGCAGGGCCGTCAGCCGGTCGTAGGTCGTCTCGAGCGATTCGGGAAGCACCTTGGTGTCGGCGATGACGGGCATGAAGTTCGTGTCGCCGTTCCAGCGCGGGACCACGTGCACGTGCAAATGTCCGAGCACGCCCGCCCCCGCCACCCGTCCCTGATTGATGCCGATATTGAAGCCGTGGGGCTTGTAGCCGTCGTTCAGCGCGCGGACGCTCTGCTGCACCAGGGACATGGTTTCCGCCAGCTCATCCACGCTTGCCTCTTCCACGTTCGCCACGTGACGGGTGGGCATGGCCATGAGATGGCCGGTGGCGTAGGGAAAGGCATTGAGCACGAGAAAGGCGCGCTGGCCGCGCCGAAGGATCAGGGTCCGCCGGTCGTCACCGGCGGAGAGAGCGGAGCAAAACACGCACGGAGCGTCGGGCGCCCCGGCGGAGGTCACGTAACTCATCCGCCATGGTGCCCAAAGACGATCCACTCGGCTGGTCTAGGTGTTGACGAGCTCGCGCAGCCGCTTGCCGACCTTGAAGAAGGGTACCCGCTTCTCGGGAACGCTCACCGAGTCTCCCGTCTTGGGATTGCGTCCCTTGCGGGAGTTCCGGTGACGGATCCGGAAGCTGCCGAACCCACGCAACTCCACCTTGTCCCCTTTGGCGAGGGCGTCGGTGATGTTGTCGAAGACGGTGTTCACGATGAGCTCCGTCTCCTTCTTGGTCAGGCTCGACACCCTCGACACTTCGTCGATGAGATCCGCTTTGGTCATGACCTGACTCCCTCCCGTGCCCGCGCCCAGCTTGAGCCGCGCCCGCCCGGAGCACCCGTCGGGAGCGGTGTCAACGTTGCGGCCACGCTATCACGCTACACGAAAGTTTGTCAAGAAGGTTGAGGGGTTAGGGACCACCTCTCGGACCCCTCCCCCTCTAGTACATGAGGTAGAGGGGGGTCCGGAGCGAAGGCAGGGCTGGCAAGAGCGAGGTGGGCCCGCCCAGACCGAGCTGGTTGCGCAGGAGATCGAAGAACGAGAAGCGCTTGCGCGGGAGGATGACCTTGGGCTTGCCGGGCACGCCGCCGAGCTTGCCCGCCGTCTCGATGGCCTCCTCGAGGCCGCCCAGCTCGTCGACCATCTTGAGCGCGTGCGCCTGCTGGCCCGAGTAGATACGGCCGTCGGCGAAGCCGCGCACCGTGCTCTCGTCCAGCCCGCGGCCCTTCGCGACGGCGGCGACGAACTGCGCGTACACGTCGTCGAGCAGCGCCTGGAGGATGCGGCGCTCCTCGGGCGTCATGGTGCGGGCGAAGTTGCCCACGTCCTTGTAGGCGCCCGCCTTTACCACCACGTACTCCACGCCCACCTTCTTGAGCAGCCCCTCGATGTTGGCCATCTGCATGACCACGCCGATGGAGCCGGTGAGCGTGCCGGGACTGGCGTAGATCCGGTCGGCGGCGGTCCCCACGTAATAGCCGCCCGAGGCGGCCACCGCGCCGAACGACGCCACCACGGGCTTCCCCGCCTTCCGCACCCGCTGGATCGAGGAGAATATCTCCTGGGTGGGTGCCACCACCCCGCCCGGGCTGTTGACCCGGACCACCACCGCCTTCACCGCGGGGTTCTCGGCGTGCTCGCGGAGCTCGCGCACCACCTGGTCGCCATCGAGGATGATGCCATCGATCTCGACCACCGCCACGCGGGGGCCGCCCGGCAGCGCCCCGTCCTCCAGCACGGCCATGAGGACCCAGACCGTGACGAGAAAGGCGACGAGCAGGAGCGCGGCCAGGCCCGCGCCCAGGAGCAGACTTCGCGCCCGCGAGGCCACCGCTGGCTAGTCCTCGTCGTCGAAGTCGTCGTCCTGTCGCCGCTTGCGTCCCTTCCCGCGACCGCGCCCGGTCCCCTCCGCCTGGGCGGGCTCGTCCAGCATCACCGCCGCGGCCAACTCCTTGAGGCTGAGCCCGATGCGCCGCTCGTTGGGATCCACCCGGATGACGAGAAGCGTCAGCTCGTCGCCCACGTTGACGAGGTCAGCGGGCGACGCGATGGGCCGGTTCGACATCTGCGAGACGTGGAGCAGCCCGTCCACGCCCGGCTCCAGCTCGACGAACGCGCCGAAGTCGGTGAGGCGCACCACCTTGCCGGTAACACGCGACCCCATCGGAAAACGCTGCGAGACCGTCTCCCACGGGTCGGGCTGGATCTGCTTGAGGCCCAGGGAGATCCGCTTGTTGTCGCGGTCCACGTTGAGGATCTGGGTCTCGACGGGCTGCCCCTTCTTGAGGAGCTCCGACGGATGGCCGATGTTCCGCGTCCACGACATGTCGGAGATGTGCAGAAGCCCATCGACACCGGGCTCCAGCTCGACGAAGGCGCCGAAGTCGGTGAGATTGCGCACCTTCCCCTGCACGCGCATCCCTGGCTTGTAGCGGTCGTCGATGGTGTCCCACGGATCGGCCTCGACTTGCTTCATGCCGAGGGAGATCCGCTTGGTCGCCTTGTTGACATCGAGCACCTGCACCTCGACGGTGTCCCCCACGTTGACGATCTTCGAGGGGTGGCGCACGCGCCGCGTCCAGGACATCTCGGAGACGTGGACGAGCCCCTCCACGCCCGGCTCCAGCTCGACGAAGGCGCCGTAGTTAGTGAGGCTCACCACGCGTCCCTGCACGCGGGCGCCTACCGGATACCGCTGGTCCACGACCGCCCACGGGTCCGAGGACTTCTGCTTGTAGCCGAGCGAGACCCGCCCCGTCTCGCGGTCGAAGTGCAGCACCACCACCTCGACGAGGTCGCCCACCTGGAAGATCTCGGAGGGGTGCCCGATGCGGCCCCACGACATGTCGGTGACGTGGAGAAGCCCGTCGATGCCGCCCAGATCGATGAAGGCGCCGTAATCGGTGATGTTCTTGACGGTGCCCGTCAGCGCCATGCCCTCGGTGAGCACGGCGAGAGTGTGCTTCTTCTTCTCCTCGCGCTCCGTCTCGAGCACGGCCCGGCGGGAGAGCACGACGTTTCCGCGGCGCCGGTTGAGCTTGATCACCTTGGCCCGGATGGTCTGGCCGAGCATGGAGCCGAGGTTCTTGACGGGGCGGAGGTCCACCTGGGAGCCCGGCAGGAAGGCGCGCACGCCCACGTCCACCGCGAGGCCACCCTTGACGACCTCGACCACGCGGCCCTCCACGGGCGAGCCCGCATCGAAGGCCCGGGAGATCTGGTCCCACACCTTGATCTTGTCGGCCTTGTCCTTGGAGAGGACGATGAGCCCCTCCGAGTCCTCCTTCGCCTCGAGAAACACCTCGATCTCGTCCCCGACCTTCGGCGCGCCGGTATGACGGAACTCGTCGATGGGGATGGCGCCCTCGCTCTTGTAGCCGATGTCCACGATCACGTCGCCCGTGCGCACTTCCACGACGCGTCCGCGGATCACCTCCCCTTCTTCGATGTCCCCCACGCTGCGGGACAGCCAGTACTCCATCGTCTCCTCGGGTGGCGTCTCGACCTCCTTCTGCGCGCCCGCGAGGCCCTGCACCTTCCGCTCATCCGTCGCCATAAGTCCTAACTGCCTCCTTTGCTCCCTCTATATATATAGTGTTGCGTGGATCCGTGTTCGGGTTCCTTCAGGCGGCCCGGGCCTGGAGCTGTGCGATGGCGCGCATCATCTCATCGGTGGCGGCTCGGTACGCCTCCTTGCGTCCTTCCGCGGTGTTGCGCTGCGCGTCCCTGTTCGGCTTGAAGTGCAGCGGCGGTCCGAAGCGGACGATGGCCTTTCGGGGGCGCGGCAGCATGGTGCCCCGGGGCAGCGCATCGCCACTGCCGGTGATGAAGACGGGAACCACCGCGGCGCCGCTCAGCACGGCGAGCATGCCCGCGCCCGATTTGGCCTCGCGGAGCCTCCCCTCGGGACCGCGCGTGCCTTCGGGGAACACGAGGAGCGCCTTGCCCTCCTCGAGGACGCGGAGCGCGGTCTTGAGCGCGCGGGCGTCGCTTCCCTCGCGGCGCACCGGTCGCGCGTTGACGGCCCGGATGAACCGCCCGAAGAGCGGGATGTCGAAGAGCTCCGCCTTGGCCAGGAAGGTCAGCTGGCGCGGCGAGGCGCCACCGACGAGGGGCGGATCGAGCACGCTCGAGTGGTTCGAGACGAGCAGGAGCGCCCCCGAGCGCGGCACGTGCTCGGTGCCCCGGGCCTCGAGCCGGAAGTACAGGCGCATGAGGAGCACCGCGATGGGCTTCAGGATCTCGTAGAGCACCGTGCCCGCTCCACCGCGTCCACCAGCCGCTCCAGCACCTCGTCCTCGTCGAGGCCGGTCGTGTCCACCACCACCGCGTCCGCCGGCCGGATGAGCGGGGCGATGGCCCGGCCCATGTCCTGTCGGTCCCGCCGCGCCACCTCGTCACGCACCCCCGCGAGATCCGCGGCGATCCCCCGCTCGGCGAGCTCCTCTTGTCGTCGCCGCGCGCGGGCGTCGAGGGTGGCGTCGAGGTAGAACTTCACGTCGGCGTCGGGGCAGACCACGCTGCCGGTATCGCGTCCCTCCAGCACCACCCCGCCCTGCGCGGCCAGCCCCCGCTGCACCGGGGTGAGCTTGTCGCGTACGGGGCGAAGCATGGTCAGGATGGAAGTGAGCTCGCCGATGGCGGGGGTCCGGATCTCGGCGGTGACGTCGCGGCCGTTGACGAGGACGCGGTCGCCGTCGAGCGTCACCGTGGTCCGGTCCAGGAGCGCGCGCAGCGCGGGACCGTCTTCGGGCGGCAGCCCCGCCTCGCGCACCGCCCACGCGAGCGCCCGATACATCGCGCCGGTATCGAGCAGTCGGAAGCCGAGCCGGCGCGCCAGCGCGCGCGCGGCGGTGGACTTCCCCGCCCCCGCCGGTCCATCGATGGTGATCACGGGCTCCCGCCGGCCGTCACAGGTCATGCTTCCGCCCTCGCCGCCGGAGATCCCGCCAGGTCGTTGACCGCGGTGAGGAAGCCCGGGAAGGAGGTGGCGATGCACTCCGTATCCTCCACCACCGTTTCGCCGTCCGCAAGCAGGCCCGCGATCACCAGCGACATGGCCATCCGGTGGTCGCCCCCGCTGCCTACCACCGCGCCGCGGAGGCGGGTCCCGCCCTCGATGCGCAGGCCGTCGGGGCGCTCGCTGATGCGGGCGCCCATCCGGCCCAGCTCGGACGCGATCGCGCGGATGCGGTCCGACTCCTTGACGCGCAGCTCGGCGGCGTCACGGATCTCGGTGGGACCGTCGGCGACCGCGGCGGCCACCGCGAGGATGGGCACCTCGTCGATGAGGCGCGGGATCTGGGCGCCGCCGATCCCGGTGCCGCGCAGCCGGCCGCCGCGCACGGTGAGATCGGCGGCGGGCTCGGCGGCGCTGCCGGGGCCGGTTGTCGGCTGCGGATGGATCGCCGCCCCCATGGCCTCGAGCACCTCGAGGACGCCGGTGCGCGTGGGGTTGGTGCCCACGTGCGCCACCGTCACGTCGGCGTCGGCCAAGGTCGCCGCTGCCACCAGGAAGAAGGCCGCCGAGGAGATATCGCCCGGCACCGCCACGGGCTGGCCATTGAGCTCGGCGCCCGGGGTGAGCGTCACGCCCTCGCGACCCACCGCCAGCCGCGCGCCGAAGCCGGCCAGCATGCGTTCGGTATGGTCGCGCGACGGCGCGGGCTCGCGTACCGTCACCGGCCCGTCCGCCCAGAGCCCGGCGAGGAGCAGCGCGGTCTTGACCTGGGCCGAGGCGACCGGCGACGCATAGGTCAAGGCCGTGAGCGGCCGAGCGCCTCGGACCGCGAGGGGGAGGCGGCTGCCCTCGCGGCGGCCGACCACGGTGGCGCCCATGCGACGCAACGGCTCGGCCACGCGGTCCATGGGCCGGCTCCGGAGTGACTCGTCCCCCGTGAGGACGGTCCAGAACGGCTGTCCGGCGAGGACGCCGACGAGGAGCCGCGCGCCCGTACCGGAATTTCCGCAATCGATCACGTCTTCGGGCTCGGTGAGCCCGTCCAGCCCCGTCCCGTCCACGAGGTAGTGGCCGGGTGCCTTCCGGGTGACCTCGGCGCCGAGCGCGCGCACGGCCCTGAGGGTGGCCAGACAGTCCTCGCCCTCCAGGAAGCCGGTGATCTCGGTGCGCCCGCGCGCGAGCGCCCCGAACAGGGCGGCACGATGGGAGATGGACTTGTCCCCCGGCACCGCCAC
Source organism: Candidatus Methylomirabilota bacterium (assembly GCA_046728035.1). GTDB lineage: Bacteria > Methylomirabilota > Methylomirabilia > Rokubacteriales > CSP1-6 > DASRWT01. The sequence goes on along the minus strand of JBKPDT010000199.1, from coordinate 9,605 downwards.
GCGCCCGGCGAGGCGCCGGATCGGCGAGACCCGGATCCTCATCCCAGGCGCTCGCGATGCTGCTTGATCCGCTCCAGCTCCGCCTCCACCGCGGCGGCGTCGCCCCCCGCAATCACGTCCTCGAGGTGGTCGAGCGATTTGCGGAAGGCGGCCACCGCCTCGGCGAGGGCGGCTCGGTTGTCCTGGAAGATCTCGCGCCAGACGGGCGGGCTCGCGGCGGCGATCCGCGTGGTGTCGCGGAAGCCGCGGGCGGCCACGTCGAAGAAGGCGGGGTCCATGCGCACGACCGCGTCCACGAGGGCGTCGGCGACCAGGTGCGGGAGATGGCTGACCGCGGCGGCCGCGCGGTCGTGCGTGATGGGGTCGAGCACGGTGATGCGGGCGCCCAGCGCCTCCCAGAAGCCGCGCACTCGCGCGACCGCGGCGGCGGCGGTGCGCTCTGTCGGCGTGAGAATGACGGTCGCTCCTACGAATAGATCCGCGCGCGCTTCCGCGAAGCCGGCGCGCTCGGAGCCCGCCATTGGGTGGCTGCCCACGAAGTCGAGCGGGCGGCCGACGCCGAGACGCTCGGCGGTGGCGACGATGCGACCCTTGGTGCTGCCGACGTCGGTGATGACGGCCCCGGTCTCGGCGACGGTCCAGACCGCGGCGAGCTGGCTCTCCAGGGCCGCCACCGGCGTGGCGAGCACGCAGAAGTCGCTGCCGCGAAGCCCCGACGCGAGATCGGTGGTGGCGCGGTCCACCGCTCCCGCCCGCACCGCCGGGGCCACGCTCGCGTCGGTCCGTCCCACCGCCACGATCTTGCCGGCCAGGCGCCGCGCGCGGACGGCCAGGGCCAGCGAGCCCCCGAGCAGTCCCGGGCCGACGACGCAGAGCTGACGAATCACGCGCGCTTCGCCTCCTGGAGCACCTTGCGAAGCGCCTTCATGAGCCGGCGGTTCTCCTCCGGCGTGCCGATACTGATCCGAAGCGTGCTCTCCATGCCGAAGGACAGCATGGGACGGACGATGACGCCCTCGCGGAGGAGGCGCTGGAACACGTCCAGCGCGTTGCGCCCGACGTCCACCAGGATGAAGTTCGCGCGCGACGGCGGAAAGCGCAAGCCGAGCGAGGTGAACTCGTCGGTGAGATAGGCGCGGCCGGCCTCGATCATGCGCAGGCACTCGACGATGTGGGCCTCGTCCTCGAGGGCGGCGAGCGCGGCGACCTGAGCCAGGGAGTTCACGTTGAAGGGCGACCGGATGCGGTTGAGCAGGCTCGCGCAATCGGGGTCGGCCACCGCGTAGCCCACCCGGAGGCCGGCCAGGCTGGCCGCCTTGGAGAAGGTACGGAGCGTCACGACCTTCCGTCCCTGCCGCAGATACCCGAGCGAGTCGGGGAAATCAGGGCCCTGGGCGAACTCGAAGTAGGCCTCGTCGAAGACCACGATCACCCGGTCGGGCACTCGGGCCATGAAGTCCTCGACCTCGGGGGCGGTGACGATGGTCGCGGTCGGGTTGTTGGGATTGGCGATGAACACCAGCTTGGTCATGGGCGTGACCGCCCGCACCATCGCCTCCAGGTCGAGTCGGTGGTTCTTGAGCGTCACCACCACGCGGATCCCGCCCACCGCCTGCACGATCATCGGGTAGACCACGAAGGACGGGTGCGGGATCACCGCCTCGTCCCCCGGGCGCATGAACGCGCGGGCGAGGAGCTCGATCAGCTCATTCGAGCCGTTGCCGAGGATGATGTGGTCGCTGGTGACGCCGTGGCGCCGGGCGAGGGCCTCGCGCAGGTAGAAACCGCTGCCGTCGGGGTAGCGGTTGAGCTGGGGGATCGCCGCCGCCACCGCCTTCTGCACCCGCTCCGACGGCGGCAGGGGGTTCTCGTTGGAGGCGAGCTTGATGGCATCGTGGATCCCGAGCTGCCGCTCGAGCTCTTCGACGGGCTTGCCGGGCTCATAGGGGGCGATCCCGAGGATGTGATCGTTGGCGAGCGATTCCCATGACGCGGGCATGCAAGGGGCTCCTTAGGCGGCCGGATAGGACCCGAGGATCTTGAGGAACTGGCAACGCTCGCCGATGGCGGAGAGCGCGGCGGCGACGAGCTCGGTGTCCCGGTGGCCCTCGAAGTCGACGAAGTTCACGTACTCCCAGGGCCGCCGCTTGGTCGGTCGCGATTCGATCTTGGTGAGGTTGAGCCCGCGCTCGGCGATCGGCTGCAGGATGCTGTAGAGCACGCCGGGCTCGTTCTTCATGGAGAAGAGGATAGAGGTCTTGTCGCGTCCCGTGACGGGCATGGGGCGCCGGCCCAGCACGAGGAAGCGGGTCGAATTGAAGGGATTGTCCTCGATGCGCCGTCTGAGGATCGGCACGTCGTACAGGCGGCCGGCCATCTCCGACGAGATCGCCGCCACGGTGGGGTCCTCCCTGGCCCGCTCCGCGGCGGCGGAGGTGGAGGAGGTCTCCTCGGTGGCGACGTCGGGCAGGTTGGCGTTGAGCCACTGCCGGCACTGGGCGAGGCCCTGGGGATGGGAGCAGACCTTCTTCACCTCGCTCAGCTCCCCCGCCCGCGACAGGAGGAAGTGGCTGATCTCGAGGGTCATCTCGCCGGTGATGACGGCGTCGGAGTCGATGAGGCGATCGAGAGTCACGTTCACCGGCCCCTCGGTGGAGTTTTCCACCGGGACCACCCCGTACTCGGCACGGCCGCGCTCCACCTCGTCGAAGACCTCCGCGATGCTCCGCGTGGGCCGCAAGGCGGCGGAGGAGCCGAAGCGCGCCAGCGCGGCCTGATGGGTATACGTCGCGGCCGGCCCCAGGTAGACGACGGGGAGCGGGTTCTCCAGCGCGAGCGACGCGGAGATGATCTCGCGCCAGATCGCGCGAAGCGCCTCGGGGGGAAGCGGCCCTCGGTTCTGCGTGATCAGCCGCTCGAGGACCTGGGCCTCACGCTCCGGCACGAAATAGGGGAGGTCCTGCTGCCTCTTGAGATCGCCGATGTGGAGGGCGGCGTCTGCGCGTTGATTGAGGAGGTTGAGGATCTCGTTATCGAGGTCGTTGATCCTGGATCGCCAATCGTCCAGGTTCATAGAGGCTCCTGATGCCCGACTGTCTTTAAAGCCTCCGCATTATAGGGTAAGGGTCCTACCCACGCAAGCGGTTGAGGTCGTCGAGCTCCCGCGGGCGCAGCGGCCGGCTCGCCCCGGTGGCGAGGTCGCCGAGACGGAGCGGGCCGAAGGCGACGCGGCGGAGCCGGGCGACCGGATGGCCGAGGGCCTCGGCGTAACGGCGCACCTCGCGGTTGCGGCCCTCCGCGAACGTGACCCGGAGCCAGGTCGTCGCCCCCTCCTGACGGAGCACGTGCACGGCCCTCGGCCTCGCCTCGCCGTCGGCAAGGGTCACGCCGCGGCGCCAGCGCGGCAGATCCGCGTCGCGCACCCGACCCTCGACCTCCGCCTCGTAGACGCGCGGGATCTCGTAACGAGGATGGAGCAGGTAGTTGGCGAGCGGCCCGTCGTCGGTGAGGAGCAGCAGACCCTCGGTATCGTAGTCGAGCCGTCCCACCGGGAAGACGCGCGCGCGGACGTGCCGGATCAGGTCGAGGACGACGGGGCGGCCGCCGGGATCGGCGCGGCTCGTCACATATCCGCGCGGCTTGTTGAGGAGGAGATAGGTCCGCGCCGCCGCCGCCTCGAGGCGCCGGCCGTCCACCGTGATCTCGTCGCGCTCGGGGTCGGCCTGGGCCCCGGGCTCGACGCGCACGAGGCCGTTGACGGTGACGCGGCCGGCGGCGAGGAGGGCTTCAGCCCCGCGGCGCGAGCTGAGCCCCGCCTGGGCCAGGATCTTGCTGAGACGGATCGGTGGCAGCCGCCAGCTCCTTGTCCAGCTCGCCCTGGGCGGGAGAGTCGGTCGCGGTGATGTCGGGGATGCTGAGCTCGCCCTCGGGCTTGGGCAGGTCGGCGAGATCGCGGAGGCCGAAGGCGACGAGGAATTCGCGCGTGGTCTCGTAGAGAAACGGGCGTCCCGGCGTGTCCTTGCGCCCCGCGATGCGGACCATGCGCCGCTCGAGCAGGTTGTCGAGCACGGCGTCGGAGTTCACGCCGCGCACCGCATCCACTTCGGGTCGCGACACCGGCTGGCGGTAGGCGATGATGGCCAGCGTCTCCAGCGCGGGACGGGAGAGGCGCTGCCGCGTGCGCGCGCGGGCGAGCTTGATGAGCCAGGGGGCCACCTCGGGCCGCGTCACCAGCCGGAACCCGCCCCCTACCTCGACGATCTGGAGCGCCCGTCCCCCTTCGCGCAGACGCGTCGCGAGGGCATCCACGAGGCCGCGCGCGCTCTCCATCGAGGCCAGTTCCAGAACCTCGCGGATCGTGGCCGTCTCGACGGGCGTGTCCGAGGCGAACAGGAGCGCTTCGAGGATGTCGATGGGCTCGGTCATTCGCTGCCTCCCGGAGGTGCGGGAACGGCGACGGAGTCGCCCTCCACCGCGGAACTGCCCGCGCCGCGCTCGATCACGATGTCGCCGAACAGCTCCGCTTGCCGGGCGCGGGCCTGGCCGAGCCGGACCAGCTCGAGGAGGGCGAGGAGCGTCACCACCCATTCCGCCCGCACGCGCTCCCCGCCCGCCACCGAGGAGAAGAGCAAGGACCACGTCGAGCGGAGCAACGAGAGGATCTCGCCCATGCGCTCCACCACGGAGATCGGGTCGGCTTCCACCGAGCGCGGGCGCTCGCGCCGCTGATCCTCGATCAGGTGATTGATTGCCCGCAGGAGGAGATGCACCGACAGGTCCTGGAGCGGGATGTCCTCGGCCGGCGGCAGCTCCGCGGCGGTGCGGCCGAAGATGAGCGTCTGCTCGGCCTCGCGCGCGGCGAGCCAGGCCCCGAGCGCCTTGACCCGCGCGTACTCGGCGAGGCGCGCGGCCAGCTCCTGACGCAGGAGCTCGCCCTCGGGATCGAGGTCGTCCTCGGCCGGCTCGCCCGTCGCAGGGAGCAGGAGCTTGGACTTGAGGTAGATCAGGGTGGCCGCCATCACCATGAAGGAGCCCGCGGTGTCGAGGTCCTGGAACTGCACCGACTCCAGATGCGCGAGGTACTGGTCGGTCACGGTGCGGATGGGCAGGCGCGCCAGGTCCACCTCACTGGTGCGGCAGAGGTGCAGGAGGAGATCGAGCGGCCCCTCGAAGGACTCGACCCGGACGGTGAGGCCGGGCGCGGCCACCTCGGTCACGGCTCGAGCCCCACCGCGTCCCGCACCTCATCCATGGTCTGGCGCGCGAGCTTCTGGGCGCGCCGCGAGCCCTCGTGGAGCATCTCCAGCAGGTCGCGGGGCCGGGACGCCCACTGCTCGCGCCGCTCGCGGATGGCGGCGAGCGGGGGCAGCATGTGCTCCAGCAGCACCGCCTTGCAGTCGAGACAGCCGATGGCGGCGGTCCGGCAACCGCGCGCGCATTCCTCGCGCGGGCCCGCGGGGGTGAAGATGCGGTGGAGATCGAAGACCGGGCATACGTCGGGATTGCCGGGATCGTTCCGCCGCTTCCGCGCGGGGTCGGTGACCATCGGCCTGATCTTCCCGGAGATGACCTCCGGCGGGTCGGCGAGCTCGATGGCGTTGCCGTAGGACTTGGACATCTTCCGGCCGTCCGTCCCCGGCACCTTCGGGATCTGGGTGAGCTTGGCCTGGGGCTCCGGAAACACCGGCTTCCAGGTATGGTTGAACCGGCGTGCCACTTCGCGCGTGAGCTCGATGTGAGGCACCTGGTCGGCGCCCACCGGCACCCAGTGGGCCTTGTACATGAGGATGTCGGCCGACTGGAGCAGTGGGTAGCCGAGGAGGCCGTAGGACGGCGCCTCGATGCCCAGTTGCTCGACCATCTCCTTGTAGGTGGGCACGCGCTCGAGCCACCCCACCGGGACGACCATGGAAAATAGAAGATGGAGCTCCGCGTGCTCCGGCACGCGAGACTGGATGAAGAGCGTCGAGCGCTCCGGATCGAGCCCCGCCCCCAGCCAATCCGCCGCCATCTCGAGCGTGCTCGACCCCGCCTCCACGCTCGCCTCGGGACTGGTGGTGAGCACGTGCCAGTTGGCGACGAAGTAGAAGCAGTCGTACTCGGCTTGCAGCCGCACCCAGTTCTCCAGCGCGCCAAGATAGTTGCCGAGGTGCAGCCGCCCGGTCGGGCGCATTCCCGAGAGCACCCGCTGCGTGGTCGTGGCCATCGCGCTCCTCAGTGGCGGTCGTCCCGCGTGAGCCGGACCTCCCAGGCCTTGGCCATGCGCAGGAACACGTAGTCGGCGTACAGGACGGCGAGCACGAATCCACGCCAGCCGTCGAGGAAGCCCCGCTGGATAATGTACATCGAGAGGAAGCGCCCGAGCGGCCTCAAGATGAGGTCGGCGAGACCGGCCCGCTTTCCCCGCCTGATCCACTCCCCCGCGGCGAGGGTGGAGTAGCGGTTCGAGCGCTGGACGAAGTCCTCGAGGCTGCGATAGGAGTGGTGGAGCAACGGCTCCCCGAGCGTTTCCACCCGTCCGTCCACGCGCACCGACTCGTGGACGGCGTCGGCGAGGAAGCGGCCGGCACGCCGGCGGAAGAGCCGCAGCTGGTAGTCGGGGTAGAGGCCCCCGTGGCGCACCCAGGCCCCCCAGAATATGTTCCGGCGCGGCACCGAGTAGCCGTCGGCCTCCGCGCCGCCCGTCCCGCCGGCGGCCTCGTCGGCGGCCAGGATGCGCGCGATCCGCGCCCGCAGCTCCGGGGTGACGCGCTCGTCGGCGTCCAGCGCCAGCACCCAGTCCCCGCTGGCCTGCTCCAGCGCGAAGTTCTTCTGGGCGGCGAAGCCTGGCCAGGGCCGGACCCAGATCCGATCGGTGAACTCTCGCGCCAACGCCACCGTCTTGTCGGTGGACTCGCCGTCCACCACGATGATCTCGTCGGCCCATGACACGCTCTCGAGGCAGGCGCGCAGGCGCTCCTCCTCGTTCCACGCCACGATGGTGACGGACAGCCGCGTCATCGCGCGCCCTCGCGCTCGAGAAGCTCGTGGGCGGCCGCCAAGGCGGCGTCGGTGGAGAGCCCCGCCATCGTGCCGTCGGGGCTCTGGAGCCCCCGACAGTGCGCGCCGTAGGGGCCGTTGCGCTCTGCGCGCGTGGGGCCGAAGAGGCCCAGCGCGGGCGTGCCCAGCGCGGCCGCCAGGTGCAGGGGCCCGGTGTCGCTCGCCACCATGAGGCTCACGCGGCGGAGCACGGCGGTGAGCTCGTCGAGGTCGGTGGGTGGTGCGAGCACCGCGCGAGTGCCGAGCCCCGTCCCGATGCGCTTGGCCATGTGGAGCTCGTCCGGGCCCCAGAGGAGGAGGATCCGCGCACCGGCTTCGGCGGCCAGCCGCTCGGCAAGGGCGCGAAAGCGCTCCACCGGCCACTGCTTCTCGGAACGGCCCGCTCCGGGATTGACCGCGACGATGCGGTCGCCCGGCTTGAGCCCCGCCTCGGCGAGGGCCTCGTCCATCCGCCGCTCCGGTTCCGGTCGGGTGGGGAGGTGGAACTCGGGCGTGGAGGGCGCGATGCCGAGGGGCGCGAGGAGCGCCAGGTACTGATCGACCACGTGGGTCGCGCTGGGCGGCGGCGTCACGTGCCGGTTCGTGAAGAGGGCGTTCAGCCGCTCGCGGCAATAGCCGGGGCTGAAGCCGATGCGCACGCGCGCCCCGGTGTACGCGGTGAGGACGCCGCTCTTCATCAGGCCCTGGAGGTCCAGCGCCACGTCGAAGCCGCCCATGCGCACACGCGTGCGGAGACGGCCGAGCTTGTGCCAGACCTGCCGCGCTCCCGCCGGCCGCCGGATCAGGCGACGCCAGAGCCGCGTGTCCACCGGGATCACGCGGTCGAGGTCCGGATGGTCGCGCAGGATGGCGTACTCGCGCGCTTCCACGATCCAGGTGAGCTGGGCCTCCGGCCGCGCGTGCCGGAGCGCGCGGGCCACCGGGAGGGCGTGGATCACGTCGCCCAGCGACGAGAGCTTGATGATGGCGATGTTCACCGCCCGCTCCCGAAGCGCTCGACGATGACGCGGATGAGGTCGCGCGTCGAATGGTCCTTGGGGTCGCCGGCGATGGCGACGCGCCCGCCCACGGCGAGGACGGCCGCCCGCTCCGGCACGGTGGACTCGGTGTAGTCGGTGCCCTTGGCCTGGACGTCGGGCCGGAGCAGGCCCACCAGCCGCGCCACCGTGTCCTCCTCGAAGACGACCACCGCGTCCACCGCAGCCATGGCCGCGAGCAGCTCGGCGCGCTCGGCCGCGTTCATGAGCGGGCGGCCCTCGCCCTTGAGCCGGCGCGCCGAAGCATCCGAGTTGATCCCGACCACGAGGACGTCGCCGAGCGCGCGGGCCGCCGCGAGATAGCGCACGTGGCCGACGTGGAGAAGGTCGAAGCAGCCATTGGCGAGGACTATCCGCCTGCCCATTCCCCGCTGAGCGTCCGCCCAGCGGGCGGCTGCCTCAGGCGCGAGGATGGGCGCCATCACTCCCCGGCTCGGACGCCAGCGCCTGGGCGAGGTCGGCGGCGGTGGCGCTGGCGGTGCCGCGCTTCATGACGACGACGCCGCCCGCCACGTTGGCGAGCCAGGCCGCATGCGCGGGCGACGCGCCGGCGGCGAGCGCGGTGGTGAAGGCGCTGATCACGGTGTCCCCCGCTCCGGTGACGTCGGCGATCTGGTCGCTGCCGTGGATGGGGATGAACGTCACCGGGCCGTCACGCTCGAAGAGTGCCATGCCACGGCTCCCCCGCGTGACGAGGAGGAGGCGCGCCTCGAGCCGCTCGAGCACCTGGCGTCCGGCCTTCTCGATGGACCGCTCGTCGCCGAGCTCGCCCCCGGTGAGCGCCTCTACCTCCGGCTCGTTGGGCGTGGCCGCGGTGGCGCCGCGGAAGCGCAGGAGGTCGTAGCGGCTGTCCACCGAGACCGGCGCGTCGCGCTCGCGCGCCAGCTCGCGCACCACCTCGAAGACGCGCGGCGACAGAACTCCGTAGCCGTAGTCGGACAGGACGAAGCCGTCGGCCTCGCGCGCGAGCGCGGCGAGGCGCTCGAGCACGTGCTCCTCGACCTCGGGCAGGAGATAGGGCTCGGGCTCGCGGTCGAGCCGCACCACCTGCTGGCGGGTGGACTCGTAGCCGCCCGCCATGATGCGCGTCTTCACCGGCGTCCGGCGGCCCGCCGCGCGCACCAGCCCCTCGGTCCCGATGCCGGCGCGCTCGAACAGCGCGGTGACCTCCGCGCCCGCCTCGTCGTCCCCCACCACGCCCACCGGCACGGCGTGGGCGCCGAGGGCCTGCACGTTGTGGGCGGCATTGGCGCCGCCGCCGAGCCGCACCTCGCGGTCGGTGAAGCGCAGGATGAGCACGGGGGCCTCCCGAGAGATCCGCGCGGGCTTGCCGTAGAGGTACTCGTCGGCGATGAGGTCACCCACGACGACGATGCGGCGGCCCCGCAACCGGGCGACCAGATCGAGGGTGGCGCGCGCCGGGAACATCATCGCCGCGACCGCGCGAGCGCCCAGTCGACGGCGTCGAGGAGATCCTCCGCGACGTGATCGGGCTTGACCGTCCATTCGTGCCGCCGATGCTCCCACTCC
>JBKPDT010000198.1:0-2816 GCA_046728035.1 Candidatus Methylomirabilota bacterium | reverse complement strand
GCGCTCGAGCGCTTCCAGGCCGAGTTCGAGCGCCTCGCCGGCGTCTTCCATCGCGTCGCCCGCCTGGACGAGGTGCCGGCCGTGCTCGCGCGGATCGCCGCCGACATGGGCGCGCGCGAGGCGATCGGGTGGGATCAGGATGCGCTCGGCTGGGATCTGCGCGCCGCGCTGGCGCCGCACGGGCTCCTCATGCAAGCCCCACGCGGCGGCGGCGAGGCGGACCGTCGGCGCCATCGCGAGGAAGCCGCGCGCGCGCCGCTGGGCGTCACCGGCGCGGACTGGGCGCTCGCGGAGACGGGCACCCTCATCCTGCTCTCGGGCCCGGGACGCCCGCGCTCCACCTCGCTCCTGCCCGACACCCATGTCGCGGTGTTCGGGCCGAGCGCCCTCCTGGAGACGCTCGAGCAGGTGGGCGTCATGCTCGAGGCCCATCACGCCGATGCCGCGGCCGTCGGGGAGGCGGGCGGCGCCATCAACTTCATCACCGGCCCGTCGCGGACCGCCGACATCGAACTCACCCTCACGCGGGGGGTCCACGGTCCCAAGGACGTCCACGTGGTGTTCGTCGAGTCGCTCGGCGCGCGGGCATGACCGACCGCCTCTTCACCCCGGCCGAGGTCGACGCGCTCATCCCGCGGCTGGCCGAGCTGATGGGCCAGGCGATGGAGCGTCACCGCCAGGCCCAGGACCTCGCGGAGGCGCTGCGCGCCGAGCGCGAGCGCATCCGAACCGCCGGGGGAACCGCGGTGGACCGGCGCGAGTGGAAGGCGCGAGCGGAGCGGCTGGACGGGCTCACCATCGAGGTGCGCGCCGTGCTCTCCGACATCCACGCTCTGGGCGGGGTGGTGAAGGACGTCGAGATGGGGCTGGTGGACTTCGCGGGGCTCGCCCCCGGGCGGCAGAGCGACGAGCCGGTCAATCTCTGTTGGAAGTACGGCGAGACAGCCGTGCGCTTCTGGCACGGGTTCGACGAGGGGTTCGCCCAGCGGAAGCCGCTTCCATGAGCGCGGCCCGCGGCGCCGTGCTCTTCGATCTCTTCGACACCCTGGTGCTGTTCCAGCGTGAGCGGCTTCCCGAGATCCAGATCAACGGGCGGACGGTTCGATCCACCGCGGCCCTCGTCCACGAGGCGTTCCGACCCTTCGCGCCCGAGGTTTCCCTCGGCGACTTCGGGGGCGCCCTCTTCTGGAGCTGGCAGGAGGCCGAGCGCATCCGGAACGGGACCCATCGCGAGGTGGCGGCGGCGGAGCGGTTCGGGATGATCTTCGAGCGACTCGGTCTGGACGCCGCCGCCATGAGCCGCGAGGCGCTGCCCGTCCTCCTCGCCACCCACATGCGTGAGCTCTCCAAGGCCGTCGTCTTCCCCGCCCATCACCGGGACGTCCTGGCCGCCTTGAAGGAGCGGTACCAGCTGGCGGTGGTGTCGAACTTCGACTACACGCCCACCGCGCGCCTCGTGCTGGAGCGCGAGGGCATCGCCCACCTCTTCGACGAGATCCTGGTCTCCGACGCCGTGGGCTGGCGAAAGCCGGCGCCGCAGATCTTCGAGGAAGCGCTGGGGCGGCTCGGACTGGCCCCGGACGCGGCCGTCTTCGTGGGCGACCGGGCCGACATCGACGTGGCGGGCGCCCGCGGCGTGGGGATGAGGGCGGTGTGGATCAACCGGGAGGCCGCGGCGCTGCCGGAGGGCGCGCCCATGCCCGACCATGAAATTCGCGACTTGAGCGAGCTGCCGGGGCTCCTTGCACCTGAAGGTCCCGCGCCGGCATCCAAACGGTAGGCCACTCACGGAACGGGAGAGCGGACATGGCGACGACACGCAAGGTGATCATCATCGGCTCGGGGCCGGCGGGCTACACGGCGGCCATCTACGCGGCCCGGGCCAATCTCGCTCCCGTCATGTTCACGGGCATCCAGGCGGGCGGCCAGCTCATGCTGACCACGCTCGTGGAGAACTACCCCGGCTTCGTCGAGGGCATCGACGGGCCCCCGCTGATGGAAATGTTCCAGAAGCAGGCGCAGCGCTTCGGCACCGAGATGATCGCCGAGGATGTGACCGCGGTGGACTTCTCGCGCCGTCCCTTCCGCGTCACCGCCGGCGACGTCACCCTGGAAGGGCACTCGGTGATCATCGCCACCGGGGCCACCGCCAAGCTCATCGGGCTGCCCAACGAGGCTGCCCTGATGGGGCGGGGGGTGTCCACCTGCGCCACCTGTGACGGCTTCTTCTTCAAGGACCAGAACATCATGGTGGTCGGGGGCGGGGACTCCGCGATGGAGGAGGCGCTCTACCTCTCGCGCCTCGGCCGCAAGGTCGAGGTGGTGCATCGCCGCGACACCCTGCGGGCCTCCAAGATCATGCAGGAGCGGGCGCTGAAGAATCCGAAGATCGCCTTCACCCTGGACACCGTGGTGGACGACGTCTTCGACCCCACCCTCGGCAAGGTCACCTCGGTGCGCCTGCGCAACGTCAAGACGGGGGCGCGGTGGGAGACGCCCGTGGATGGGCTCTTCGTGGCCATCGGGCACGAGCCGAACACCGCGATCTTCCGCGGCCAGATCGCGCTGCACGAGAACAACTACATCAAGGTGGAGCCGGGGACGACCAAGACCTCGATCGCGGGCGTCTTCGCGGCCGGCGACGTCCAGGACTTCACCTATCGCCAGGCGGTGACGGCGGCGGGCACCGGCTGCATGGCCGCGCTCGAGGCCGAGCGGTTCCTGGAAGCCAACGTCTCCGACCACTAGCGCCTACGCCACGCGGCGGGGGCGGCGAGCGCCGCCGGGGGCGGGCGCTCGCTTGCTCAGTGCAGCAT
>JBKPDT010000197.1:0-17381 GCA_046728035.1 Candidatus Methylomirabilota bacterium | reverse complement strand
GGAGAGGAGGAGGCCGGGTACGCTGAAGAAGACGTCGAGCACGCGGTTGATGCCGTTGTCCCAGGCGCCACCGAGATAGCCGGCGGTGAGCCCGAGCGCGCCGCCCGCCAGCATCGCGATGGTGATGGACACCGCCGCCACGTAGAGGGAGATGCGCGAGCCGTGGATCACCCGGCTCAGCACGTCGCGGCCGAACCGGTCGGTGCCGAACAGCGCCTTGGCGCCGGGTGCGCTCTCGATGAGGTCGAAGTTCTGCTCGTCAGGAGGGTACGGCGCGATCGCGTTCGCGAAGAGCGCCATGCCCACGATGAGGATAGCGCCGACCGCGCCCGCGACGACCACCGCGCTGCGGGTGAGCCGACGAAGGGGGCGGCTCCAGCCGGCGCGCTGGGGCGCGGGCCGCGCCGCGCCGAGCGCAGTATCGATCGCCTCCACGAAGGGACACTAGGCCCGTTGACGCGGGCTGTCAAGGACGGGACTTGTGCCGGTCCCTCCAGCGCGTCGCTATATAGGGATCAACTTCCTCGGGTTTGAGGCACACCGTGGTAGGTCCGTCACGGATGACGGACTTGCCATCGACGACTTGGACGGCAGGATCGATGCAGGTCACGGCGCGATCGCCGAGTCCGACTCCGCTCGGAGATCTCCATCTACCATTCGTCGTTACCACGAAAGTCGCCCCACGCGCGCCCGACTTTGGGGACTGCCTCATGCTTCCACCTAACCCGCGACGGCTGTCTGGCGCGCGGGTGCAGCACGTCCATCGCGTAGCCGAGATCCAGCCGCTCCCCGAGCCAGGCGGGAAGCCCGGTCCGCGCGTCGATGTGGAGCCCGTTCGCCCCGTTCTCGGCGCGGAGTGTCCCCACGGGATCGGGAGGCGCCGAGCCCGGGGGCGGAATGTCCGGCAGTGCCCGGCCGTCCGGCCGCCGGAAGTGGAGGCCGCCGTCCGCGCGCCGCTCGACCTGATAGCCCTCTTCGTGCACGGAGCGATGATGCCGGCGACACAGCGAGGCCAGGTTGGAGAGCGTAGTCGGCCCACCATGCGCCCAGTGGTGAATGTGGTGGCCTTGGGCGACACGGACGCCGCAGCCTGGGAAGCGGCAACCCTTGTCTCGCTGCTGCAGCGCCCGCCGAAGAGCGGGAGGAATGGTCCGTGTCCGCGCCGCGACCTCCACGATGCGACCCGCGTGTTCGTGGCGCATCACTGTGCGGCTCGCGTCACAACTGAGTCGCTTCGACGTTTCCGCAGAAACGTGCGTGCCTTCCTCAAGGAGCGACTGACCGGGTTCGCCGCTCGCCGGCGCGGCCGCGTGAGCCTCCGATGCCTCGGCAAGGACACCGGCATCGACATGGATCACGATCTGGTACCGCTCGCCTGGGGCGCCGGGGTCGAGCCCGGCATGAAGGGCGGACTCCGCCACGAGCGCAAGCGCATCGGCCCGCTGCTGCGCCAGGCGAGGCGTCTCCAACGCGCGCTCACCCTCGCACGCCGCCGCATCCCGACGTCGGTTCTGATAGAGCGCCTCGCAGCCGGCCTCGAGCGCCCGCCGTAGCAGCGCCCCGACCTCGGGCGTCAGGCGCCCCCGCACGACGACCATCCCGTCCTCGTCATCGAACACTTGCAGGCTGCGGCTTCGGTGCTGATGCTCTGCCTCGCGCGCCTCAGCGAGGCGATCGACCCGGCGCCATCCCCGCACGACACGCTCGACGTGGAGGGCCGTCCCGGCGCGCCCCACCGCCAGCAGCCGCTCCTCCGTCTCGGGGGTGGCCACCCGGGAGAGCGCGCGCACCTTGGCATAGGACAGCTCGCCGCGGGCCAGCGCCTCGGCCAGCCTGGGGAGCTCTGCCAGCGCCCGCGCCACCCGCACCCGCTCTCGGGCGGCGCCAAGATCGAGCCCGACCCGCCAGCTCAGCCAGTGCGCGCACGAGCGGAAGCCCGTGTTCCAGCCGCCGCGGGCGTCGAACTCGCGGATGAGCGCCAGCAGGCGGGCGGTGGCCGCGTCCAGGTGTGCCGACAGCTCGGCGATCTCGTCGCCGAGCCGGTCCAGGTCGTTCGTCGCCTGTGCTTCCATGGCTCGCCCCCTCGGGTTTCCCGATCGTGTGGGGACACTCTAACCCCGGGTTTTTCGGGGGACGGAGAGCGAGACGGGTGGACGATCGCGCTGCGGGAAGTGATTCGTGGTGACCCGGCTCGCGATCGTTGAGCGAGAGCCGGGTGCGGCCCGCCTGGCGCGGTCTAGACGCAGGGCATATGGCGGCGTGCTCAGCGCTTGCGCTACGCCGTCAAGCGGAAAATTCGAGGGGGCGACCGACGCCGGCCAGAAACCAGTATGTAAGGTACGGCGCACAAGGCCGGGACTTGCGCGCCACCCCCGCGCGCGGGTACTGTCCCGCCATGCGCGACCTCACCCTCGGCCGGCTCCGCGTCTCCGCCGTCGTCGAGCGCGCGGGACCGACCCGGCCGACCTGGCTGCTCCCCGACGCCACGCCCGAGGCCCTCGAGCGCCACCGTGACTGGCTGGCCCCGCACTTCCTGGACGACAAGGGCCGCCTGCTCCAGAGCATCCACGCCTTCGTGCTCCGCGCTCCTGGATTAACCGCCTTGGTGGACACCTGCGTGGGCAACGACAAGGACCGGGGCGGCCGGGCGCCGTTTCACATGATGCGGACGCCCTTCCTCGAGGACCTCCGCGCCGCCGGCGTGCCGCCCGAGGCGGTGGACCTCGTGATCTGCACGCATCTGCACGTGGACCACGTGGGGTGGAACACGCGACTCGACAATGGCCGCTGGGTGCCGACCTTCCCGCGCGCCCGGCATCTCTTCGTGCGGCAGGAGTGGGAGCACTGGTCCCGCGAGCGTGACGAGGACACGCGGCGGATCATGGCCGATAGCGTGCAACCGGTGCTCGACGCCGGCCTCGCCACCCTCGTGGAGATGGATCACCGGGTCTCCGACGAGCTATGGCTCGAGCCCACCCCGGGCCATACTCCGGGCCATGTGAGCGTGCGGCTCCGATCGGGGGATGGGGAGGCCGTGATCACGGGCGATCTCATGCATGCCCCCGTCCAGATCGGCGAGCCCGACTGGGGGAGCCACTTCGATACCGACGTGGAGCAGGCGCGGAAGACGCGGCGCGCGTTCTGCGAGCGCTACGCGGACGGACCGGTCACCGTGCTCGGCACCCACTTCCACCACCCCACCGCGGGCCGCATCGTCCGTCGCGGCGAGGCGTGGCGGTTCGTCGTGAGCGGGGCGGACGCCTGATGGAGCTGCAGGGCCGCGCGGCGTTCGTCACCGGCGGCTCCGGCGATCTCGGTGCGGCCATCTGCCAGCGGCTGGCGCGGGCGGGCTGCGACGTCGCCGTGGGGTATATAGGAAACCGGGACGGCGCGGAGAAGGTGGCGGGCGCGGTGGAAGGCCTCGGGCGCCGCGCGCGCATGGTGCAGGTGGATCAGGCAGAGGCCGCCGCCATCGAGCCCGCGGTGAGCGCCGCCGCCGGGGCGCTCGGCCGGCTCGACATCCTGATCAACAATGCCGGCTGGAACATCGGGATCCCGTTCCCGGATCTCGACGCGCTCACCGTGGACATCTGGGACCGCATCCACAACACCAACACGCGCGGGCCGTTCCTCCTCGCCAAGGCGGCGGCGCCCCACATGCGCAAGCAGGGCGCGGGCCGCATCGTGAACATCGCGTCCATCGCGGGGCTGCGGCCCACCGGCAGCTCCATCGCCTATGCGGCCAGCAAGGCGGCGCTCATCCACCTGACGCGCTGCCTGGCGGTGGCGCTGGCCCCCGCCATCACCGTGAACTGCGTGGCGCCGGGGCTGATCGAGGGCACGCGCATGGCCCAGCGCATCCCGCCCGCGGTGGCCGAGAGCGTCCGTCGCACGGTGGTGCTCGGCCGGGGCGCCGACGTGGGCGACATCGCCGCGCAGGTCGAGACGTTCTGCCGCGCCGACAGCGTCACCGGCCAGGTGCTGGTGGTGGATGGAGGGCTCGCCTTCCACTAGAGCTCGACGATGCCGTCGCCCACCTTGCGCAGCCGCTCCAGTACGAGCGGGTCGTGGCCGGGGATCACCAGCTCGGGGCGCGAGGCGAGATCGCGGATGGTGTCGAAGGCGCGGTACATCCCCGGCAAGTCGTGAAGCGTGTTGAAGGGGATGCGCTCCTCGAAGTTCCGGTAGTAGTGCGAGGCGTCGGAGGCCACCACCGCGCGCCCCTTGGCGTGCTCCACCGTCACGATCTGCATGCCGGCGGTGTGGCCGCCCACCTTGTGCACGCTCACGCCCGGGACCACCTCGCGCGCGCCGTCCACGAAGACCAGGCGGCGGTCGTAGTTGAGCCGGATGAGCGCGCAGATGTCCTCGACCTCGACCGATCGACGAAACGCGCCGAGGGCGGCGTTGCGCCCGGTGTAGAACGCCATCTCGGCGTCCTGGACGTAGAACGTCGCGTTGGGGAAGAGGGCATAGTTGCCGACGTGGTCGTAGTGGAAGTGGCTCAGGATCACGTGCTGCACCTGCCGGCAGTCCACGCCGACGTCCGCGAGGCCGCGGTCGATGGGGCGGAGGAACTGGCGCCCGCGCGCCGTGCCCACCGGCTCCGTGAAGCCGAGATCCACCACCACCGTCTCGCTGCCGTTGGTGAGGGCCCAGACGAAGTAGTCCATGGTCATCGGGCCGTTGTGGTGGTCGCCGTAGAAAGCCTCCGAGGTCGTGCACTTGCGGTGGGCGTAGCGGACGGCGTGGATCCGGTAGGGCGCGAGGGGCATGGTCAAGTCTCCTTTCTCGTGCGAGGATTCTACGCGCTGTCACCCCCGGTTCAAGGAGGAGCCATGGCCACACCGTCCACCCCCTCGCCCGCCACGCTCGCCACTCGCAACGAAGTCCGCGGGGTCATCCCGCGGGTCATCGAGCTCACCGAGTCGCTCCTCTATGGGGACATCTGGGAGCGCCCGGGCCTGTCCAAGCGCGACCGGAGCCTCATCACGGTGGCCGCCCTCGTAGCACTCTACCGGCCCGATCAGCTCAAGGGCCACACGCAGCGCGCGCTCGCCAACGGGGTGACCAAGGAGGAGATCGGCGAGCTCATCACGCATCTGGCCTTCTACGCGGGCTGGCCCAGCGCGATGTCGGCGGCCAAGATCGCCAAGCAGGTCTTCGAGGAGAAGCCGGCATGAGGATCGGGTTCATCGGGGTCGGGACCATGGGCGCCTTCATGGCGACCAATCTCCAGTCGGCCGGGCACGCGCTGATCGTCAATGACGTGCGGAAGGACGCGGCGACGCCGCATCTGGCCGCCGGCGCGGTGTGGGCGGCCACTGCGCGTGAAGTGGCCAAGGACGCCGAGGTGATCTTCACCTCGCTTCCCGGCCCGCCCGAGGTGGAGGCGGTGGCACTGGGCGCCGACGGGCTCATCAGCGGGATGCAGCGGGGCGCCGCCTTCTTCGATCTCAGCACCAACTCGCCCGCGCTCGTCCGGCGCCTCCACGCCACCTTCGCGGAGAAGGGCTTCCACGTGCTGGATGCGCCGGTGAGCGGCGGGCCGCGGGGGGCCAAGACCCGCAAGCTCGCCCTCTGGGTGGGCGGCGAGCGCGCCGTGTTCGACCGCTTCAAGCCGGTGCTGGACGCCATCGGGGATCAGGCCTACTACGTCGGGCCCATCGGCGCTGGCTCGGTGGCCAAGCTCGTCCACAACTGCGCCGGCTACGCCATCCAGACCGCGCTCGCCGAAGTGTTCACCATGGGCGTCAAGGCCGGCGTGGACCCGCTCACGCTCTGGCAGGCGGTGCGACAGGGGGCGCAGGGCCGCCGGCGCACCTTCGACGGTCTCGCCGACCAGTTCCTGCCCGGCACCTTCGAGCCGCCGTCGTTCGCGCTGAAGCTCGCGCACAAGGACGTGTCGCTGGCCACCGCGGTCGGCCGCGAGTTCGGCGTGCCCATGCGCATCGCCAATCTCGCGCTGGAGGAGTTGACGGAGGCGCTCAACCGCGGCTGGGGCGGCCGGGACTCGCGCGTGGCCATGCTGCTGCAGGAGGAGCGCGCGGGCGTGAAGATCGCGGTGCCGCCAGACCAGGTGCGCGCCGTGCTCGACAAGGGGTAAATTCGAGGGACACCCAGGCGAGGGAGGCCGACATGGTCACCAAGATCTATGCGGGGGCGGCGCGGGGATTCGGCGGCTCGGCGACGGCGCATGGCGGGCTCTTCCGGCGCGCGCTCGGAGATGACCGGTGGCAGAAGCTCGGCGGCGGGCTGCCCGCCGACTCCGAGATCCATGCCATCGCGGTGCACCCGGGCGACGCCCAGCTCTTGTACGCGGGCACCCAGGAAGGCCCGTATCGCAGCCTGGATGGCGGCGACCGGTGGACGGCCATCCCGTTTCCCGATGGGCCGAAGGAGGTCTGGTCCTTCCTCTTCGATCCCCGCGACCCGCGGGTGATGTACGCGGGCACCTCGCCCGCCGCGGTGTACAAGAGCGAGAACGGTGGCGACACCTGGAGGAAGCTCGGGCTCGCCTCACCCGGCCACGTGAAGATGAGCTTCGACTGCCGCGTCACGCGCATGGCCGCCGACCCGAGCAACCCGCGCGAGCTTTACGCCGGGCTCGAGGTGGACGGCGTGCTCCGCTCGCGCGACGGCGGCGAGACGTGGGCGGACGTGAGCCAACCCCTCATCCGGCTCGCCGACCGCCCCCACCTCAAGAGTCGCATCGTGAGCGACACCGAGATCGAGGGCATGATGGACAGCCACGCCCTCTGCGTGTCGAGCGCGGCGCCGGGCACGGTGTTCCTGGCCGTGCGGATGGGCGTCTTTCGCAGCGTCGACCGCGGGGCGACCTGGGAAGACCTGGAGATCGGCCGCTTCTCGCCGCTCACCTACTCGCGCGACGTCTGCGTCTCCCCGCACGATCCCTCCACCCTCTTCACCTGTCTCAGCCCCGCCGCGCGGAGCGAGGACGGCTCGCTCTACCGGAGCGACGACCTTGGCCGCTCCTGGAAGCGGGTCGACCGCGGGGTGAAGGCGCGGGCCACCATGATGAGCGTGGCGCTCCACGCCAAGGACCCCGAGCAGATCTACTGCGTGTCGCGCTGCGGCCAGGTCTTCGGCACCCAGGACGGCGGGCAGCGCTGGCAGGAGTACCCGCTGCCCGAGGGCACCGCGGATGCCTATACGGTCGCCTGCGCCTGAACGGCGGCCCGGCGTGAAGGGCGTGAGCGCTGCGGACTGGCTGGTCCCGCTGCCGGGGCCGGCGGTGGCCGAGCTGGAGGCCCTGGTGGCGGGCCTCCGGCGCGACCCCCTGCCCACGCTTCTTCTCTCGCCACCCGACGCAAGCCTGGCAGGCTGTCGCGAGGTGATGGCCGAGGTCGGCGCGCGGCTGCGGGGGCCGGTCGGCCTCGCCGTCGTCGACCGCGTGCCGGTCGAGCGCTTCTCGGAGGAGGAGAACCGCGCGATCGGCTGGGTGCTCGGCTCGCTGCTGAGCCGGCTCGTCGCGCAGAAGTGGGACGGCACCATGCTCTACGACGTCCGCGACACCGGCAAGCAGCTCGAGTACGGCGTGCGGCGCTCCGTCACCAACCTCGAGCTGCAGTTCCACACCGACGCGCCCTGGCTGGCGCTGCCGCCGGAGCACGTCGGTCTCCTCTGTCTCAACCGGGCCGCCGAGGGCGGCGTGAGCCGCTTCGTGAGCCTGACCGACGCGCACGACGAGATGCGCCGGCGCGCGCCCGGTCTCCTCAAGCGTCTCTGCCAGCCCTTCCCCTTCGACCGACAGGCCGAGCATGCGCCGGGCGACGCCAAGGTCGGCTGGCAGCCCGTATTCGATGACGGGGGCAGCGGCCTCGTGTGCCGCTACAACCAGGCGCTGATCGAGACCGGCGAGGAGCTAGGGGGGACGACGGTGGACGCCGAGGGACGGGAGGCGCTCGAAGTGATGCGGTCGATCGTGGAGGCACCCGAGCGGTGGGTCGAGCTGACCATCGAGCGCGGCCAGCTCCAGTACCTCGACAACCGCCGCTTCGCCCACGCGCGGACGCCGTTCAAGGACGGCGCCACGCCGGAGAGCAAGCGCCATCTCATCCGGCTCTGGAACCGCGATGAGGGGCGGCGCAGCTTCCACGGCTGATCGCACTGCCACGGTGACAGCCGCTCTCAGCAAGACCCAGGTCGACAAACTCGGAGATCGCCTGAGGAAGGGAGACCTCTCAGAGTCGGACCTCAGAAACCTCGACGAGTATCGACGGTCGTTTGGGCAAGGCTACGACATCGTCGTAGGCACGCTTCGGGAGCGCCTTCGATTGAAACCCACCGGCAGGCCCGCCAAGTCGACTGGCGCTCTGGTTGAGAAACTTCGACGCGAGAGTATCCGACTGGTTCAGGTCCAGGATATCGCCGGCTGCCGGGTGGTGGTGCCGAACGTGGCTAGACAGCAGGAGCTGTGGGGGCAACTTGCCGTGAGTTCCCCGACGCGGTCGTGGTGGACCGTCGGTCGGACCCGAGTTACGGTTACCCTCTCTGAGAAGCTATCCGATGTCATCGATCCGACAATAAAGTATGGTGGCGGGGACGAACAGATCAGACAGATGCTCTTGAGTGCCTCCGAAGCGATCAAAGCAGTAGAGGAACTCGAGCTTGCAGTGTTAGAGTTGAGAGCAACCGCGAAAGGATTGCCACGGAAAGATAGGGCGCCCTTTGAGGAGCGGATTCGAGCCTCTGCAAGAGCAATGACAAACTCTAAGAAGAATATTCGGGGAGCGCTGACACGTCTCATACGTCTCATATCATTGCTGGAAAAGCGGTAGCGATACTATGATCTTTCTGATCGAATACAATCGGCGCGAAGGGAAGATCGTCAGGATGGAGTCTTTCCAGGATGCTGAGCACACGAAGGCTGAGAAGCTACGTCTAGACCGAGAACTAGAGCTGAATCGTACCAAGGTCGATCATGAGGTCATCCTCCTTCAGGCAGCCAGCAGGGAAGCCCTCCAGCAAACACATCGACGCTACTTCGAGAACCTGAAGGAGATCGCCCGGTCTACAAGCAGCTAGCGCTCGTGAGCACTCAGCCGATGACGACGAGCTCTCACACCTTCTCGAAGGCGAAGCGCGTGATCCGCTCGGTGTTCTGGCCCTCGATGCGGATGAGCCGGGTCGGCCCGTCGCGCCGCGGGGAGTGCACGTCGCCCTCGTTGTAGACGTGGGCCATGCCCGGCTCGAGCGTGTAGCTGCGGGCGCGGCGCACCTTGCCCGGCGCGGCGGCGGAGGCCGGCTGCAGCACCTCCCAGTCGCTCATCACGGTCGAGCCGTCGGCCTGGCCGTAGATCGCCCAGGTCGAGCCGTGGTCGTGAGGCTGGCTCTCCTTGGCGTTCTTGTAGACATGAGCGAGGATGCAGAACCCGAGGCGGGGGTCCTCGTAGAGGATCTTGCGCTCGGGCACGTCGTCGCCCAGATGCCGGGCGGCGAAGGCCTTGTCCTTGAGCACGTCCTGAACGAGCGCGCACACCTTCTTGCGCCCCTCCGGGCCCGGGTCGGATTCGAGGATGCCGCGACAGGCGGCGGCGAACTGCTCGAGGGTATAGCCCATGTCGGGTGTACCTCCTGAGGGATGCTAGCCTCCCCGAGCCGAACGCCGCAAGGGGTAGCGCTCTTGTGCGGGCGGGCGCCGCCATGTTACCCAGGGAGAGCCGCCCCGGGGGAACGGGGCGCAGGAGGACGACATGGCGGTTTCTCAGCTGGCCTACGTGGGCATCGGCGTGAGCGACATGGCGCGCTGGCGCGACTTCGCCTCTGACGTGCTCGGCATGCAGGTGGTCGAGAGCGGCGCCGACGGCACCGTCTATCTCCGGATGGACGAGTGCCATCATCGCGTCGCGCTCCACCCCTCGGGCGAGGACGACGTCATCTATATCGGTCTCCAGGCCGCGACCCATGCCGAGTACGAGCAGAGCAAGGAAGCCCTCCGTGCCGCCGGTGTGGCCCTGACCCAGGGCACGCCCGCCGAGATCGCCCAGCGTCGGGTGCTGGACTTCGTGAAGTTCGAGACGGGCGAGCTGCCCTTCGAGCTCTGCGTGGGGCCCCACATGCGCTGGGACCCGCCATTCCGCCCCGGGCGCCAGATGTCCGGCTTCAAGACGGGCGCGCTCGGCCTGGGCCATGTCGTGCTGCGCTCGACGACCCGCGATGAGAGCGTCCGGCTCCTCACCGACGCGCTCGGCTTCCGGATCTCCGACTACATCGGCACCATGGTGTTCCTCCACTGCAACCCGCGGCACCACTCCATCGCGTTCCAGCCCAGCGCCAAGGACCTCCCGCGCAGCCGCGACAAGCGCATGTGGCACTTCATGCTGGAGACCAACGCCCTCGACGACGTCGGCGCCGCCATGGACATCGCCGCGAAGTCGGGCGCGCCTCTGGCCACCACGCTGGGCCGCCACTCGAACGACCAGATGGTGTCCTTCTACGTGATGACGCCGTCGGGGTTCGAGGTGGAGTATGGCTGGGGCGGCCGGCTCGTGGACGACGCCACCTGGGTCGTGCAGCGACACGACCGCGGGACCCTGTGGGGCCACAAGCCCCAGGTGGAGGCGGGGCTTCCCATCACCGCGCAGCCGGCGGCGCGGTAGCCGCCGTTCCGCGGCCCGCTCCGATGGGCGAGTTCGGGATCGGACAATCCGTAAGGCGCTTTGAGGATATCCGCCTGCTTCGCGGTCAGGGGCGCTACCAGGACGACGTCAGCCTGCCCGGGCAAACCCACATGGTGGTTGTGCGCTCGCCCCACGCGCACGCCCGCATCCGCGCGATCGCCACTGACGCCGCCCAGGCCGCGCCCGGCGTCGTCGCCGTCTTCACCGGCGCGGACCTCGCGCGGGACAAGCTCGGCACCATGCGCATGACGCTCAAGCGCAAGCGCCCGGACGGCTCACCCATGTTCACCTCGCCACACCTGGGGCTCACCCCCGAGCGGGTCCGCTACGTGGGCGATCCCGTCGCCCTGGTCATCGCGGAGACCCTGGCCGAGGCCACGGACGCCGCCGAGCTGGTGGACGTGGACTACGAGCCCCTGCCGTCCGTGACGGCGACCGCGGAGGCCACGCAGCCCGGCGCCCCCGCGGTGTGGGACGAATGCCCGGACAATATCTCGAGCGTGTTCGAAGTTGGAGACAAGGCCGCCGCCGATGCCGCAATCGCGCGCGCCGCCCGCGTGATCCGCCGACGCTTCCTGATCAGCCGGGTGCACGCCCAGTACATGGAGCCGCGCGGGGCGCTGGGGGTCTACGATCCCGGCGAGGAGCGCTACACCCTCTACGCCGACGTGCAGTATCCGCACCGGGTCCGCAACGCGCTCGCGAGCAATATCCTCAAGGTGCCCGAGCACAGCATCCGCGTCATCGCGGGCGACGTGGGCGGGGGGTTCGGCGCCAAGGGCTGGCAATATCCCGAGCACCGCCTGGTGCTCTGGGCCGCGCGCAAGATCGGCCGGCCCGTCCGGTGGGCCTGCGAGCGCAGCGAGGCCATCCTAGCCGATGAGCATGCGCGGGACAACATGAGCGAGGCCGAGCTCGGCCTGGACGCGGACGGCCGCTTCCTCGGCCTCCGGGTGCGCACTCTGGCGAACGTCGGCGCCTACGTCTCGTCGGATCGGAACCTGCTCGCGACGTTCAGCAACGTCTTCACGCTGGTCGGCGTCTACGCCTTCCCCGCCGCTCACGTCCACGTCTCGTGCGTCTTCTCGAACACGAGCTCCACGGCGCCGTACCGCGGGGCCGGCCGCCCCGAGGCGACCTACGTGATCGAGCGGCTGATCGACGAGGCCGCGCGGGAGCTGGGGGTGGATCCGGTGGCCCTGCGGCGGAAGAACCTGATCCCGTCGTCCGCCATGCCCTACAAGACCCCCCTCGGCATGACCTATGACTGTGGCGAGTTCGAGAAGAGCATGGTGGAGGCGGTGAAGCTGGCGGACGTGACCGGGTTCCTCGCGCGCCGCGAGGACGCGCGCGGGCGCGGGCGGCTGCGCGGCCTCGCGGTGGTCAACGCCATCGAGCGCGCGGCGTCACCCCAGCCCGAGTTCGCCGAGGTGCGCTTCAACCCCAGCGGCACCGCGACCATCTTCATGGGCACCAAGAACCAGGGGCAGGGCCACGAGACCACCTTCAAGCAGATCCTCCACGAGCGGCTGGGCATCGTCCCCGAGGACGTGCGCTACGTGGACGGCGACACCGATCGCGTGGCGTTCGGCATGGGGAGCATGGGCTCGCGCTCCACCGTGATCGGCGGCACCGCGCTCACCATGGCCGCCGACAAGGTGATCGCCAAGGGCCGGCGCATCGCCGCGAAGCTGCTGGAGGCGGCGGAAGCCGATGTCGCCTTCGCGGACGGCCGCTTCACGGTGAAGGGGACGGACCGCGCGGTGGTGCTGAAGGACGTGGCGCGGGCGGCCTTCGTGCCCGCCTCCGTGCCCCCCGGGCTCGAGCCCGGTCTCTACGAGACGGGGACCTTCGTGCCGCCCGCCGACACCTGGCCCAATGGCTGCCACGTCTGCGAGGTGGAGATCGACGAGGCCACCGGCGCGGTGGCGCTCGCCAACTACGTCGTCGTCGACGACGTGGGCACCGTGATCAATCCGCTGACGCTCAAGGGCCAGATTCACGGCGGGGTCGCCCAGGGCGTCGGGCAGGCCCTAATGGAGCAGATCGTCTACGACCGCGAGTCGGGGCAGCTCCTCACCACGTCGTTCATGGAGTACGGCATCCCTCGCGCCGATGATCTCTGCGACATGCACATCGAGAGCAATCCCGTCCCCACCAAGCTGAATCCGCTCGGCGCCAAGGGCGCGGGCGAGGCTGGCACGGTCGGCGCGCTTCCCGCGGTGATCAACGCGGTGATGGACGCGCTGGCGCCGCTCGGCGTCCGCGAGCTCGACATGCCGGCCACGAGCGAGCGGGTGTGGAATGCCATCCAGGCCGCGCGCGCCGTCAGCCCTTGAGCCGGGGCAGGAGCTCGCGCGTGGCCCGCTCGAGCTGCTCGGCCTGATCGCCCCCGCCGAAGCGCAGCACGATGTGGCGCACGCCCGCCTGCACGAAGCGCTGGAGGCGCTCCAGGCAGGAAGCGGCGTCGCCCCCGTGGAAGCCCTGGATGCGGGCGATGCTCTCGTAGGGCGCCGCGTAGTAGGCCTCCACGAAGCGCCGCAGCTCGGCCTCCGCGCTCCGCGTGTCGCGCCCGATGTGCAGCGTCGTGTAGAGCGCGGGCGTGAGGGGCTCGGCGCCGCCGCGCTCGGCGCGCGCGGTCTCCCGCACGCGCGCCCAGCCCGCCGCCCACGCCTCCGGCGTGACGCTGTTGGGGAGCCAGGCCTCCGCGAGTCGGCCGGCGCGACGCGTGGCCGCCTCCACCTCGCCGCCCATCCAGACCGGCGGCCCGCCCGCCCGATGCGGCGTGGGCAGGAGACGCGCGTCAGTCAGGCTCCAGTAACGGCCCTGGTAGGTGACGCCTCCCTCGCCCGCGTCCATCCACAGCGCCCGGCAGATCGCGAGCGATTCCTCCAGACGGCCGACCCGCTGCGCGAAGGACATGCCCGCGGACTCGAACTCCCTGCGTACCGCCGGCGAGTCGGGGGCAATGCCCACGCCGAGCCGGAGCCGACCCTCGGCGAGGCGGTCCACCGTGGCCACGAGATGCGCGAGCACCAGCGGATGGCGAAGCGCGGGCAGGAGCACGGCGGTGCCGACGCGCGCGCGCCGGGTGCGCGCGGCCACCGCGGCCAGGAGCGTGAGGGGCTCGAAGCGCGGCCGCGCGAGGATGGAGTCGCCCACCCAGATCGAGTCGTAGCCGGCCGCCTCGATGCGCTCCGCGAGCGCGAGGATGGGGCCCGTCTCGAAGCGTCCGGACATGACGGCCTCGCGCGTCGGCAGGAGGACGCCGACCTCCACGGGCGGCGGGCTCACGGAGCGGGATCATAGCATGGCGCGCGCGATGGAACGCCGGCGGCTCGGCCGGACCGACATGGAGGCGAGCGTCCTCGGCTTCGGCGGCTCGGAGATCGGCTATCAGCGCGCGAGCCTCCGCGCGGTGGAGCGCCTGCTCGGGAGCGCGCTCGACGCCGGCCTCAACGTCATCGACACCGCCGAGTGCTACGAGGACAGCGAGGAGCTGATAGGCCGCGCGGTGGGCGCGCGCCGGGGCGATTTCCACCTCTTCACCAAGTGCGGGCATGCCCGCGGCGAGTGGCGCGCGGACTGGCGCCCGGAGGCGCTCTTACGGTCCATCGAGCGAAGCCTGGAGCGCTTGCGGACCGACCGCGTGGACCTCGTCCAGCTGCACTCCTGCTCCCTGGACGTGCTCCGGCGCGGCGATGCCATCACGGCCCTCGAGACGGCGCGGAGCCGGGGGTGGACGCGGTACATCGGCTATAGCGGCGACGGCGCGGCGGCGCGCTGGGCGGTGGAGAGCGGGCGCTTCGACACGCTCCAGACTTCGCTGAGCATCGCCGACCAGGAGGCGATCGAGCTGACCCTGCCGCTCGCGCGCGAGCGAGGGATGGGCGTCATCGCCAAACGGCCCATCGCCAATGTCGCCTGGCGGTACGCGCGCCGGCCGGCCGAGCCCTATTACCAGGAGTACTGGGAGCGGCTCCGCGCGCTGGACTATCCCTTCCTCCGCGGGGCGGCGAAGAGCGGCGTGAAGACGGCCCTGCGATTCACCCTCGGCGTCCCCGGCGTGCACACCGCCATCGTCGGCACCACCAGGCCCGACCGCTGGCGCGAGAACGCCGCGCTCCTGGGCGACGGCGGGCTGCCCGCGGCCGAGCGCGAGAGGATCCGAGCGCGCTGGAAGGCGGTCGCGCAACCCTCGTGGGTCGGGCAGATCTGATATGATCGCGGCCACGAGACCCTCGGCGTCCTGGCCCCCCGTCCCGCAAAGGAGCGCGTCATGACCGACCGGCTCATCTCGGGCGACAATCACATCGACCTCACGTACTGCCCGCCCGACCTCTGGTCGTCGCAGGCCCCCGCCAAGTGGAAGCTCCTGGTCCCGCGCGTCGAGGAGCTCGAAGACGGCTGCCACTGGTTCGTGGACGCGGTGGACCGCGGGATGTGGAACGGCGTGGGCCCGGGCTTCCTGCCGTACACGAAGGGGGTCTTCGCCCATATCGACGAGATGAAGGAGGGGGGGTTCGAGTGGGACAGCCGGCGGGGCGCCACGCCGCGTCCCACCACGCCGGAGCTGCGCCTGGCCGATCTCGACCGCGATGGGATCGACAAGGAGATCATCTACGGCTGCCTGATGATCAACGACCTCATCGCGAGCGGCGAGCAGCGGGCGTGGGCGAACTCGATCTACAACACGTGGGCCGCCGACTTCGCCAAGCGCAGCGACCCCAACCGCGTGTTCCCCCTCGCCATCATTCCCAACAACGACCCCAAGGACGCCGCCGCCGAGGTGCGCCGTTGCGCCAAGATGGGGCTGCGCGGGGGCGACCTCGCCTTCAAGCGCATGAGCCTGCCGCTCTACCACCACGACTGGTACGCGTTGTGGGAAGCGGCCGCGGAGTGCCACTTCCCCATCTCCTTCCATTCCACCGGCTTCAAGGGGCTGCGCACCCCCGACACGCCGCAGATGGAGAAGGAGTACATGGTCCAGTGGCGGCTGGTGCGCTCCGCCCTGTTCCAGCTCGACACCATGGAAGTCTTCGTCTCGCTGATCGCTTCCGGCGCCTGCGAGCAGTACCCCGAGTTCAAGTTCGTGCTCGGGGAGTCGGGCGTGACCTGGCTGCCCTACGTCTTCGACCGGCTCGACACCGAGTACGAGGACCGGGGCCGGGCGCTCGGCTTCAAGCTCAAGCCCAGCGACTACTTCCATCGGCAGGGCTACACGACCTATCAACAAGATATGTACCTCGAGCCCATCGTCCCGCTGGTGGGAGAGGACAACATCATCTGGGGCGCCGACTATCCGCACCCCGACTGCCTGTGGCCGGAGTCGCGCCGCATCCTGGAGAAGAACCTGAGTGGGTTCTCCGAGACCATTCGCCGGAAGATCACCCACGACAACGTGGCCAAGCTCTACAACCTCCGCTAGGAGAGAGGATCGCCCCATGCCATCTACCGGTCTCGAGATCCCGTCACTGAAGGGCAAGGTGTCCGCGGAGGAGTGGGCGGTGCGCGTGGATCTCGCCGCTGCCTATCGGCTCGTCGCGCGCTATGGCTGGGAGGATCTCGTCTTCACCCACATCTCCGCGCGGGTGCCCGACACCGAGGACCAGTTCCTCATCAATCCCTACGGCGTGTTCTTCGACGAGATCACCGCCTCCAGCCTCGTGAAGATCGACCAGCAGGGCAAGAAGCTCGACAATTCGTCGTTTTCCGTGAACGAGGCGGGCTTCGTGATCCACAGCGCCATCCACGCCGCGCGCCACGACGCCAGGTGTGTGCTCCACACTCACACGCTGAACGGAGTGGCGGTGTCGGCGCAGCGGGCCGGCCTGCTACCCATCTCGCAGCACTCGATGTTCGTGCTGCGGAGCCTCGGCTATCACGACTTCGAGGGCCCCGCTCTCGACGACGCCGAGAAGCCGCGCCTCGTCGCCGACCTCGGCGACAACTCGTCGCTCATCCTGCGCAACCACGGGCTCCTCACCGTCGGGGCCACGGTGGCGGACGCCTTCCTGGCGATGTACTACCTCGAAGCCTCGTGCGCCATCCAGGTGCGGGCGCAATCGGGGGGCGGCGAGCTGATCCCGGTGCCGAAGGACGTTATGGACGAGGGCTATGCGAGGGTGGCGGCGGTCCAGCGCCCGCGCGGCGGGCAGGGGGCGCTTGTCTGGCCGGGCCTGCTCCGGCGCCTCGACCGCGTCGATCCGTCCTACCGCGACTGAGGATCGCGCCCCGTGAGCGAACAGCCCCTCCGCGTAGGATTCGTCGGCGCCGGCGCCAACACCAAGCTCCACCACATCCCCAAGCTCCGCGCTCAGCCGGGGGTGGTCCTCATGGGCGTGGCAAACCGGAGCAAGGAGTCGGGTGAGCGCGTCGCCAAGGAGTTCGACATCCCCAAGGTTTTCGGCGACTGGCGCGAGGTAGTCGCCGCGCCCGACGTGGACGCCATCTGCATCGGCACCTGGCCCTACATGCACTGCGAGATGACGGTGGCCGCGCTGGCCGCGGGGAAGCACGTGCTCTGCGAGGCGCGCATGGCCATGAACGCGGCAGAGGGACGCCGCATGCTGGAGGCCTCGCGCAAGGCTCCGCATCTCACCGCCCAGCTCGTGCCCGCGCCCCAGACCCTCGAGACCGACTCCACCATGACCGCCCTCATCGCCGAGGGTTATGTGGGGCAGGTGCTGGCGGTGGAGCTCCAGGCCGCCCAGGGCCGCTTCGTGGATCCGGCGGCCC
>JBKPDT010000196.1:0-4027 GCA_046728035.1 Candidatus Methylomirabilota bacterium | reverse complement strand
GCCCGCCCGATCCGTCCCACCATCCTGGTCGTCGATGACGACCCCGGTCTCCGTGAGTCCTTCCGCCTGATCCTGGAGGACGAGTTCGAGGTCCTCGACGTCCCCGACGGCCAGCAAGCCCTGGACATCGTCCGCTCGTGCCAGGTAGACCTCGTGCTGCTCGACATCCGCCTGCCCGGTATGGACGGCCTCGAGGTGCTCGAGCGGATCAAGGGGCTGGATGAGCAGCTCGACGTGATCCTCGTCACCGCAGTGAAGACCGTTCGCACCGCGGTATCGGCGATGAAGCTCGGGGCGCTGGACTATCTCACCAAGCCCTTTGACGAGGACGAGGTTCTCGCCCTCATCCGCCGGTCGCTCGACAAGCGGGCGCTCGAGCGGGAGGTGGTCTTTCTCCGGTCGGAGCTCGCCCGCCGGGACGACTCCCACGAGATGGTGGGGCAGTCCGCGGAGATGCGAAAGCTCGCGAGCCTCGTTGGTCAGGTCGCGCGCACCACCGCCACCGTTCTCATCACCGGCGAGAGCGGCACCGGCAAGGAGCTCCTCGCCCGGGCCATCCACCGTCAGGGCCCACGCCGGGAGCGGCCCTTCGTGGCGGTGAACCCCGCCGCCATCGCCGACGGCCTCATGGAGTCCGAGCTGTTCGGCCATGAGCGCGGGGCCTTCACGGGAGCATACCAGCGCAAGCTCGGCCGGTTCGAGCTGGCCCAGGGCGGCACCCTCTTCCTCGACGAGATCGGCTCTCTCAAGCCGGAGATGCAGGCCAAGCTCCTCCGGGTGCTTCAGGAGCGCGAGATGGAGCGCGTGGGGGGCACCCATACCGTCAAGCTCGACGTGCGCATCATCGCCGCGACCAATGCCGATCTCCGGCAGGCGGTGGCGTCCCAGACGTTCCGGGAGGATCTGTTCTATCGCCTCAACGTCGTGCAGGTGAGCGTGCCCCCCTTGCGCGATCGCCGGGATGACATCGGCGGCCTCGCCGACCACTTCATCCGACGCTACCGGCAGCAGTTCGGCAAGCCCGTCGCCGGCCTCGCGCCGGAGGCCCTCGCCGCGCTGGCCGAGTACTCGTGGCCCGGCAATGTGCGGGAGCTGCAGAACGTGATCGAGCGCTGCGTCGCCCTCGCCGACGGGCCCCTGATCCGGCTCTCCGACCTCCCGCTGGAGTTCATGATCCCCGACGCCCGTGTGATCGCCACCGCCGCCGGGGCCCTCGACCTCGAGGGCGCCCATGACCTATTCGAGCGCCAGATCGTCCGCCGCGTTCTCGACCGGGTGGACTGGAATCAGAGTGAGGCGGCACGGCTGCTCGGCATGCACCGGAACACGCTCAAGGTGAAGTTGGCGCGATGGAGTCTCAAGCGGAGCGAATCCGGCCGCTAGCGCTGCACTTCCGGCTCCCGGTGCACTGCACGCAGGGCAGGTCGCTCAACGGCGCGTCGGAGTTGGCGATTTCGACTCCCTCACCACCCGCATTCGCGACCATGCACCGTGGACGGTGCACCGAGCGGTGGGGTCACCGGATTGACCCTGGCGAAAGGCGAGGAGAAACAACGACTTTTCCTTGCCACCGCCGCCCGGCGGCATGGCGTTCGAATTGCTGTACCCTCCCCCTCGGGCGGAGCGCCTCATTGGGAGGCGGTCCCACCCGAGGGCCCACTCCTCATGGGAGGGAGACTAATGACGAAGCTCGTGGCGGTGCTGGCAGTTCTCGCGTCCGTTCTGTTCGTCGCACCGGTGATCGAGTCGGGCACATCGGAGTCCACGCAGATCTTCCAGGCCATCGGCACCGCGGACGGCAGTGGGGGCGGAGACTAAGCCACGATCCATAGTGTCCGGCCGGATTTGAGGCGAGCGAGTCGCCCGAGCGAGACAAGGGGGGGCTTCGGCCCCCCTTTGCTCCTTGTCGCTCTTCTCTTCCTCCTCGTCTCCGCGCTCCCCGTTTTCCTGGCGGCCGCGCAGGATCGCGCGACTTCCCCCGCGCCGGCGGGCGTGTACCGACGTCCGCTCTCCAACGACCCGGCGACCCTCGATCCGTTGCGAGTCAGCGACACCTACGGCCGGTCCGTCGCCGAGCAGATCTTCGACGGACTGGTGCAGTTCGATCAGACGCTCGCCGTCATCCCCGCGCTCGCCCGATTCTGGAAGGCCTCTCGCGACGGGCTCGTGTGGACCTTTCACCTCCGGCCGGGCGTCCGATTCCATCACGGGCGGGAGCTCACCTCGGACGACGTGGTCTTTTCGCTAACGCGCCTGCTCGACCCCAAGGTGCCGTTCGGCGCCGCCGATCTCTTCTCCACCATTCGCGGCGGCCGCGAGTATCGCGAGGGCCGAGCGAGCGACGTCGCCGGCCTGCGCGCGCTCGATCGTTATACGGTGGAGGTCACCCTCACCGAGGCCTTCACCCCATTCGTTTCCCTCCTCGCCATGGGACAAACCAAGATCGTGCCCAAGGATCTCGTCGAGCAGCAGGGAACCGCCTTCGGCCTTCAGCCCGTCGGCAGCGGGCCCTTCCGGTTCGCACGCTGGGACCGCGCGAAAGAGATCGTGCTCACCGCGAATCCCGACTATTTCGGCGGCCCCCCGCGCCTCGCTCGGATCGTCTTCCGGATCTTTCCCGGTGAGTCGAGCGATCTGATGTGCCAGGACTTCGACCAGGGCCTCCTGGAGGAGAGTCCGGTCCCACCGCTATGCCGCAGCAAGGTCGGTGATCCGCGCTTCCAGTTCGTGCGACGCGCGACCTTCACGGTGCGGTTCTACGGGCTCAACACACGATTCCGGCCGCTCAACGACGTGCGCGTTCGCCAGGCGATCGCCCACGCGGTGGACCGCGAGAGCATCCTCCACCAGATCTTCGCGGACCGGTTCCAGCCCGCCCACGGGATCTTCCCGCCGGGCATGCCCGGCTACAACAAGCAGGCCAAGGCCACGCCCTACGCGCCCGCGCGCTCTCGAGAGCTCCTCCGGCTCGCCGGCTATCCCGAGGGGCGCGGCATTCCCACGATTCCGATCTGGTCGAGCGTGCGGAGCCCGCGCATCGAACGCGAGCTCGATACGGTGAAGACCCAGCTCGCTGCCGTCGGCATCCGGACCGAGATCAAGTACGACACGGATTGGCCGTCCTTCTCGAAGCAGCTAGGGGAAGGCCGCCTGCCGATGTTCCTGTACGCCTGGCACGCCGACGCCCCCGATCCCGACAGCTTCCTCTTCCCCCTGTTCCATTCGCGGAGCGTGCGCAACGTCACCGGCTACGCCAACCCGGCGGTGGATCAGCTCCTCATCCAGGCGCGGCGGGAGGCCGATCCCACCCGGCGCATCGAGATCTACCGGCGCATCGAGCCGATCCTTGTCGAGGCAGCCCCGGTCGTCCCCGTATGGCACTACGACTTCGAGCGGCTGTTCCAGGGCTACGTGCGCAGCGTCGAGGTGAACGGGCTGGGCGATCCCTACATCCCGCTCCGCAAGATCTGGCTGGAGGACCGCCGATGACGGTGCGTCGGCTCCTCGAGCGGGCGGGTCGTCGCTTCGATTCCCTCCAGACGCGGCTCCTTGCCGGCACCGTGCTCATCTTCCTGGTGGTGATGGCGGGCGTGATCGCCGTGGTCGAGTACCGGCAGCGCGCTGCCATCATCGGCGAGGTGCTCCGGCGGGGCGAGGTCATCGCCCGTGACCTCGCCGCGATCTCGTCGGGCTCCCTGCTCCTCTACAACTTCACCGCGCTCGAGCAGAACGTGGACCGGGTGCGCGCCAACGCCGACGTCAGCTACGCGGTGGTCCTGGACGCGGAGGGCAAAGTGGCGGCGCACAGCCGACAACCCGGCCTGGTGGGGGGCGTCCTGACCACACCGCTCGACCGGCGCGCCGCCGAGGCGGAGACGTTGCTGGTGCAGGAGACCCTTCGGGACGGTCGCGGCGAGGGGATTTACGATTTCGCGGTGCCCGTCCTCATCGGCGCCGAGCGCTGGGGCACGGTGCGGGTGGGGCTCTCCAAGCGACGGATGGAGGCGCAGATCCGTCGGACGCGCAT
>JBKPDT010000195.1:0-4507 GCA_046728035.1 Candidatus Methylomirabilota bacterium | reverse complement strand
TTCATGCAGCGGGGATGCCGGAGCACCTCCGCGATGCGGGCGAAGGCGCGCTCCGATTCCTCACGCTTCGCGGGGTCGGTCTGGGCGAGGACGGCGCTCGCGCCGACGAGCGCGAGGGCGCCCCCAAGGAGCAGGGCCGGGACGAGCCGCTTCGCGGATCGCATGGGCGGTTGACCTCCTCACGCGGACTCGAAGCCGTGGCGGACGAGCGGCAGCGAGCGGATGCGCCGCCCGGTCAGGGCGAAGAGCGCATTGCACAGCGCCGCGGCCATGAGCGGCGTGCCGGGCTCGCCGATGCCGGAAGGCTTCTCCGTGCTCGGGACGATGTGCACCTCCACCTTCGGCATGGCGTCCATGCGCAGCACCGGGTAGTCGTGGAAGTTCGTCTGCTGGACGCGCCCCTCCTTGAGGGTGATCTGCCCGTAGAGCGCCGCCGAGAGGCCGAAGACGATGCCGCCTTCCATCTGCGCGCGAATGGTCTCGGGGTTGATGGCGCGGCCGCAGTCGATGGCGCAGACCACCCGATGCACCCGGATCGCCTTGTCGCGGAGCGAGACTTCCGCGACCTGGGCGCACCAGCTTCCAAACGATGAGTGGACGGCGATGCCGCGGGCCTGGCCCGCGGGCGGCGGCGTGCCCCAGCCCGCTCGCTGCGCGGCGAGGTCGAGCACGCCGAGGTGACGGGGCTGGCCCGCGAGCAGCTCCCGACGGAACTGGTAGGGATCCTTGCCGGCGGCTTGCGCCAGCTCGTCCATGAAGCTCTCCACCACGAACCCGGTATGCGTGTGCCCGACGGAACGCCACCAGAGCACGGGGACCACCGACTTCGGGCTGTGGAGATCGATGGCGACGGCGGGCACGGTGTAGGGGAGCTCCGCCGCGCCTTCCACCGACGTCCGGTCGACGCCGTCCTTGATCATGGCCCCCGCGAACAGCGTGCCTTCGGTGATGGACTGGCCGACAATCGTGTGCTTCCAGGCAACGGGCGTGCCGCTGGCGTCGAGCCCGGCGCTGATGGCCGAATTCCACATCGGGCGATAGTAGCCGCCCCGGAGATCGTCCTCCCGCGTCCAGATGGTCTTGACGGGCGCGCCGGCCGCCTTCGCGACGAGGACGGCCTCCACGATGAAGTCCGAGCTCGGCGTGGCCCGCCGGCCGAAGCCGCCGCCGAGGAAGAGCGTATTGATCTCGACCTGCTCGGGCCTGAGTCCCGCCGCCCGCGCGGCGTTCGCCTGGTCGACCGTCTGGAACTGGGTGCCGGTCCAGATCTGGCACCGGTCCGGCGCGAGCGAGACCAGGCAGTTGAGTGGCTCCATCGGCGCATGCGCGAGGTAGGGCATGTCGTACTCGGCGCTGACTCGCTTCGCCGCCGTTCCCAGCGCCGCCTCCGCGTCCCCGATGCGGCTGACTCGGGCGCCCGGCGTCTGCGCGAGGCGCGCGTAGTCCGCCTGCAGGGTGTCAGTGTCGACGGCCGAGGCCGGCCCGGATTCCCACTCGATCTCGAGCGCGTCGCGCCCCTTCTTGGCCGCCCAGAACGAGTCGGCGACCACGGCCACGCCCGAGGGCACCTGGAGCACCTGCCTGACGCCGGGCACCGCCCGCGCGCGGTCGGGGGTGAGCTGCTTCACGGTGCCGCCGAACACGGGCGGCCGCGCCACCAGGGCCACGAGCATGCCGGGCACCGACGCGTCGAGCCCGAAGGTCGCCTTGCCCGTGACCTTCGCGCGGCTGTCGAGGCGGCGCGTGGGCTTGCCGATGATCTTGAACTGCGACGGGTCCTTGAGGGCGACGTCCTGCGGCACCGGCACCGTGCGCGCCTTGTCCACGAGCTGCCCGTAGGTGAGCGAGCGGCCGCCCGGCCCCAACACGCGGCCGTTGTCCGCGCGCAGGGTGGCGCGGTCGACCTTCCACGTCTCCGCCGCCGCAGTCAGGAGCATCTCGCGCGCGGTCGCTCCCGCCCGGCGCAGGCGATCCCACTCGCTGGCGACGCTCATGCTGCCACCGGTGAACTGCATGCCGAACTGCGGGTGGGCGTACGCGGCATTCACCGGAGCTCCCACCACCCGCACCTTCGCGAGGTCCACCTCGAGCTCCTCTGCGATGAGCATGGGGAGGGACGTGTAGATGCCCTGTCCCATCTCGGCCTTCCCCACGAGAATGGTGACGACGTTCTGCCGGCTGATGCGGATGAAGGCGTTGGGCGTGAAGTCTCCCGCGGTCGCCGCCGCGGCGGCTCCCGTGGACTGCGCGAGGGCGGGCATGCGGAAGCCGAGCAGGATACTGCCGGAGATCGCGGTGGTTCGGAGGAAATCACGACGCGAGGGATGGAGCGCCATGCTCAGGCCCCCTTTCCCATGCGGGCCGCCGCCTGCTTGATCGCCGCGCGGATCCGCTGGTAGGTGCCACAGCGGCAGATGTTCCCGCTCATGGCCGCGTCGATGTCGGCATCCGTCGGGTTCTTCTGCCTGGCGAGCAGGGCGGCCGCACTCATGACCTGCCCGCACTGGCAGTAGCCGCACTGGGGCACGTCCTGCTCGATGAAGGCCTCCTGCACCGGGTGCAGGCGCCCCCCGCGCTCCAGCCCCTCGATGGTGGTGACGCGCTTGCCGCGGGCCGCCGCCACCGGCGTCACGCAGGACCGGACGGGCGAGCCGTCGAGGTGCACGGTGCAGGCGCCGCACAGCGCCATCCCGCAGCCGAACTTGGTGCCGGTCAGGCCGAGATCCTCGCGGAGCACCCAGAGAAGCGGCTTGTCCGCCTGCGCCGACACGGTCACCGCCCGTCCGTTCACGTTGAAGGTCGTCATGTCGCGCTACCTCCCGTCATGTTCCATCCCTTACCAGTGTAGGGGGGACGGCAAGTCCCCGATGGCCGGTGCTATACTTTGCAGCACCATGGATCTGCCGAGCACGATGAAGGCGACGGTTCTCGTCGCGCCACATCGCTTCGAGCTCCTCGACCGAGCGGTTCCCCGCCCCGGCGACGAGGACGTGCTCATTCGCGTGCGGGCCTGCGGGATCTGCGGCACCGACCTCAAGATCATCCACGTCGGGATGCCGCACATGCCGCCTTATGGCGAGTTCATCTTCGGCCACGAGTACGCCGGCGACATTGTCGCGGTGGGTTCTACGGTGGATGAGTTTCGGGTCGGAGACCGCGTGGTCGTCGAGGCCCACATGGGCTGCCGGCGCTGCGAGAACTGCATCCGGGGCATGTACACGGCCTGCCTCAATTTCGGCAACACCAAGCGCGGGCACCGGGCCAACGGCTTCACCACCAACGGCGGGCTGGCCGAGTATGCCGTGAACCATGTCAACACGCTCTACCGGATGCCCGACGGTGTCTCGTACGAGGAGGCCACCGTGGTGATGACCTCCGGCAGCCCACTGTTCGGGTTGGAGAACGCCGGCGGCTACTTTGCTGGAGAAACGGTAGTAGTTCTGGGCCCGGGGCCCATCGGACTCATGGCCATCCAGCTCGCGAAGGCAGTGGGCGCGACGCGCGTGATCCTGACGGGCACCCGCGAGTCGCGCCTCACCCTTGGGCGCCAGCTCGGCGCCGACGTCGTGGTGAACAGCCGGACGAGCGATCCCGTCGCGGCGGTGATGGAGGCGACTGGCGGCAAGGGCGCCGATCTCGTGATCGACTGCGCCGGCGCCGACGAGACCTTCGACCAATCCATCAAGATGGCAAAGTCGGGCGGAAAGGTCCTCATCGTCGCCTTCTACCACGGTCCGGTCACCGCCGACGTGAGCCACGCCGTGCGCCGCAACATCACCATCTACACCGAGCGCGGCGAGGGCGGCACCAGCGTGGGCCGCGCGCTGGCGCTGCTCGCGGCCGGCCGGCTCACCGCCAAGCCGCTGGTCACCCACCAGTTCCCGCTCTCGCGCGTGCACGAAGCCATCGAGACGCTCGAGAAGCGGATGGGCGACCCCGTCAAGGTCGTGCTCAACCCATGACGCCGCGCCCGCTCGCGCGCGGGCTCGCCGTCGCGCTCGCCGCCGCCCTCCTGGCGGCCCCCGTCGCCTCCGCCTTCCCGACCAAGCCGGTGGAGCTCACGGTGCTCTTCGGCGCCGGCAGCGCCGCCGACCTTCTCGCCCGCAAGCTGGCCGAGCTGGCCGCCAAGGACCTCGGTCAGCCGGTGGCGGTGGTCAACCGCACGGGCGCCGGCGGCGCGGTGGGCTACACCCACGTCAAGGGCCAGGCGGCGGACGGCCATTCGGTGGTCTGGAACTCGAACAGCGTCAGCACCGCCTATCATGCCGGCAACATGAAGCTCGACTACACGGCCTTCGCCGGCGTGGCCGCGCTGACGAGCGAGCCGGTCTCGCTGGCCGTCAAGGCCGACGCGCCCTGGAAGGATCTGCGCGAGCTCCTCGCCCACGCCAAGGCCAACCCGGGCGGCGTGCGCATCGGCAACTCCGGCCGCGGCAGCTTCACCCATCTCGCCGCGGTCGCGCTCGAGAACCGTGCCGGCGTCAAGATGACGCATGTGCCGTTCGGC
>JBKPDT010000194.1:0-2762 GCA_046728035.1 Candidatus Methylomirabilota bacterium | reverse complement strand
GATCCGGTACTTGTGATCGAGGCGATCGAGCCAGGCCGCGATCCAGTTGGAGCCGGCCTCCAGCACCGCGCACTTGAGGCGCGGGTAGCGCTCGAACATCCCGGCGGCGAGCATCTGCGTGAACGCCGCCATCACATCGATCGCCAGGAACGCGATGCTGAACAGCGCGTCGGAGGGATCGCGTCGCTGCCACTGGCGGAACCATTGGCGATCGCGCACGATCACGTGGAAGGCGATCGGCATCTCCAGTTCCTGCGCGGTCTCCCAGAAGCGCGCGAAGAGCGGGTCGTCGAAGTGGCGGCCGCCGCGGGCGGCCAGGTCCGGCGAGAGGAAGATGCCCACGCAGCCGTCTCGGCGCGCGCGGATGGTCTCCTGCACGGCGCCTTCAGGATCGAGCAGCGAGATGTGGGCGACGGGGTAGAGCCGCTTGCGATCCGTGCGGCAGAAGTCGACCAGCCACCGGTTGTAAGCGCGCGTGTAGGCGGTCGCCAGCCCTCCGTCGGTGACGTGCCCCTCCCAGCAAATGCCGATGGTGGGATAGAGAAGGACCGCGTCGATTCCCTCGGCATCCATGACGCGCAGCCGCTCCACGGGGTCGTAGCCGCCGGCCGGACTCCCTTCGGCGTAGGTCATCCCGCCGCGGGTGAGGAGGCGTGTGGCGTCCATCTCGATACCGCCGAGCGCTCCCATCTGCCCACGCAGTGTCTTGAGCGGCTGGCCGTCGATGAGGAGCACCTCGTAGCTCTGCTCGTCGCGGGCGATCCGGATAGCGCGATTCCGGTACGCGGGTTCGAGGTACTTCAGCCAGGTGTCGGCCGGCTCGAGGACGTGACCGTCGGCATCCACTACCGGCACTTTGAGCGGGGTCGTCATCGTCTTCGTCTCCCTTGCACCGGGCGGATGCCCGGGTCGCCTATTTGCGGGCCAGCGAGCGTTCGACGCTCGGCAGCTTACCCCAAGAGACATCCCGGTGCCCGACCCCCGGGGCGGTGCCGTCCTGCTCCGGGCGTTCCTCCGCGCGCCCGGACACGATACCCGGAGTGTCGAGTGGAACGGGAGCATGCGACATGTGTTTCCGCGCAGTTGGCCACCTGGCATTCGCGTTGCCTTCAGCGGTCGGAGTCAACGAAACCCCCGACGTGAGACGATCGGGCCCCCCGCCCGGCGCCTTCCGCCGACAAGGAGCGTCACGATGACCCTTGAAGCTCATCCGATCGATGCCCTTCGCCCCCAGCTTGCCGGTTCGGTTCTCGTGCCCTCGGATGCGGCGTATGACGACGCCCGGCGCCTTCACAACGGCCTGATCGACCGGCGACCGGCCTTGGTGGTGCGCTGTCACGGCACGGCCGACGTACAGGCGGCCGTGCGCTTCGGCCGCGAGCGCGGCCTCGAGATCGCCGTCCGTGGCGGCGGCCACAACGTTGCCGGCAACGCGGTCTGCGACGGCGGCCTCATGATCGACCTGTCCCCTATGCGTGGGGTGCACGTCGACCCGCGCACGCGCCGGGCGCGGGCTCAGGGGGGCGCGACCTGGGGGGACTACAACCGTGAAACCCAGCTCCACGGTCTCGCCAGCACCGGGGGCGTCGTCTCTTCCACTGGCGTCGGGGGGCTGACCCTCGGCGGCGGCCTGGGCTGGCTGATGGGCAAGCACGGCATGGCAGTGGACAACCTCCGGGCGGTCGAGCTGGTCACCGCCACCGGCGAGATCGTGCAGGCGAGCGCAAAGGAGCACCCCGACCTCTTCTGGGCCCTGCGCGGTGGTGGCGGCAATTTCGGCGTCGCGACGTGGCTCGAATACGAGCTGCACCCGGTGGGCCCGACGGTGATCGCCGGGCTCGTCGCGCATCCCTTCGCGGCGGCGCGTGACGTCCTGCGGTTCTACCGCGACTTCACGGCGTCACTGCCCGACGAGCTCACGGTGTTCGCCGGCGTCCTGCACGCGCCCGACGGCTCGGGTGCCAAGCTGGCGGCCATCATCGTGTGTCATGCGGGGAGTCTGGAGGCCGGCGCCGCGGCGGTGGCCCCCATCAAGCGCTTCGGCTCGCCCGTCATGGACGTGATCGGACCGATGCCGTACACGGCGGTGAACATGATGGTCGACGGGGGATTTCCACGGGGCGCGTTGAACTACTGGAAGTCGAACTTTCTTTTGACGCTCGGCGACGCGGCCATCGACACGATGATCGAGCACTTCGCCGGCGCCCCCTCGCCGATGAGCGCGCTCTTGCTCGAGCACTTCCACGGTGCGGCGACGCGCGTGAGGCCGACGGAGACCGCCTTCCCTCACCGCGCTGAGGGGTACAACTTCCTGGCGGTCGGCGAGTGGATGGAGGCATCGGCCACCACGGCCAACGTTGCTTGGACGCGGGAGGCGTATAGCGCCATGGCCTCGCACTTCGCCGCCGGCCGGTACGTCAACTATCTGAACGCGGAAGAGATGGACCAGGCCAGCGCGGTGGAGGCCGCGTTCGGGCCGAACTGGAAGCGGCTGCGTGAGGTCAAGCGGCGGTATGACCCCGACAACGTCTTCCATCTGAACCAGAACATCAAGCCCTGAGCCCTGCACGGCAGAGCCGACGGCTCAGTCGAGCATTCCTAGCCGGAGGTTCCGGGCGCGATGATCACGGATCAGTCGAGGGTCAGGGCGGTATCATAGCGCCCATGGCCGGCACCGATCGCCTGACCGTCGGCAGACTCCTCGCCCGATTCGTCTTCGCTCTGATCGTGGTGGGCGCCACCTACAACCCCACCGCCTACTC
>JBKPDT010000193.1:0-4463 GCA_046728035.1 Candidatus Methylomirabilota bacterium | reverse complement strand
TTGAACTGCTCCAGGCTCCAGGCGTCGAAGCCGAGCAAGGCCAGGTCCAACTGCAGCGCCTCCTTGTCGAGGATGCGCATGACGGTCTTCTCGCCGAAGATCGTCGGGAGGGTCGACACGCGGAAGTCGATCTCGCGCTGGCTGTAGCGGAGCTTGATCCGGCCGTCCTGGGGCAGGCGCCGCTCCGCGATGTCGAGGTTGGACATGATCTTCACGCGGGAGGTCAGGGCGGCTTCCAGGCGCTTGGGCGGCGTCATGATCTCGTGGAGCACGCCGTCAACTCGGAAGCGGACCCGGAACACCTTCTCGTAGGGCTCGAGATGGATGTCCGAGGCCCCGCGGCGGATCGCGTCCACCAGGATCATGTTGACCAGGCGGACCACCGGGGCCTCGTCCGCCGACTCCTTCAGCTCGAAGATGTCGGCCTTGGCCCACTGCTCCTCCTCGCCCTCGACGACCTCGACGTCGCCCAGCGCCTCCGATGCCATCTCGGAAATGATCTTGGCGAGGCCGCTGGCCTGCGACTCGTAGAGCCGGTCGATGGCCTGGCGGATGGCGCTCTGCGAGGCCACCACGGGGACCACGGTGAGCCCCGTCATGAACCCGACATCGTCGAGCGCGAAGACGTTGGTGGGGTCGGACATGGCGAGGGTGAGCGAGCTGCCCTCGCACTTGATGGGGAGCACCTCGTACTTCCGCGCGAGCTGCGCGGGCACCAGGTTGACCACGTCCCCATCGATGTCGAGCTGGGACAGCGTGATCGACGGGATCCCGTACTGCTTGGAGAGGAACTCGGTGAGCTGCTCCTCCGTGAGCAGCCCGAGGCCAGTGAGCACGGCGCCGATCTTCTCATTGGTACCGCGCTGGCTCTCGAGGGCCTGGTCGAGCTGCTCCTGGCTGATATAGCCCGCGGCGACGAGAAGGTCCCCCAGTCGGCCCATGCGCCATACGACCCGCTCGCCGGCCTCGCCTTTGCCCTTTCCCGGCGTGACGAACGGGCTCGCGGCGGGCTGGACCGGCGTGGCCGGTGGCGCCGGGGGCGAAGGCGCGGGGGCGGACTTTGGCGTCTTCGCCTTCGACCTTCCGTTCGACGACGGCGGGGATGGCGGCGAGGCGGCCACCGGAGCCGTCGGGGGTGACGCGGCCGGAGCCGCGGTCACGGTGGGGGGAGCGGCCGCGCGTTCGACCGGCAGGGGCGGCGGCGGCGCTGCCGCCACCGGGTCGGCGGCGGGCTGTCCATTCGTCTCGGTAATCCGCCGGACCACGTCGGCGTGCTTGTCGGCGTCCCCCAGCTTGACGTAGATCTCGCGCAGGGCTTCAAGCGCGCCGACCTCGAGGGGGTTGGCCTCGACGATCATCTCGAAGACCTGGGCAGTCTCGACCAGCTCGCGCCGCTCCTGGGCGGACAGCACGGCCGGCCCGGTCTGGGGAACGACGGCCATGACCGCGATGCCTCTGCCCTAACGCGTCTCGGGCCCGATGCGGCCGCGCGTCTCGTCCGCGGTCAACGGG
Organism: Candidatus Methylomirabilota bacterium; assembly: GCA_046728035.1. Classification (GTDB taxonomy): domain Bacteria; phylum Methylomirabilota; class Methylomirabilia; order Rokubacteriales; family CSP1-6; genus DASRWT01. Next base: position 2,951 of record JBKPDT010000193.1, on the reverse strand, counting down.
GCCGCCAGCGCCCCCACCCGGCGGGGCTGGGAGCGGGCCTCGGCCAGGATCGCTCCGATGGCGCGACAGGCCTCCTTCGCGAACAGGCGCACCATCCCCACGGTGGTGCCATCGTCGAAGATGGCGAGGAGAATGGTCTCGCCGTCCACGGTGGAGACGTGGATGCTCTCGCGCACTCCCTGATGGAAGAGCACGGAGAACTCCGTCTCGCCGAGCAGCTCGGCGATGGCGCCGGTCGACGAGAACGCTCCCGCGGCGAGCGCCGAGATGGAAACGGTGTCGAAGGACGGGGTCTTGCCAGTGGAGGCGAGGAGCTGGCCGCTCCGGTCGATGAGGAGGGCCTCCGACGCTCCCGACTCCTCGAGGAAACTCGCGAGCACCTGCCCGATGCGCGAGGCCTCGTTCTCGTGGATGACCAGGTCATGAAGCATTGCGCTGAACCTCCTGTTCCTGTCCGAACTCGCTGAGGAGCACCATGCGGGACACCGTGTTGAGGGCATCGAACACGCCGACGCCGCGGCTGGCCACGCTCTCGAACGACGGCACCCGCCGCGCGCGACGGTTGAGGAGAAATTCGAGGTACGGCAACGGCGCGGCGTTGGGGAGATCGCGCTTGTTGTACTGGATCACGCAGGGCATGCGCTCGAGCTCGTAGTTGTACTCACGGAGGTTCTCCTCCAGGTTCCGGAAGCTCTCGACGTTCTCCTTGAGGCGCTCCCACTGGGAATCGGCGACGAAGACCACCCCGTCCACCCCGCGGAGGACCAGCTTCCGCGTCATGTTGTAGAAGACCTGCCCGGGCACGGTGTAGAGCTGGAACTTCGTCACGAACCCGCGCACGGTCAGCGCGGACACCGGCAGGAAGTCGAAGAAGATGGTGCGGTCGTCGCCGGTGGCAAGCGAGATCATCTTGCCCTTGCTCCCGTCGGGCAGCGAGCGGTGCACATGCTGGAGGCTCGCCGTCTTGCCCGCCACGCCGGGCCCGTAGTAGACGACCTTGAAGTTGATCTCCTTTGCCGCGTAGTTGATGATCGACATGGCTCCCGTTCTCAGGCGCCGCGCAGCACCGCGGCGGCGCGCTCGAGTTGGCGGTGCGCGAGACCGGGGCGAACCACCGCGTCGCCGGCGGCCACGAGCACGCTGAAGCGTCCGGGCGTCCCCTTCACCGGCCGTACCACGAGCCGGCGCTCGCCCAGGCGGAAGGTCACGGACTGGAGCGCCCCTAGCGCGGGCTCGTCCCCCTCGAGGACGAGCGCGCGGCAGACGTCCACGGCGAAGCCGGCCACCGCCCGGCTGTCCTCCCCGGGAGCGAGAAAGACGCAGACCTCGTTGTCGCCCGCGGCATCGCGGAGCACCGTCGGCGCCACCCGGCCGAAGGCGTCGAGGTCGCCGGCGAGGAAGCCGAGCGAGAGTCCCCCGGCATTGCGGGTCTCGTAGTGCGTCGCGCCCGGCCCGGTCGCCGCCGGTTCCCGGCGCGCCGGGATCGTGGGATAGGTCACCCGATGGTCGCGCGCGGCCTTGAGGCACACGATCTCGAGGAGCGCGAGCGACCCGACCCGCCCCACCGACGCCACCATGGCGGGCCCGCCCGACTCGATGGACCCGAGCGGGGTGATGATGATCGCGCCCCCCGCCCGGCGCACCGTGAGCTGGTCCACCGTCCACGGGGCGCGCCCGGTCATGAGGAAGGGCAGGGTGGAGGCGGCCGTCCGCAGCACCGCCTCGCCGGGGAGCGCCCCCGAGGCGAAGGTGAAGAGGGTCACGCCCTCGATGCCCGTGGAGCCGACCTCCAGGGCGCCGAACGGCGTGAGCACGGCGGCGAGGTGGCTCGCCTGCCGCGCGCGGTCTGCCGTGGACGGGGGCACCGGCCCCGGGACATCAGCGACCGGCCTTTCCACACGCGCCGGCGCAACACGCGGATCCTCGATCCGAGGCCGGTCGACGCGGGGCACCTCGTCGCGCGCCACCTCGACCGGCGGCGTCTCGAGCCTCGGAACCTCGACCGGTGGCGGCTCGACCCGCGGCGAGGGGGCCGCGGCCGGCGGCGTCTCCGCCGGCGGCATGAGCAGGGGCTCCGGACTCTGGACCGGCGGCGTCTCGAGCCGCGGGACCTCGATCGTCGGCGTCTCGACCTGCGGCGCCGGGGCCGCGACCGGCGGCGTCTCCGCTGGTGGCATGAGCAGAGGCTCGGGAGTCTGGACCGCCTCCGGTTCGGTGACCGAGGCGCCGAGACCGTATTCGATCTCGTGCTCTGTCGTGAGGAAGGGCGGGATGTACTCCACCACGGCCGCCGGCGAGATCTCGTCGGCCACCTGGGTCGGCTCTGCCGACGGATTCGGCACCGGCTCGGCCTCCACCACGTCGGCTGCCGGCGCCGGCGCGACGTCCATGGCCGGCGAAGGAAGGGGCGGGCTCACCTCGGGCAGGACTGGATCGGGCTCGAGCGGACGGAACGGAAGCGGGAAACGCTCGAGCCCCTCGACGTCGGCGCTCGGCAGGGTGGAGGCGAACAGCTCCGGCGGCAGCCGGCGCACGACCTCGTCCAGCGGCAGGACGAGACGGCCCTCGGCCAGCCCGTCACGCACGGTGGCTTCGTTCACGGCGAGCGCGTGGCGGGGGAACTGATCGGCGACCTCTTCCCACGCCACCGTCACGTACCCGTCGGCCAGCTGCGGCACGACGAGCCGGGTCGGCACGAGGAGATGTCCGGGCTCGAGCAGGTTGGCGCCGAGACGCTCCGGCGGAAGAGTGAAGGCACCCGCCGGGAGCTGATCGGCGATCCTGTCGAAGGGGATGGACACGACCTCCTCGACCCGCTCGGCGCCGTCACGGCGCGACCCGCCGGCAATGGGCGCCGGCACTCCGGTCGAGTGTGAAGCGGGCCCGCCTCCGAACCCCTCGGGCCCCGGGGCGGCCAACGCCGGCGCCGCCGGCGACGGGACGTGCGGGAC
>JBKPDT010000192.1:0-3501 GCA_046728035.1 Candidatus Methylomirabilota bacterium | reverse complement strand
ACGTGGCCGTCCGCCGCCACCGCGCGGTACTCGAACTCGTGGTCGGTGGCGGTGGCCACCGCGGTGCGGCAGTGCGCCACCGCGCGCTCGCGGTCATCCTTGTGGATGCGCAGCGCGAAGAAGTCCGGCTCGCGGAGCCAGTGATCGATAGGGAAGCCGAGGAGGCCCTCCGCCCGCTGGCTCACGAAGGTGAACCGGAGGCTGACCGCCTCCGCCTCCCACACGATGGCGTCCAGCCCCTGGACGAGGTCGCGGAAGCGCTGCTCGGAGGCGCGCCGCGCCGCGTGCAGGCGCTCCTCCTCGGAGAGGTCCTGGATGGTGAGGAGGAGCCGGGCCTCCTCCTCCTCCGCGATGCGGATGCCGGTGATGGTGATACGCACGGGCCGGCTCTCGCGCCGCGCCGGGAGGCGGAGGTCGAAGAGCACGTCGTGCTGGGCCACGCCGGTCTGGAGCACCTCGCGGATGCGCACGAGCAGCCCGTCGGCCTTGGCGACCTCGTCGAGCCGTCGGTCCACCACGTCGACGTTGCTGAGGGAGAAGGACTCGAGGAAAGACCGGTTGGCGGACAGGATGCGGAGGTCCCCCGAGAGGACGAGGAGCCCTGAGGGGACGCTCGCCACGATCTTCTCGGCGTAGCTCTTGAGGTTGAAAATGGCGTGCTCCTGACGGATCTGCTCGCGCAGGAGCTGCGCGCGCTGGCGCTGGCGCCAGAGGCCGATGAGGAGCGAGCCCTCGGCGAGAATGAGGAACACGGCAGCGGCGCCGGTGAGGTAGCGCGCCTCGCGGAACTCCTCGAGCGCCTCGTCCCGGTCGATCTTGAGCACGAGGCCCCAGTTGGGGCCGGGGATCCAGCGCGTTGCTGCGAGCACGGGCGCCCCGCGATAGTCGGTGAGCTCGCCGAAGGTGTCCTTGCGCTCCACCGCGTCGGGCACCTTGCCGGCCAGCTCCGCGAGCGAGCGACCGACGGCGGCCCAGCCGGCGTCGGCGACGCGGAAGGGCGAGATGTAGGCGGGCTCCTTCCCCTCCATCCGGAAGAGCAGCGCCTCGCCGGTCCGCGTGGGCACCGTTTCCTCGGTGAGGAGCGGGTACAGGCCGCGATCGGCGGCCATGGTGAGCACCAGCGCGCCGATCGGCCCCCGTGCGCGCCCCCCCTCGGCGGTCACGGGCACCGTGAAGAGGAGGCGCCGCGTTCGCTGCGCCTCCTTCGTCATGTCCACGCGGAAGCCCTCGGCGGCGAGCGCGGTCCGTACCGCATCCGCGGCGTGCTCGAGCGCGCCGACGCCGCGCGTCCGTGCCACCACCTGGCCGGTCGGGCTCACCACCGCGATCCCGAGGTAGCCGTAGGCCGCGACCACACGGTCGAGCTGGGCGGTCACGCCGCGGTCGCCCTCGCCCGATAGCAGCGCCCGGATGGCGGGGAAGCCGGCGAGGACCTCGGCGTCGGCCTTCCGCGACTGGAGCCAGTCCGACACGAGCCGCGCGCGGTCGTCGGCGAAGGTGGACAGGCGCGCGTGCCAGTGGTCCATGGCGACGCGGCGCTCGTTGGCGATGTGGTACCACATGAAGCCCAGCACGAGCGCGGCGCCCACCAGGAAGGCGAGGGGATAGAGCCACCCGACGAGGTCTCGCCGGCGGCCGCCGACTCGCTTCTCGGCCAGCACGTTCGCCATCTCGACCATTGTGCGACGAGGCGGGGGCCGGTGTCGAGGCATGAGGACGCCGGCACGGTCACCGGACGCGGTAACGGACCTCGAAGTTGAGGCAGCCGGTCGGGGAGCGGAAGGGGCCATGCGGCATGCCGGGCGGGCGCACCGCTACCATGCCCGCTCGATACGTGGTGCCGCCGACCTCGCAGGCGCCCGAGACCACGTAGATCTCCTCCCAGAAGTCGTGGGTGACGACCGCGTCGTTGCCCGCGCCCGGCTCGAAGCGCAGGAAGCGCGTGGTCACGCCCTCGTCCTCGCCGCCGGCCAGGATCTGCTCCCAGACGCCCGAGGGATATCCCGCTGCGGGGCGCCAGGGCAGGGACGATGGATCGAAGAACTCGCGCTCTTGCTTCATTTTTCCGTCATTCTAGCGTACCTTTGCGCGAGCCCCTCACCCACTGGAGGCAGCCATGACGCGCATCGCTTCCCTCGTCGTGCTCACGCTCGCCGTGCTGGTCTCGGGCGCCGGGGCGCAGGAGCCGTACCCCGTCCGGCCCGTCAGCATCGTCAATCCGTTCCCGCCCGGCGGCATCGCGGACCTCACCGGCCGCCCGCTCGCCGCCACGCTGGAGCGGCTCCTCAAGCAGCCCGTCGTGGTCATCAACAAGGCGGGCGCCGCCGGCGCCGTCGGCGCGCAGTTCGCGTCGGTGGCCAAGCCCGACGGCTACACGCTGCTCATCGCGCTCGTGAGCATCTCCTCCACGCCGGAGGTCGACAAGCTCTTCGGCCGGCCACCGACCTACACGCGGGATCAGTTCGTGGGCATCGCGCGGCTGAACGCCGATCCGCCCATCCTGGCCGTGAACGGGCCGTGGAAGACCCTCAAGGAGCTGGTCGACGACGCCAGGAAACGTCCCGGCGAGCTCACCTTCGCCTCGTCCGGTCCCTACGGCGCCTCGCATCTGCCGCTGGAGATGTTCCTGCAGGCGGCGGGCCTCAAGATGCGCCATCTCCCGACCACCGGCGGCGGGCCCGCGACCACCGCGGTGCTCGGCGGCCATGCCCAGCTCTGGGCCTCGCCCCCCGCCCTCGCCGCTCCCCACATCGCGGCGGGCAAGATGCAGGCGCTCGCCACCTGGGGCGCGACGCGGCTGGCCGCTTTCCCCGACGTGCCGACGCTCAAGGAGCTCGGCTACGACGTCGAGTACTACATCTGGACGGGTCTCTTCGCCCCCCGGGGGATTCCCCCCCACGTGCTGCAGACCCTCCGCGATGCCACGCGGCGGGCGGTGCAGGACGACGAGTTCAAGGCGGCGATGGACAAGGCCAAGACGCCCATCGCCTACCAGGACGCCGACGAGTTCAAGGCCTTCTGGGACGCCGACGCCCGGCGGATCGCCGCCGTCATCCAATTCATCGGCAAGACGGAGGCGAAGTAGTGCGGATCGACCTCCACACTCACGTGGTGCCGCCGCGCTGGGAGAACTTTGCCTCCCGGTACAGCGGCGGCAAGTGGCCGCGGCTCGAGCCGCGGGACGGCTGCCGCGCCACCATCATGACGGGCGACCAGTTCTTCCGCGACATCGACGACCGCGCGTGGAGCCCGGAGCGGCGGATCGAGGACATGGACCGGCTCGGCATCGACCGCCAGGCGCTCTCGCCGCCGCCGGTGATGTTCTGCTACTGGGCCGAGCCCAAGGCCGCCCGGGCCTTTGCGCGGATGCAGAACGAGAACGTGGCGGCCATCGCCGCGCGCCATCCGCGGCGCTTCAGCGGCATGGCGGCGGTGCCCCTGCAGGATCCGGCGCTGGCCATCGAGGAGCTGCGGCACTGCCGCGAAGCCCTCGGGCTGCGC
>JBKPDT010000191.1:0-2584 GCA_046728035.1 Candidatus Methylomirabilota bacterium | reverse complement strand
CAGCCGAAGTGCGTGCCGGTCAGGCCCAGGTCGTTGCGCAGGACGTAGAGCAGGGGGACGTCGGGGTCGCTCGACTCGACTTCACGGTTGCCGCCATTGACCCGAAGGCTGAGCTTGGCCATCAGATCTTACTTCTTGAAGACCGGGTAGTCCGTCCGATCCACGAGCGACTCGGCCCCTTCCGTCGGAAGGGCCTCGGAGAAGTTCTGCGCGCCGTCGATGTCGTGCTCCCACACCTCGCGCGGCAGCTCGTAGAGCACCTCGATCCCGTGCCCGTCGGGATCGGCGATGTACACGCTATGCGTCATGCCGTGATTGATGCGCCGGAGGAACTTCACGCCCTTGGCCTGCAGATACGCGACCTGCTTCAGCCACGACTCGCGATCCGGCCACGCGATGGCCACGTGGTTGAGCCCGGGCCGGCCCGGCATGAGGCTCCACTCCGGGGGCTCCGCGCTCCCGGTGACGGCGGCCGGCGGCACCTCCGCCAGCGCGAGGTCGTGGTGGGTGACCCCGCCCTGCGCGTCCACGCCGCTGTAGAAGCGCATCTTCGGCCGCGTCCGGCCGGGAATGGGCTTCAGCTCCGCCACGCACTTGAAGCCGATGATCTCGGTCCAGAAGCGGTGCGAGACCTCGAGGTTCCGCACGTTGAGCACGAGATGGTTGATGGCCCGGGGCGGCTGGGCTTCGGTCGGGACTGGGGAACCGTTTGCGTCGTGGCTGGGCATGGGCGCCTCCCTGGGTGACGTTGGGGGGAATTGTATATCACCGCGGAACCGTCGACGCCTCATCCGTCGTGATCGTCGGTCTAGACGAGCAACGCCAGGGGCTCCTCGATCAGCTCGGCCAGCGCGCCGAGGAACTGGGCCCCGCGGGCGCCGTCGAGCGCGCGGTGGTCGCAGGACAAGGTCAGCACCATGGTGGGCTGGACGGCGGGCTGGCCGCGGAGGGCGACCACGCGGTCGGCGATGCGGCCGACGGCGAGGATCGCGGCCTGGGGTGGGTTGACGATGGCGTTGAAGGCGTCCACGCCGTACATGCCGAGATTGCTGATGGTGAAGCCGCCGCCCTGGATGTCGGCCGGCCGGAGCTTGCCGGCCTGGGCGCGGCCGACCAGATCCTCGCGGCGCGCGGCGATGTCGGTGAGACCGAGCGTGTCGGCGCGGTGGAGGACGGGGACGACGAGGCCGTCCTCGATGGCGACGGCGAGGCCGACGTTCACCTCGGGGTGGTGGACGATGGTGCCGTCCTTCCACGAGACGTTGACGGCGGGGTGCTGAACGAGGGCCGCGGCGACGAGGCGCACCAGCAGATCGGTGTAGGTAATGCGCGCGCCCGTCCGCGTGCCGGCGCGCTCGCGCCAGGCGACGAGGCGGGCCACGTTCACCTCGCGGACCAGATAGAAGTGGGGCGCGCTCGTCCAGGAGGCGGTCATGCGGTCGGCCATGATGCGCCAGATGTTCGAGACGCCTTCGCCCCTCACCCCGGCCCTCTCCCCTTGGAGGGGAGAGGGAGAAGAGATGGCCTGAGCGGGGACGTCACCCGCGAGGACGGCGCCGTTGGGTCCGGAGCCGCGCAGCGCACCCAGATCTAGGCCGCGCTCGACGGCAAGGCGCCGGGCCTTGGGCGAGGCCGGAGTCAGCCGCGCGGCGGACCGGCTCTCGACATGCGCGAGCTCGCGCGCGAGGGGGGAGGCCTTGGCTCCCTCACCCTGCCCTCTCCCCTGAGGGGAGAGGGTGGAAGGTTCTGCCACCTGGATGGGAGATTCGTCGGGCGCGAAGACGAGGGCGATGGTCTGGCCCACGGGGATCACGTCGCCTTCGCGGGCGGTGACGTCGCGGAGGATGCCGGCCGCCGGCGACTCCACCTCCACGGTGACCTTGTCGGTCTCGATCTCGACGATGGGCTCGCCCTTGCGCACCGTATCGCCCGGGGACTTGATCCAGCGCAGCACCTTGCCGGTCTCCTGCGCCAGCTCCAGCGCGGGCATGATGACGTTGGTCGGCACGGGGGTCTACCCTCTCGTCCGCCCCCTCACCCTGCCCTCTCCCCCGAAGGGGGAGAGAGGAATGAGGTAGTGGATTATCAAGGCTTGCCGCATAGTGCCTTCGCCGCGTCGAAGACGGTTTTCTCCGACGGCACGGTGAGGTCCTCGAGCACCGGCGAGAAGGGCACGGGCACGTCCATCGCTCCCATGCGCTTGACCGGCGCGTCGAGATGGTAAAAGGCGCCCTCCGCGATCACCGAGGCGATCTCGGCGGTGACGCCATAGCGCTCGTAGCCTTCGTCCACCACCAGTGCGCGCGAGGTTTTCCTGGCCGAATCAACGAGGGCGCGCTTGTCCAATGGATAGGTGGTGCGCGGGTCGATCACCTCGGCGCTGATGCCGATCTCCTCAAGCATCTTGGCCGCGCCGAGCGCCACCGGCACCATGCTGCTGGTAGCGACGATGGTGATGTCCTTGCCGGCGCGCTTCACCTCCGCCACGCCGAAGGGGATGGTGTAGTCCTCGGCGGGCACCGGCCCCTTGACCCGGTACATCATCTTGTCCTCGAAGATGACCACGGGGCTGTCGTCGCGGATG
>JBKPDT010000190.1:0-3880 GCA_046728035.1 Candidatus Methylomirabilota bacterium | reverse complement strand
TCGCGCGTCTCGCCCGCCGACATGCCCGCGGTGGGCTCGTCGAGCAGGAGGATCTCGGGCTCCAGCGCGAGCGCGATGCCCAGCTCGAGCTGCTTCTGGCCGCCGTGGGAGAGGAAGCCGGACACCTCCCCGGCCTTGTCGAGCAGGCCCACCGCGGCGAGGATGGCCTCCGTCTCCTCGCGATAGAGACGCTCGACTCTTTCGAACAGGTTCCAGCCCCGCCCGCGGTGCGAGACGTAGGCGGCCTGGACATTCTCGAATACGGTGAGGCGCGGGAAGATATTGGTGCGCTGGAAGGAGCGCCCCATCCCGAGGCGGCAGAGATCATGCGGGGCGATCCCGGTGACATCCCGCCCCTTGAAGACGACCTGGCCGGCGTCGGGTCGGAGGTGGCCGGTGATGAGATTGAACAGCGTGGTCTTCCCGGCGCCGTTGGGGCCGATGATTGCGCTGATCGAGCCGGCCGCCACCGTGAAGCTCACCCCGCCCACCGCCTGGAAGCCGTCGAAGCTCTTGGCGACGTCGCGCACCTCAAGCACGGGCGAGCCCCCGCCGCGCCCAGCCCCAGAGGCCTTGGACGGCGCCGGCGAGGCCGCCGGGGAAGACGAAGAGGAGGAGGACGAGGATGGTGCCGAGCACGAGAGGCCAGTACTCGGTGTAGGACACGATCTGCTGGTTCAGCCAGATGAGGACCAGCGCGCCCACGCTCGGGCCCACGAAGGTGCCCATGCCGCCGAGGAGGGTCATGATGAGCACCTCGGAGGACTTGGTCCAGTACGCGAAGTCGGGGAAGACGCCCCGGTTGAAGATCCCGAACAATCCGCCGGCCAGGCCCGCGAAGGCGCCGGCGAGCACGAAGGCGGCCAGCTCGTAGCGCCGCACGTTGACCCCGATGAACTCCGCCCGCTCGGGATTCTCGCGAATGGTCGTCAGCATGCGCCCGAAAGGCGACCCCACGATCCGCCGCAGGATCCACAGGGCCGCCGCTACCAGGACGAGACAGAGGAAGTAGAAGTAGTCGGAGGTCCGGTACCCGCCGAGAAAGGGCAGCCAGCCGGACGCCTTCTCCACCCAGTCGAAGCTGGGGTAGGGGATCTCCGGCATACCCTGCTCGCCGCCCGTCACCTCGTTCCACTTGAAGCAGATGGCCCAGACGATCTGGGCGAACGCGAGGGTCAGCATGGCGAAGTAGATGCGGGTGAGGCGGACGCAGAAGAAACCGAAGAAGACGGCGAAGAGCCCGGCCACCACCCAGGCGGCGGGAAGGGCGAGCAGGAAGGACACGCCAAGCTTCTTCATGAGGATGCCGGTGGTGTAGGCGCCGATCCCGAAGTACGCGGCATGGCCGAAGGAGACGAGCCCGGTGTAGCCCACGAGGAGGTTGAGGCTCGTGGCGAACAGCGCCCAGATCACGACGTCATTGGCGAGGAACGTGTAGTAGCGCGAGCCCAGCGCGGGAACGAAGAAGGCGGCGAGGAGGACAAGCAGGCCCCAGGGGATCCGCCGGATCAGCGTGCGCGTGATCATTTCAGAGGCTTCCCGAGCAGGCCCCAGGGCCGGACGACGAGCACGGTGGCCATGAGGGCGAAGATCGCGAAGATGGAGAAGCGCGGGAAGAAGAGGATGCCGAAGGACAGCACCTGGCCGTAGATGAGGGCGCCGAGGAACGTGCCCCAGAAGGACCCGAGCCCGCCGATCACCACCACCACGAAGGCGTCCACGATGACGTCGGTGTCCATGCCGGGCACCACCGCGCGCATGGGCGTGATGAGGGCGCCTCCCAGCCCGCCCAGGAAGGACGCGAGGACGAAGACGCCGGTGTAGAGCGCGCTCACATTCACGCCGAGCGCGCCCAGGGTCTCGCGGTCCAGCGCGGCGGCCCGGATGAAGCGGCCCGTGCGCGTGCGCTGGAGCACGAACCAGAAGGCGAGCGCGATGGCGGGGCCCAGCAGCAGGATGAAGAGGTTGTAGTGCGGCACGGTGGCGCCGAAGAGGGAGAAGGACCCGGTGAGGCCCGGGGGCCGACCCACCGATTTCTGCTGGGTGCCCCAGATGATCTTGGCCACGTCGCCCAGGATCAGCACCAGCGAATAGGTGAACAGGAGCTGGTAGAGCTCCTCCTTGCCGTAGAGGTGACGGAAGAGGAAGCGCTCCACGATGCCGCCCAGGAGCGCGATGGTGCACGCCGCGCCGAGCGCGGCCAGCCAGAACCGCCCCCCCTCCGGGCCCAGCCACTGCACGAACTGGTACGCGGTGTACGCCCCCAGCATGTAGAAGGTGCCATGCGCGAAATTCAGCACCCGCAGCACGCCAAATATGAGCGACAAGCCCGACGCGATTAGGAAGAGAAACATCGCCGCGGTGAGCCCGCTCAGCGACTGCGCAAAAACAAACGAAGGATCCGGCATCTATCTGCGGCGTGGAGCCGACGAAGTGGGTGGATGAGGGCGAGCGCAGCCAGGGGGCGGGGCACTCGCGGCGAATGCTTCACTGAGCAAGCGAGTGCCCAGCCCCCTGGCTGTGATCGCCCGTCTGATCAGCCGCCTAGTCCATGAACTTCGTCGGATCCACGTACTCCACCGGCTTCATGATCGGGAACGGATACTTCGGGTCCATCACGGTCTTGCCGTACAGCTGGCCGCGATTCGCTTGGTGATCCTTTTCCCGAATAGTCTGCTTGCCGATGGGCGTGTCGATGGTGAGGCCGAGCAGCGCCTTGGCCACCTTGTCCGACTCGGTGCTGCCGGCCTTCTTGATGGCCTCGGCGAGGAACTGCATCCCGGTATAGCCCTGGATGGCCCAGGAGGACGGATACTCGTCCTTGAGATACTTCGACAGCCGGCTCGTGTAGTCGCGGTGGGCGGCCGTCTCGCCCCAGTAGAAGGCGTCGTAAGAGTTGCCCCAGATCCCCACCGGGTAGTCCTTGCCCATGGACTTGGTGGTCTCCGGCGAGCCCGCCTCGCCCACGCCGATGAAGTTGTACTTCAGCGCGTCGAACATGCCCAGCGCCTTGGCCTGCTTGGAGTACGTCACGAAGAAGCCGCCCCAGATCGAAGAGAACACCGCCTCGGGCTTCTTTCCCATCTGGGCGTTGATGAACGGGTTGTAGTCCTGCTCGCCGAGCTTCGGCCACTGCTGGTCCACGATCTGCGCCGACGGCTTGATCTTCTTCAGGTGCTCCACGAAGGCCCGGGTGACGTCCTGACCATAGGCGTAGTCAAAGCTCATCGTGGCCACCCGAGTCACCGGCCACTTGGCCACGATCTCCGCCGCGCTCCGGCCCTCCATGGTGGTGTTGGCGGCGACGCGGAACACGTACGGGTGCAGCTTGTCGGGAGCGGTGAGCTGATCGGTCTTCGGGATGGGCGCGATGAAGACGATCTTGTTCTCCTTCGCCACCACGGAGACGGCCGGCCCTTCCGCGGACGTGAGGGTGCCGACGAGGAAGTCGACGTTCTCCTTGAGGATGAGCTCGCGGGCGACGCGAACGGCTTCGTTGGCGTCCGCCTTGGAGTCGCGGGTGAGGAGCTCGATCTTGCGCCCGAGCACGCCGCCCTTGGCGTTGAGCTCGTCCACGAACATCTGGGCACCCTTGGTGGCGGGCTCGCCGAAGAGGGCGGGCGGACCGGACAGCGGCATGGGCATGCCGACCTTGATGGGCTTCTGCGCCTCGGCGGCCAGCGGCAGCGCGAGCAGGCCGGCCAGCAGCATGGTGAGCATACGGGTGAGCATGGGGCGTCTCCTTTAGAAGTTGCGGGTCACGAAGCGGCCGCCCTGCATCACGGACAGGCGCCCGCGGTCCTGAAGCACAGTGATGTCGCGGAGCGGATCGCCGTCGACCACCACGAGGTCGGCGAGCTTGCCCGGCCGCAGCGTTCCC
>JBKPDT010000189.1:0-3758 GCA_046728035.1 Candidatus Methylomirabilota bacterium | reverse complement strand
CGGCCACGGTCGACATGAACCACGTGACATCGACGCCGCCGTCGGCGACGGCCCCGCACCGATCGACGGTGTTGCGTGCTGCTGGGCTCACCTGGTCCGTACCAGAACGCGCGGGGCCCGTGGCCAGTGCCGAAATCGGTGCGGAGTCGCGGCGTGGAGGACGCTGGTCCCGCGACCCAACAGGTTGGTTGCGCTCGGCGTCGCCCCCGGATCGTCGACCGGGGTCGCGGCCGGCGCGGGTCAGCGGTCGAGAACGGCGTCGGCGAGGAGGTCGACTTGATCCAGGCTCGGGACGGTGGGATCGAAGATGAGCTCGTCGATGCCGGTCTCCTCGAAGGCCCGTAGCCTCGCCCGCACGTCGTCCTGGCCTCGGGCGGCGCCCTCCACGATGAGCTCGACCATGCCGGGCATGAAGTCGTAGTAGTCGCGCAGGTTGGCACGCGACACGTCCTCGGTGCCGGCCCCGAGGGAGAAGTAGGTGAGCGCAACGATGCGGAGAGAGCCGTCGGTTGTCCCGGCGTCGGCCCACGCCGCTCGGGTGGCCTCAACGGCCTCGCGGGCCATCTCGGGAGGGAGCCCTCCGATGGTCCAACCGACGCCCCATCGCGCGGCCCGCGAGGCGGCCAGGGGCGGGTTGCCGCCAATGAGCGTCGGGACCCGATCGTCGCGCACTGGTCGAGGTGATACGGGTTTTGCTGCCCCGGCGACCAGCTCGCCCCGCCATGCTCGGTGCATGAGCTCGAGGCCAGCGTCCAGGCGACGCCCGCGGGTCGCCATGTCCTGGTCGGCCGCCTGGTAGTCGTCGGGGCGGCCGCCGACGCCGACGCCGAGCGTGAACCGACCGCCCGAGAGCTGGTCGAGGGTGGCCGCTTCCTTGGCCAGCAGCACGAAGTTCCGCGTCGGTGCCAGCAGGATGTTGGTGAGCAGCCGGATCCGCGACGTCACGGCGGCGGCGGCGCACAGCACGCCGATCTCCTCGTAGCTGGGATAGGCGACTCGTCCGATGGTAGCGAGGGTCGAGAACCCGCGTGCCTCCGCGCGCTTCGCCCAGTCGACGAACAGCCCACCCTCGGCGGCCGGTAGGGAGTTGGGCAGGCCTATTCCGATGTCCATGCCGATCCTCCGCGATCAGGGGGTGCCGACCGAACCAGCATCGCAGCCCCTCGGCCGGGCCGGCTCCCCGGAACCCGGGCAGCCGGTTCGGCGCCTCGACACGACACTCGAGCAGGCCGGGCTGTCGGCGCGTCGACGGACGTCTCCCGAGCAGTCACGCGCAAGATGTCCGCTCGGTCGCACTCCAGGATCGGATTGATTCGCAGTGAGCGGCCGGCCCGAAGTGTTAGGTGGGCCGGTGATCCCGCAAGCATGTCGTAGCGCCTGACACCGCTCTTCGATACGGCGGCAACCGCGCGCCGCCGCCGCGGTAGCTTCAGATCGTGGCCGGGGCAGGCAGTGCCGCCAGCGCTTCAGGTGAGAAGGCGAGGCGTCGAGCGGCGCGGGAACTGATAGCCGCCTATCACCAGGAGCAACTGCGCGCACTGCTCGACCGGGTGCGGGCGGGCTTCGAGCAGCTCGACTCCGGCGAGATCGACGAGTTCGACCTCGACGACCTCATCCACCGCTACAAGCGGGCCGCTGGGGATCTTTGGAAGTTCTGCGGTTCGACCGGCGCCCAATGGTTGCAGGCCGCGAACACCCTGACGTACCTGCGCGGGCGCGGTGAAGAGCCGGATTGGTGGGCTCGGAGCGCTCCTCGCCACGACCGTTCGACCTGATCGGCGGTCGCGGCTAGAGAAGGGTGCGGACGCGGCCCGACCGTAACGACGGGCGTGTGCGACGTCGGTGTGTGCGTAGTGGGCGACGCGGAGCTGTTCGCGGTGCCGGCGATTCATGCCCGCCGGTCATGCGGCGTTCGACACGATCGTCGCGACCCGCGAATCCTCGATCCAACCGCGTTGACAGGTGACCAAACGGTCACCTATAGTTCGGCGGCATCGACGCCGTGTTCAAGGCCCTGGCCGATCCGACCCGCCGAAGCCTGCTCGACGAGCTGTTCGAGCAGGACGGGCAGACACTGACCGCTCTGCAGGGGCGGCTGCCGATGACCCGCTTCGGGGTGATGAAGCACCTGGGCGTGCTCGAGGAAGCCGGCCTGGTCACGACCAGGCGGCAGGGCCGCGAGAAGTTCCACTTCCTGAACCCCGTGCCGATCCGGCTCGTCCACGACCGGTGGGTGAGCAAGTACGCCGAACCCTGGGCGGCCACGCTCAGCGGCCTCAAGACCTACCTGGAGGACGACACCATGGAAGACGCCACGACAGTCATGACGGTCTCATGGGCCGACGGGACGGCGCCGGTCGCCGCTGGCACTGCGGTGTTCGAGGTCTTCATCAAGACCACCCGGCAGCGGCTGTGGGAGGCGATCACCGACCCAGATCAACGCAAGCAGTACAGCTTCGGCGTCGAGACGCACTCGGACTGGACGCCCGGCTCGGCGTACAAGGCGAGCGTCCCAGGCGTGGTGGACATCGCTGCTGGAAGGAACGTCGAAGTCGACCCGCCGCGCCTGCTCGTCCAGACCTTCGACGCGCTCTGGAGCGACGAGGTCAAGGCACAGGGCACCACCAGGGTCACCTGGGAGATCGAGCCCGTCGGCACCTCCTGCCGGCTCACCGTCACCCATGACCAGCTACCGCTGGACGCGAACCCCGAGCTCTACGGCGGCTGGCCGATGATCCTGTCCGGTCTCAAGACCCTGCTCGAGACGGGGGAACTGCTGGACACACCCGGGTCGCTCCAGTACTCCCAGGCTCAGTCACAGACCTGACCGCTTCCGGTCCGGACAACGTCAACCAACTGACCAGGAGGACGACGAGATGAATGGCAAGACAGCCGCCCCGATCACCGGTGTGTACACCGTCGGCGTACCGGTCACGGATCAGGATCGCGCCGTCGACTTCTACGTCGAGACGCTCGGCTTCGAGAAGCGCCTCGACGTCCCGCTCGAACAGTTCGGCGGACGGTGGATCGAGGTCGCACCCGCCGGTGCTCCGGTCACGATCGCGCTCGTCCCCGAGCGTGACGGCGTCCCCAGCGGCGTCGAGACCGGCATCCGGCTCATCACCCCGGACGCCGACGCCGTCCACGCCGACCTGCAGCGCCGCGGCGTCGACGTCGGCGAAATGCTGCGCTGGTCCGAGGCGCCCGCCATGTTCGCCATCCGCGACCAGGACGGCAACGGCCTCGAGATCGTCGAGGTGTGAACGACACGATCGGCAACGACCTTCGACCGACGGAACGGAGACATGGCGATGGGATCGCTCGTGGTCGTCGTGTTCGTAACGCTCGAGGGGTCATGCAGGGTCTGGGCTCCCCGGACGAGGACCGCGACGGAGGGTTCGAACACGGGGGCTGGAGCGCGCCGTACGTGGACGAGGCACATCGCCTCTTCCTCCATCCGCTGCTACTCGGCACCGTCAAGCGCCCGTTCCACGCCATGGACCACCCTCACCGGCTCCGCCTTCTCGACGCGGCCCCGACGACCACCGGCGTGCTCATGCTCACCTACGCGACCGAGCGGTAGCTGAGATAGCGCTCCGCTCTCGAATCGCCCCGGTGATCGAAAGGAGTTGGGCGGCAGGCCGGAGAGATGCCTCCGGCCCGCCGCCCCGCGCCGTTCGGTCCCTAGTCGACGGATACCGTGGCGTGGAAGGGATCCTGATCGTCGTCGTCCCCTGACGGTGACGTGGGTTGGGTTA
>JBKPDT010000188.1:0-10923 GCA_046728035.1 Candidatus Methylomirabilota bacterium | reverse complement strand
AGGCCGCGGCGGCGCAGGGTGATGATCGCGAGCACCGCGTCGTTGACGTAGCAGAACCCCGAGGCGCGGTCGGGCATGGCGTGGTGGAGGCCGCCCGCGAAGTGAAAGGCGCGGTCCACCTCACCATCGGCCACGAGCTGGGCGGCCCGGATGGAGCCGCCCGCGGCGAGCTGCGCGGCCTCCCACAGGCCGGGGAAGATCGGATTGTCGCCGGGGCCGAGGCCGTAGCGAACCGCATGCGGCACCCAGTCGCCCGCGCTCACCGCGCGGAGGATGTCGACGTACTCGCGCGTGTGGAAGCGCGTGATCGCCTCCACGGGGGCGACTTCCGGCGCCACGACCTTCGCCTGGGGGAGCGCGGTCAGCCCGTAGGCCTCGATGAGGCGCCAGGTGAGGCCGAGGCGCTCCATGCGCAGGGGATGCTCGGGGCCGTAGTCGAAGCGGCGCCAGTCGTCGGAGTGGATGATGGCGGTGCGCATGTCTAGTCGCCGCGACCCGGCCGTTTCCAGTGGCCGGATTTGCCGCCGGACTTCTCGATCAGGCGCAAAGCCGTGATGGTGACGCCGCGGTCCACCGCCTTGACCATGTCGTACACGGTGAGGCTCGCGACCGCGGCGGCGGTGAGCGCCTCCATCTCCACGCCCGTCTTGTCCACGGTGCGCACCCGCGCCTCCACGGTGATGGTCGAGGCGCGGGCGTCGAGGGCGAAGGTGATGTCGGCGCCGGTGATCCGCAATGGGTGGCAGAGAGGGATCAGGTCGGGCGTGCGCTTGGCGGCCATGATGCCGGCGGTGCGGGCCACGCCGAGCACATCGCCCTTCGCCATCTGTCCGGCGCGAACGGCGGCGAGGGTCGCCGCCTTGACCTTGAGCGTCGCGCGCGCCACGGCCTCACGGGCCGTCTCCGACTTGGCGGAGACGTCCACCATACGGGCGTCGCCCCGGGGGGTGAGATGAGAGAGGCCTCGGAAGCCCGCGCTCCCCCGGGAAGAGCCCATGCGACCGAACGCCTAGAACGCGATCAGGCGTGCGCGGAGGCGCGGTACTGCCGGACCATCGCCTCCATGCGATCCTTGGCGATCAGCTTGAGCTTCTTCAGCTCGCTGACGCGCCAGTGCTGCTCGGCCGAGAGGAAGCCGCGGCCGTTCAGCATCACCAGCTCTTCCTCGTACTTCTTGTGCTCCTCGCGGAGCCTGCGGAATTCGTGATTGTCGGCGGACAGCCGCTCGATCAACGGTTCCGGATCAGGCATGGGTACCTCCCTGGATAGGGCTTGCGTCGTGGGAATCGCGGCGGTCGAGGCGGGGAGTCAGCAGCGCTTCGTGTATCACGTCTTCCGGCACACCCATCGGGCCTCCCCCTGCCTCGCTGTTCCGTGCGGGCCAACTGACTGCGGGGCCGGCTTCTTTCTTCGGCTTATACCCCCGCGCGCGTGGCAGTGTCAAGGCTCGCCGCGGCGGGCCGGCCAGGTGGGCCGGGGCGCAGCAGATGCGGCGCATCGGGTGTGAATGAAACCGATACCGGCGAGTCCGGTGCCAGGGCCAACTCTTCGGCGACGCGGTGAGTGACCACGGCGATCACGGGCAACCCGCAGTCAATGACGACGCGCACATGCAGGGGAGCAGGCACGATGTGGGCGACGCGCCCATCGAGTCGGTTTCCCCCGGCCGGTGCGCCCCCTGGGTGCGCGATACGCAGGTCCTCGGGTCGAAGGGCGAGGAGCACGCGCTCGCCCGGGGACGCCCGCGCCGCCACCTCCAGGCGATGTCCCAAGGCCTCCACCACCGCCCGACCGCTCTGGCATTCGACCACCCGGCCGTCGAGGATGGTCTCGAGCCCGACGAACCGGGCCACCTCCTCGAAGGCGGGAGCGCGGAAGACCTCGCCGGCCGGACCCGTCTGTCGGATGAGCCCGCCGATGAGCACCGCGAGGCGGTCGCCTATGGCCAGCGCCTCGCCACGATGATGGGTTACAAGGACGGTCGTCACCCGATCGGCGCGGAGAATGCCGCGGAGGTCCTGGATCAGCGTCTCGCGCGTGGGCTGATCGAGGGCGGAAAAGGGCTCGTCGAGGAGCAGCAACTCCGGCTCGAGCACGAGCGCGCGTGCCAGGGCTACGCGCTGGGCTTCGCCGCCGGAGAGCGTGCGGGCCTGGCGCGGAGCGAGTGCCGCCACTCCGAAGCGCTCAAGCCAGGAGAGGACGCGCGCGCGCTCCACCTGGCGTGGCACGCCGCGGAACCGAAGGCCGAGGGCGGCATTGTCGAACACGGTGGCATCGGCGAGCAGAGGCTCCTGGAACACGCTCGCCATGCGTCGCCGGACGGCGAGGCCTCGCGCCGGCGTCACCGTCTCGCCGCGGAAGCGCACGGCGCCAGAGGACGGGGTCTCGAGCAGGCCCACGACACGGAGGAGGGTGGACTTGCCCGCGCCATTGGGTCCCATCACACCGAGGGTTTCGCCCTCGCGCACCGTGAGCTCGCGCACGTCGAGCACGGCGCGGCCCGCGTGGGCCACGCGCACGCCCTCCAGCTCGACGACCGGCCGGCCCGGCGCGCTCATGCCGACGGCAGGACGTGGATGGAGCCGCGGTGTATGGAGAACTGCCAGTGGCGGTCGCGTTCGATCTCGAGGATCTCGTAGACGAGGCGGGGCACCTCCACCTCGATGTCGTGGTCGCCCTGGGCGGGCTCGCCCGGCTCGTCGAGGCGGATGTACAGGGTCCACGTGGTCCCGAAGTCCGCCTCGCGGACGATGTGGCCCGACATGACGTTCATGTGGTGTGCGGGGTCGGCGATTCCGCGGTCCTTCCGGATCAGGCGCACGTACTCGGGGCGGACGAAGAAGCCGAGGGTGCTCTCGGGCGCGGGCAGATAGGAGCGCGTGGGCGAGTTCACCGCCTCCAGGGTCTGCCCCCGCCAGCGGAACTGGATGCGCTCGGGCGTGGCCTTGAGCACGATGCCCTGGAGCACGTTCGTGAGCCCCATGACGCGGGCCACCGCCTGGGAGGCGGGCTGCCAGAGCAGCTCCGCGCGCGGGGCCGACTGGATCACGCGTCCGTTCTCGTAGACCACGATGCGGTCGGCCAGGCGGTACGCCTCGGTGAAGTCGTGCGTCACCACGACCGCGGCGATCTGCCACTCGTCGAGGACCCGACGCAGGTCGTCCCGGAGCGCCTCACGGAGCGGCTGGTCGAGCGCGGAGAGCGGCTCGTCGAGCAACAGGAGAAGGGGATCCACCGCGAGTGCGCGGCCGAGCGCCACCCGCTGCTGCTGACCCCCGGACAGCTCACGCGGCCGGCGGGCCGCGAGCGGCGCGAGCCCAAGACGCTCGAGCACCTCGCCCGTTCGCCGCTGACGCGTGGCGCGCGGCCAGCCGCGCAGGCCGAAGCTCACGTTCTGGGCAACGCTCAGGTGGGGGAAGAGGGCATAGCCCTGAAAGACGTAACCGAGGCGTCGCGCCTGGGGCCGGACGTCGACCGCCGCCGCGCTGTCGAAGAACACCTGCCCGTTCACCACGATGCGGCCAACGTCGGGCCGGCTCAGGCCGGCCAGGCACTGCAGCGTGAGCGTCTTGCCGGCGCCGGAGGGCCCGAACAGCGCGACGACCCGCTCTTCCGCGTCCCAGGCGACGTCGAGCTCGAATCCCGGCAGCCGGCGGCGGATGGCGAGGGAAAGCACGGGGGCCTAGAACCGCAGCCGGGCGAGCCGGCCGATCCCCATCAACAGGAGAAGGACGCTTCCCACGGCCATGAGCGAGAGCAGGTCGGCCTCGCGCATCTGGTTGGCCTGAACGTGATCGTAGATCGCGAGCGGCATGGTCTGGGTGGATCCGGGAATGCTCCCCGCCACCATCAGGGTGATCCCGAAATCGCCGAGCGCGCGGCAAAAGGCGAGCACGGTCCCCGCGAAGACCGGCCGCCACGCGAGAGGAAGGGTGACGGACCAGAAGATGCTCCATTCGGAGCGCCCGAGCGTACGCGCCGCCTGCTCGAGTCGCGTGTCCACCGACTCGAAGCCCGCCTGGGCCGCCTTCACGAGAAGCGCGATGGAGCCGATGCAGGCGGCGAGGACCGCCGCCCGCCACGTGAAGGCCAGCTCGATCCCGATCGCCTCCATGACCTTCCCGACCGGCCCGCGTGTGCTGATGAGGACGAGGAGGTAGTAACCGAGCACGGTGGGCGGCAACACGAGGGGAAGCACGACCGCCGCCTCGAGGACGTCACGTCCGGGGAAGCGGCGCCGGGCGAGGACCCATGCCAGCGGCAGCCCCGC
This sequence comes from Candidatus Methylomirabilota bacterium, assembly GCA_046728035.1. Taxonomy (GTDB): domain Bacteria; phylum Methylomirabilota; class Methylomirabilia; order Rokubacteriales; family CSP1-6; genus DASRWT01. The sequence continues at coordinate 6,653 of JBKPDT010000188.1, read as the reverse complement.
GGCCAGGGTGAGGACGGTGGCGCTCACCGCCACCTGGAAGGAAAGGCGGACGGGGAACAGATCCACGTCGGCTCAGAACTCGCCGGGCAGACGGAAGCCGTAGCGTCGCATGATAAGCCGCCCGTCGGGCCCGTTCACGAACTGGATGAACGCCAGCCCGAGCTCGGGGCGCGGGCTTCGCTTCACCACCGCCGCCATCTGGTTGAGGGGCGCGTGCAGGGCGGGGTCGATCCCCACGTGGACGATGCCGGGCACGTTCACCACCGAGAGCGCCACGATGCCTGCGTCCACCGCGCCCGTCTCCACGAACTGCAGGGTATGGCGGATGTTCTCCCCGTAGACGAGCTTGGCCTTCACGTTCTCCCAGAGCCCGGAGGCCCGGAGGGCTTCCTGCGCGGCGCGGCCGTAGGGGGCGTGCTCCGGGTTCGCGATGGCGATCTTCCGGACCTCCGGCCGCGTGAGGTCGCCGAGCCCGGCCAGGCGAACTCCGGTCTTCTCGGAGGTGGCCAGAACGATGCGTCCCTGCGCATAGAGCTGGCGGGTCTCGGGAATGACGGCTCCCTTGGCATGGAGGTCATCAACGAAGCTCACGTTGGCCGCGAAGAACACGTCGGCGGGCGCGCCGTGCTCGATCTGCTTCGCGAGATTGCCGGTGGAGCCGAGGACCAGGGTCACCTTGGTGCCCGATGCCTTTTCGAAGAGGGGGACGATCTCCTTGAAGGCCAGGGCGAGGTCGGCGGCGCCATAGACGGTGAGCGAGGGAGGCCGCGCCTGCGCGACAGCGGAAGGGGCGAACGCGGCGAGAAGGACGAGCCCGGCAAGCATGGCGGACAGCATGACGCGAGTATACCCGACGCCCTCAGACGCGCCGGCGCTGCTGGATCGAGGTGAGGGCCCAGTTCACGAGGAACGTGATGGCGAGGAGGATGACGGACAGCGCGATCGCGATGTCGAAGTTGCCCTTGCCGGTCTCGAGCACGGTGGCGGTGGTGAGGACCCGCGTGGAGCCCTTGATATTGCCGCCCACCATCATGGAGGCGCCGACCTCGGAGATCACGCCGCCGAAGCCCGCCATCATCGCGGCGAGCATGGGCAGGCGGGCCTCCTTGACGAGCACCCAGGTCATCTGAAGGCGGGAGGCGCCCAGCGCCAGGATCTGGAGACGGAAGCGCTCGGGGATCTGCTGCACGGCGGCGAGGGTGAGGCCGGTGACGATGGGCGTGGCGATCACCAGCTGGGCCAGCACCATGGCCGTTGGCGTGTAGAGCAGCTCGAGGGCGCCGAGAAGGCCGTTGCGCCAGAGGAGGATCGTGACGAAGAGCCCGACCACCACGGGCGGGAGCCCCATCCCCGTGTTCACGAGGCTCACCACCAGGCCGCGGCCGGGGAAGCGCGTGAGGGCGAGCGCGGTGCCGGCGGGGATGCCGACCACGAGCGAGAGCAGGGTGGCCGCGCCCGAGATCTGGAGCGAGAGGAGAGTGATCCGCCACACCTCCGGGTCGCCCATCAGCAGGAGGCGGAGCGCCTCGAGAACGCCGTCGGCTATCAGCCCCATGGCGCAGCCCCCGGGCCGGGCGGGCTAGAAGTCCTCGTCCTTCTTGCCGGCGATGGGGATGAACAGCGGCAGGCCGTACTTGTCCACGCCGAAGGACTTGATGACAGCCTGGACCTCCGGGGAGAGCATGAAGTCGGCGAAGGCTTTGCCGCCGGCGGCGTTCACGCGAGGGCCATTGGCCGGGTTGACCTCCATCACCGAGTAGATGTTCAACAGCGGCCGGTCCTTTTCGACGAGGATGGGCAGGCTGACGCGCTTCTGGAACGCGAGCCAGGTGCCGCGGTCCGTGATCGTGTAGGCGCGCCGGTCGTTCGCGATGCCCAGGGTAGTGCCCATCCCCTGCCCCGATTCTATGTACCAGGGTGCCCTCGGCTCGACGCCCGCCTGTTGCCACAAGCCCAGCTCGAGCATATGGGTGCCGGACTTGTCACCGCGCGAGACGAAGCGGGCCTGGCCGGCCGCGATGCGCTTGAACGCCTCCACCACCTTCGGCCGTCCCTTGATCCGCGCGGGATCGCTCTCGGGGCCGATGATGACGAAGTCGTTGTACATGACGAGGCGGCGATTGAGCATCTTCCCGTCCTCGACGTATTTCTTCTCCAGCGCGGGCGCATGCGCCAGGGTCACGTCGGCCTCGCCGCGGGCGGCCAGCGCCAGCGCCTGGCCGGTGCCCACCGAGATGGTCTTCACGCTCACCCCGGATTTCCTCTCGAACAGCGGCACGAGGACGTCGAGGAGCCCCGAGTCCTGCGTGCTCGTGGTGGTGGACAGGATGACGACCGTAGGCTGGGCAAGGGCGGGCGCGGCCGTCGCGATGATGAGCGCCAGGGACAGGAAGATCCGCGAGATCGTCAGGGTGGCCTCCGAGCATCCCATGATGCTCTGGAGAGCATATATGTGAGTGAGAGGCCCCGTCAACTCCGAGGCGTCCCGGTCGCGGAGGGTCAGCGGGGCGGGCCGGCGGGGTCGAGCTCCACGACCAGGCCGTCACCCCACCCGTACTTCTTCTCGGAGCGCGCCCGGATCTCTCGGGCCAGGGCCGGCTCCTTGCGCGCGTCCACCACGCGGGCCCGGGCGGGAAAGCGCCCGTCGCCCACCCGCACCTGGACATGCGGGTTGGCGAGGAGGTTGCGCACCCAGTGGGCGTGCTCGCGATGTTCGGCCACGAGGTAGTAGCGGCCCTCGTAGCGCGTGAACCAGATCTCGATCTGGCGCGGCTGGCCACTCTTCCGCCCGCGCGTGGTGAGGTAGAGGTACTGGGGCTCGGTCACACGGACGGCGCGCTCAGCCTCGAGGCGTCAGCACCCGGCCCGCCGGCACCGCGTTGAAGCGCGGGCCGTCCACCACCACCCGGCCGTTGACGATGACGTAGGGGATCCCGGTCGGATGGCGGTGCGGGTCCGGGAAGGTGGCCTCGTCCTGCACGGTCCCGGGATCGAACAGGGCGAGATCGGCCGCGTAGCCGGGACGCAGGAGCCCGCGGTCCTTCAGCCGTAGCTTCGCCGCGGGCATGCCCGTCATCTTCTGCACGGCGGACTCCCAGGAGAAGAGCCGCCGCTCGCGGACGAAGCGCCCGAGCACGCGGGGGAAGGTCCCGTAGCTGCGGGGGTGGGGCTTGCCGCGATGGGGCCCCGGCCCGGCGTGGAGCGAGAGCGAGTCAGAGCCGATCATCGAGTGGGCGTAGGCGGTGGCGTTCGCCACGTTTTCCTCGCTCTGGGAGAAGGAGATCATGGCGACGGTGGCCTTCTCCGAGAGGACGAGATCCATCATGGCGTGGGCGGGCTCGCGGCCGGTGCGCCGGGCCAGCTCGGCGAGGCTCAGGCCCTCGAGCTCGGGCTTCGAGCAGGTGGCGATCATGATCTCGTCCCAGCCGGTGGAGCCCGAAGCGCTGCCCCAGCGCTCGCCCGCGACCAGGCAGTCGCGGATGGCGCGCTCGCGGGCCTTGGGGTCGGCGAGGCGCTCGAGGAGCTTGGCGATGCCGCCGTCCTGCATCCAGCCCGGCAGGAGGCTGTCCATCTTGGTGCTGCCCGCGGGATAGGGGTACACGTCGCCGGTGATGTCCAGCCCCCGGGCGCGCGCGACGTCGAACGCGCGGAGCGCCCGGTCCATCTTCCCCCAGTTCTCGCGCCCCGCCGCCTTCACGTGGGCCACCTGCACGGGCACGCCGGCCTGCTCGCCGATGCGGATGGCCTCCTCGAGGGCGGTCTCGAGGGTGCCCGCCTCGCCGCGGATGTGGGAGAAGTAAAGGCCGTTGCGCCCGGCCATGCTCCGGGCGAGCGAGGTCAGCTCCTCGGTATTGCTGAACACGCTCGGGGCGTAGACGAGGCCGGTGGAGTAGCCGAACGCCCCGGCGTCCATGCCCTCGGCGAGGAGACGCTCCATCTGGCGCTGCTCGTCGGCGGTGACCGGCCGCGCTTCCGCGCCCGCGGTGGCGAGGCGAAGGGCGCCGTGGCCCACGAACTGCGCCACGTTGACGGAGAGGCCGAGCCCGCGCACGTGGTCCAGGTACTGCGCGAACGTCTGCCAGGTGGCGTGGGGCTGCTCGCCGATGCCGCCCATCCAGTCGCGCACCATCTCCAAGCGGCCGGGGGCGATGGGCGCGGGCGAGAACCCGCACATCCCCACCACCTCGGTGGTGACGCCCTGGCGCACCTTCGACTCCGCGGAGGGACAGGTGTGGTAAACGAGGTCCGAGTGCGAGTGGATGTCGATGAAGCCCGGCGCCACCATGAGGCCGCGCGCGTCGATGGTGCGCGCGGCCTCGCCGGTGAGGTCGGGCCCGATGGCGGCGATCCGGTCGCCCTCGAGGGCGACGTCGGCGGGGACGGCCGGCACGCCGCTGCCATTCACCACGGTGCCGTTCTTGATGAGGAGCGACCAGGACATGGCTACTGGGCCGGCTCGACGATCTTCACCGTCTTCATCTTGTCGCCCACCTTCACCTTGTCCGCCACGTCCATGCCCTTGGTCACGATGCCGAAGACGGTGTACTGGCCGTCGAGGAAGTTCGCGGGGGCGAGGCAGATGTAGAACTGGCTCCCCGCCGAGTTGGGATCCTGGGTCCGCGCCATCGCCACCGCGCCGCGCACATGCTTCTGCTTGTTGAACTCCGCGGGGATGGTGTAGCCGGGGCCGCCGGTGCCGTTGCCCTTGGGATCGCCCCCCTGGATCACGAAGCGCTCCTCGCGGCGGTGGAAGGTGAGCCCGTCGTAGAAGCCCTTCTTGGCGAGCTTGACGAAGTTGTCCACCGTCTTGGGCGCGTCCTCCGGGTAGAACTCGATCACGATGTCGCCGCCCTTCTCCATGGTGATCACGGCTGTCTGCTTCACGGGCTTGGATCCTTTCCTGGGCTCGGCGGGTTTGGCGTCCGGCTTGGCCGCAGGCGGCTCCGCCGGCTTCGGCGCCTGGGCGAGCGCGGACGTCGGCGCCCCGCCCAGCCCGGCCGCGAGCGAGAGCGCGCACGCGATGGTCACGAGGGAATTCAATCGCACGGGAGGCCTCCTCGAATGCGGAATGCGGCCATTATGCCTCAGGCCGCGCGTGGTTGGCTAGGCCCGTGCTAAAGTGAAGACATGCAGTCGCGCCCGGACATCCGCAACGTCGCCATCATCGCGCACGTCGATCACGGCAAGACCACCCTCGTGGACGCCATGCTGTGGCAGTCGGGGATCTTCCGCGCCAACGAGCACGTGGTCGAGCGGGTCATGGACTCCATCGACCTCGAGCGCGAGAAGGGCATCACCATCATGGCGAAGAACACGTCCATCCACTACAAGGACGTGAAGATCAACATCGTGGACACGCCGGGCCACGCCGACTTCGGCGGCGAGGTGGAGCGCACGCTGACCCTCGTGGACGGAGTCCTCCTCCTCGTGGACGCCGCCGAGGGGCCGCTGCCCCAGACGCGCTTCGTGCTCAAGAAGGCGCTCGAGGCCCAGCTCATCCCCGTCGTCGTCATCAACAAGATCGACCGGCAGGACGCGCGCGCCGCCGAGGTGCTCGACGAGGTCTACGACCTCTTCATCGACCTCGACGCCACCGAGGACCAGCTCGAGTTCCCCGTCCTCTACACCGACGCGCGCAAGGGCATCGCCAAGCGCTCGCTGGAGGAGGAGGGCAAGACCCTCGCGCCCCTCTTCGAGACGCTCGTCGCCGCCATCCCGCCGCCGCGCTTCGACCCCGAGATGGGCCTGCAGCTCCGGGCGACCTCGCTGGACTGGGACGACTACGTGGGGCGCCTCGTGATCGGGCGCATCGTCAACGGGCGCATTCGCCAGTACGACCGCGTGGCGGTGGTGCATCGCGACGCCAGCGTGGAGCCGGGCAAGGTGACCGTCCTTTACGGCTACGAGGGACTCAAGCGCGTGGAGATCCCCGAGGCCACCGCGGGCGAGCTGGTGGCGGTGGCGGGCATCGAGGCGGTGGAGATCGGCGAGACCATCGCGGAGCTCGAGCGGCCGGTGGCCCTGCCCGTCATGCACATCGACGAGCCCACCGTGTCCATGCTCTACTCCGCCAACGTCTCGCCGTTCTCGGGGCGGGAGGGCCGGTTCGTCACCTCCACCCAGCTCCGCGAGCGGCTTTGGAAGGAGCGGCGCACCAACGTCGCCATCCGCGTCGAGGAGACGGATTCCCCCGACACCTTCCGGGTCTCCGGCCGCGGCGAGCTCCAGCTCGCCATCCTCATTGAGATGATGCGGCGGGAAGGCTTCGAGATGGAGGTCGGCAAGCCCCAGATCATCACCAAGGAAGTGGACGGCCGGACGCTGGAGCCGATGGAGCACCTCGTGGTGGACATCCCCGAGGAGTTCATCGGGGCGGTGACGCAGAAGCTCGGGCCCCGCAAGGGCCAGATGACCAAGATGGTGAATCACGGCACCGGGCGCGTCCGCCTCGAGTACCGCATCCCCTCCCGCGGGCTCATCGGCTACCGCTCGGAGTTCCTGACCGACACCCGCGGCACCGGGCTCCTCAACCACCTCTTCGACGGCTACGCGGAGTGGCAGGGCGACATCCCGCATCGCGCTAACGGCGCCCTCGTCTCCGACCGCGCCGGCAAGACGACCGCCTATGCGATCGATCACCTCCAGCCGCGCGG
>JBKPDT010000187.1:0-13431 GCA_046728035.1 Candidatus Methylomirabilota bacterium | reverse complement strand
AATGGTGCCGACGGTGGCGATCCACTGCATCATCCGCCCGCCGTGGATCTGCCCGGGCGCGCCCGCGTGCTCGGGGAACACCCACTGGACCATCTCGGTGACGGTGTCGCTGATCGATGGCATCGACGTGACGGGGAAGGCCTCTCAGTCCTGGCTTTTCTATCACGCGGCCCCAGCCAAGTCCACCGCGCCGGACCCGCGCGTCGTCTCTCAGGGGCCAACCAGCACGCGATCGAGCCGATGAAATCCGCTCGGATGCAGACGCAGGTTACGCACCTCTGGCCGCGCGACCACCCAGTGCAGCCGCGCGTAGAGGGGCAGCCAGGGGGCCTCCTCGGCGAGCAAGGCCTGGGCCCGGGCGTAGACCCGCTGGCGCTCGACGCGACCGGAGAGTTGGCTGCCGCGGATGAGGAGATCGTCGAGCCGCGGGTTCCGGTAGAAGGACAGATTCCAGGCCAGCGCGCCCTTGCGCGCGCCCTCGCTCGTGGAGAGAGGGTAGAGGAGCAGGTGCGGGTCGCCCCCGTCCACCTGGGCCTCCGCGAGCGCCATCTGGTGCTCGCCGTTCTGGGCGAGCCGGATCGCCGTCTCAGGGGTCAGGGCGGCCAAGGAGAGATTGACGCCGCCCGGGGCGAGGGCCTCGCGCAGGGCCTCGGCGACGCGTCCCCCGTCGAGCGGGGGCGCCACCGGCGTCACCATGAGCGCCACCGAGATCGCACGCAGCGCCCCACCCTCCACGAGGAGGCGGCGAGCCGTCTCGGCGCGGTTGTCGGGCGGTTTGCCCGCCGGCTGATGGCCCCACACCCCGGGCGGCAAGGGAGTGGTGAGGGGGACCGCATAGGGCTCCAAAGCGGCAGCCAGCGCGCTCTGATCGAGGGCGGCGGCCACGCCCTGACGGATCCGCTTCCGGAGGAACGGCTCTCGCTCGGTGTGCAGCGCCAGATAGCCGATGCGCCAGCCCGGGACCGCGAGTGCGCCGGCGAGGCGCGGCGGCGCCCCGGCAGGGACGTAGAGGTCCAGCGCCCGCGCGTCGAGTTCGGCGGCGGCGCGCGCATCGTCGCCCTGCTCCACGAAGACAACGCGGCTCGAGCGGGGCGCGCCACCCCAGTGGGCCGGATTGGCCTCCAGCACCACGCGCCCGGGGGCCGTCTCGGCCAGGAGGAAGGCGCCGGTACCGAGCCAGCGGGGCGCCCCGTCGGACCCGGTGGTGACGCGGACGATCGACAGCGCGGGATGGGCGAGGACCGTGAGGAGCGGCGCGTAGGGCAGGTTCAGGGCGATCTGCACCGTGCGCTGATCGGGGACCTTGATGGCCTTGACCACGCCCGGGGCGCCGCGGAGGAGCCGCGGCACCACCTGGTTGGTCGAGGGGGCGTTCGGGGCGCCGGGGAAGAGCAGGCGCTCGAGGCTCGCCGCGACGTCCATGGCGGTGAGCGGAGCGCCGTCGTGGAACCGGACGCCCTCGCGAAGCCGGAACGACCAGGCGAGGCCATCACGCGAGACCTGCCACTGGGTGGCGAGCCCGGCCTCGACGTCGCTGGAGGCCTCCCGGTACTGGAGCAAGGTGTCGAAGATCTGACGCGCCAGCATTCCGGTCGCGGCATCGGCGGCAAGCGCCGGATCGAGCGTCGCCGGCAGAGCGGGCACACCGACTCGGAGGATCCCGCCCTGAGCGGTCGCGGGGTCGGCGGGAAGCGCGAGCACGACGGCCAGGACGACGGCCCGAGCGGCGAGAGCGCGCATGCCGTAGTTATACGCCCGAACCCCGGAGGTGGCGATGCCCACACACCTCGGCAAATTTTCGTCCCCTCCGGCGGCACTTTTTGGGTGGTTCGGGGGTCGCTCATACAGGGTTGTGCGATGATGCTCGGGCCATCTCATTGGATACGCAGAGATCCGGGAATCGACCCTGAGTGGCACTGAACTTGCCCCGGACAAAGAGCGAGATGCATCCCGGTGAGTGGAGTGGCGTGGAGAAGGGCGACGAAGGCTCCCGGAAGGCGCGAGGAACCGGGCTCTCCAACGGGGGGTTTGACACGGTGAACGGTGTACATGGCGGAGTGGGTCGGAGCAAGGGAAACGTTATATGAATTCGATGGATGTGAACGGTCGTTCAGAGCCAATTCCCTTGACTTGCCGCGAAACCGGCCCCTATACTGAGGCGCGCGTGGGGACTTTCGCCCCCGATGGGCGCGCCTGACGCGAAGCCCGCTGAGTCACCGAGAAAGGAACGGGCGGACATGAAGGAGTTCGAGAAGAAACCGAACGCGAATCGAGAGCCTGCGTCGGATGGAATGAAGGGGCTCTCCAAGTTCCTCCCCATGACCGACTCCAACTACCGCCGGCGCCTCACCGAGTACGAGGTGCAGGTGCAGGATCTCCAGACCTACGTGCGCTCCCTCGAGGCGGAGACGGTGCGCCTGCGGAAGAAGGTCGAGGACGCGCCGAAGGAGGCGATGGTCCTCGAGAACAAGCTGCGCGAGGCCAACCGCCAGCTCGTGCAGTCCTTCAACCAGAACGAGAAGCTCGTCAACGCGCTCTACGAGGCGCGCGAGCAGATCTCGTCGTTGCGCGAGGAAGTGGACAAGCTCTGCGCTCCTCCCTCGACCTACGGCGTGTATCTCTCCGTCAACGAGGACGCCACCGTCAACATCCTTTCGCAGGGCCGCAAGGTGAAGGTCAACCTGCATCCTTCGATCAAGTCCGAGGACATCAAGCCCGGTCAGGAGCTCGTGCTGAACGAGGGGCTCAACGTCGTCGAGACGGCCGGCTACGAGATCCAGGGTGAGGTGGTCATTCTCAAGGAGGTGCTCGACGAGGCTCGCGCGGTGGTGACGCTGCGCGCCGACGAGGACAAGGTCGGCATCATCGCCGATCCGCTCCGCACCGAGAAGCTCAAGGTCGGCGACCACATCCTCATGGACGGCAAGAGCGGCTATCTGCTCGAGAAGCTGCCCAAGAGCGAGGTCGAGGATCTCACCCTCGAGGAAGTGCCGGACATCAGCTACGAGAACATCGGCGGACTCACCACCCAGCTGGAGACGATCAAGGATGCGGTGGAGCTGCCGTACCTCTACGCGGACTACTACAAGGAGCACCACCTCGCTCCGCCCAAGGGCGTGCTTCTCTACGGTCCCCCTGGCTGCGGCAAGACCATGATCGCCAAGGCCGTCGCCAACAACCTCGCCGCGCGCATCTCGGAGAAGCGCGGGGAGAAGGTGAAGGGCTTCTTCCTCAACATCAAGGGCCCCGAGCTCCTGAACAAGTACGTGGGCGAGACGGAGCGGAAGATCCGCGAGATCTTCATCAAGGCGCGCGAGAAGGCTGCCGAGGACGTGCCGGTGGTGGTGTTCTTCGACGAGATGGACGCCCTCTTCCGTACCCGCGGGTCCGGCATCTCCTCGGACGTCGAGACGACCATCGTGCCCCAGCTCCTCGCCGAGATCGACGGCGTCGAACATCTCAAGAACGTGATCGTGATCGGGGCCTCCAACCGGCAAGATCTCATCGACCCCGCCATCCTGCGGCCGGGCCGACTGGACGTGAAGATCAAGATCGAGCGGCCGGACGGGGCGGCGGCGGTAGAGATCTTCAACAAGTACATGACGACCGAGCTCCCCATCCACCAGGACGAGGTGCGGCAGCACGGCGGCGACATGCAGGCCACGGTGGATACCATGATTCGCGCCACCGTGGAGGAGATGTACAATCTCGGCGACGACAACCGGTTCCTCGAGGTGACGTACGCCAATGGCGACAAGGAGATCCTCTACTTCAAGGACTTCTCGTCGGGAGCCATGATCGAGTCCATCGTGCGGCGGGCCAAGAAGCTGGCGCTCAAGCGCTATATCCAGTCCGCCGAGAAGGGCATCAAGGTCGAGGACCTGATCAACGCCGTCCGCGAGGAGTTTAAGGAGAACGAGGACCTGCCCAACACGACGAATCCGGACGACTGGGCGAAGATCGCCGGCAAGAAGGGCGAGCGGATCGTCTACGTGAAGCCCCTGATGGGCGAGACGAAGGAAAAGAAGCGCGACGTCGAGCGCGTCATCAATACCGGCCAGTACCTCTAACGGCGTAGCCGCACCGGCCTAGCCGCGGCGGGGGCTTCGCGCCCCCGTCGCGTCTCCGCGCCCCCCTCCGCCCCGACGTCGGCGAGGTGGTGTCGGCGGAGGCCGAGCCGTCGACCGCGAGCGGGGGATTCATGGGGCTTCCGAAGGTAATGGGGATCGAGACCGAGTACGGCATTCTCGTTCGGAACCAGCCCGACTTCAATCCGATCCTGTCCTCGCTGCTCCTCATCAACTCCTACGAGACCTATCGATCCTCGCGGATCCGCTGGGATTACGAGGCGGAGAGCCCGCTGCGAGATGCGCGCGGGTTCGAGTATGCCGAGGACAAGGACGTACCGTCCAAGGAAGAGTCGCGGCTCATCAACCTCATCCTGTCCAACGGCGCGCGGTTCTACGTGGACCACGCCCACCCGGAGTACTCCTCACCGGAGACGACCAACCCGCGGGACTGCGTGATTTGGGACCGCGCGGGCGAGCGCATCCTCGACCTCGCGCGCACGCGAGCGGAGGCGGTGTCACCGCCCGAGCAGCGCATCCTCATCTACAAGAACAACACCGACTCGAAGGGCAACTCGTACGGCACCCACGAGAACTACCTCATGGACCGCAAGGTGCCGTTCGCCCGCATCGTCCAGCACCTCCTCCCCTTCTTCGTGAGCCGCCAGGTCTATACGGGAGTGGGCAAGGTGGGCGCGGAGAACAACACCGAGCACTGCGACTACCAGATATCCCAGCGGGCGGACTTCCTCGAGACCGAGGTCGGGCTGGAGACCATGCACAGCCGACCGATCATCAATACCCGGGACGAGCCACACGCCGACCCCGAGAAGTACCGGCGCCTCCACGTCATCGTGGGCGACGCCAACATGAGTGAGACCGCCAATTACCTCAAGTGCGGCACCCTCGCCCTCGTGCTCGGCCTCATCGAGGACGACGCGATCGACAAGGACTTCTCGCTGGAGAATCCCGTACTGAGCTACCGGAAGGTCTCGCGCGACCTCACCTGCCGCGAGACGGTACGTCTCAAGGACGGCCGGGAGCTCACCCCGGTGGAGCTGCAGTGGGAGTTCTTCAAGCAGGCCAAGCGGCACTACGAGGGGCGGGCCCCCGAGGCCTGGGTGCACGACGTGCTCACGCGCTGGGAGTCGGTGCTCACGCGGCTCGGCCGCGATCCCCTCACCTGCGACCGGGAGCTCGACTGGGTCATCAAGTACCTCCTCATCGAGCGCTACCGGGAGAAGCACTCGCTGGGCTGGTCGGACTCGCGGGTCGCGATGATCGACCTCCAGTACCACGACATCCGGCCCGGACGCGGTCTCTTCTACAAGCTCGAGGAGTCGGACGCGGTGGACCGCCTCCTCACCGAGGACGAGGTGACCAAGGCCATCTACGACCCGCCGAAAGACACCCGCGCGTACTTCCGCGGCATGTGCCTGCAGAAGTACTCGGACGAGGTCGTCTCCGCGTCCTGGGATTCGGTGATCTTCGACCTCAAGGAAGGCCCCCTCAAGAAGATCTTCATGCTGGAGCCGCTCCGCGGCACCGAGGCGCACGTCCGCCAGCTCTTCGCCGACTCACCAACCGCCGCCGACCTTCTCCGGAACTTGGGTAAGCCGGCTGGCGACGTATGACCCCGGACGCCTGGGAGAGCGCCTTCGAGAGCCGCTCAACCGCCAGCTTCGTCGAGCACCTGCGCCAGACCGCGCCACATCTCCTGCCCGGCACGGAGATGGCGGTGCCCGGGGAGGGAGGCAGGCCTTCGGTGCCCCACGGCACGACCGTGCTCGCCCTCCGCTACCGTGACGGTGTGGTGATCGCGGGCGACCGCCAGGCCAGCGAGGGCTACCAGGTCGCCCACCGCCGCATCGAGAAGATCTTCAAGACCGACGACCTCTCCGCGGTCGGGATCGCGGGCGCCGCCGGCCCCGCCATGGAGATGGCGCGCCTCTTCCAGACCGAGCTGGAGCATTACGAGAAGGTCGAGGGCGAGAACCTCTCCCTCGATGGCAAGGCGAACCGGCTCGGCCAGATGATCCGGGCCAACCTGCCCATGGCGATGCAGGGTCTCGTGGTCGTCCCCATCTTCGCCGGCTTCGACGAGCGGGCGGGACTGGGCCGCCTCTTCAAATACGACGTGACCGGCGGCCGCTACGAGGAGACCGACTACTTCGCCCAGGGCTCGGGCGGCAAGGACGCCCGCGATTCCCTGAAGAAGAGCTTCCGCCGCGACATGCCCAAGGACGACGCGGTGCGGGCGGCCCTCGAGGCCCTTCTCGACGCCGCCGACGAGGATCTCGGCACCGGCGGGCCCGACTTCCAGCGCGGGATCTTCCCCACCATCAAGACCATCACCCGCTCCGGGATCACCGACCTGGTGGACGACGATGTCCGCCGCCACCTCGAGGCGATCCTCGCCGATCGGGGACGCAACTGATGCCCCTGCCCTACTACGTCTCGCCCGAACAGATGTGGCAGTGCGAGGCGCAGCCGCAGGCGAGCCGAGCGAACTCCAGGTGTGCGCCGAGAGGTCCGGCCTGATGCCCCTGCCCTACTACGTTTCCCCCGAACAGATGATGAAGGACAAGGCGGAGTATGCCCGGAAGGGCATCTCCCGAGGGAAGGCCATCGTCGCGATCGAGTACCGCGAGGGCATCCTTCTCGTCGCCGAGAACCCTTCCACCCTCCTGCACAAGATCTCCGAGATCTACGACCGCATCGCCTTCGCGGGGGTGGGCAAGTACAACGAGTTCGAGAACTTGCGGGTGGCGGGGGTGCGTCACGCCGACGTCAAGGGCTACTCCTACTCGCGAGGCGATGTGAGCGCGAAGTCCCTCGCCAACGCCTACTCGCAGGGGCTCGGCAACATCTTCACCCAGGACATCAAGCCCTTCGAGGTGGAGGTGCTCGTCTGCGAAGTGGGTGACGCCAATGGCAGCAAGAACGAAATCTACCACATCCTCTACGACGGGACCATCGAGGATGAGAAGAACTACGCGGCGATGGGCGGTCAGGCCGACGAGATCCGGCGCTATCTCAAGGAGAATTTCAAGGACGGCCTCGACCTCGCCGCCGCGCTCCAGCTCGGCGTACGGGCCCTCATGGTCACCCAGAACAAGACGCTCACCGAGCGCGACCTGGAGGTCGCCGTGCTGGATCGCACCAAGGAGCGCCGCAAGTTCCGGCGCATCCCCCCTGAGGTGCTCCACCAGCTGCTCACCGCGCCCGCCTGACGGGGCGCGTCCGATTCTTGCGCCCGGCCCCCCTGCCTGATACCCTGAAGCCCAGATGAAGCGACGTATCTTCGGGATGGAGAACGAGTACGGCTTGACCTGCACTCTCAACGGTCAGCGGCGGCTCTCGCCCGACAACGTTGCCCGCTATCTCTTCGAGAAGGTCATTCCCGGAGCCCGCAACGCCAACGTCTTCCTCGAGAACGGCGCCCGCCTCTACCTCGACACCGGCTTCCATCCGGAGTACGCGACGCCCGAGTGCGACGACATCGTCGAGCTGGTGACCCACGACAAGGCTGGCGAGCGGATCGTCGAGGACCTTCTCCACCAGGCGGAGAAACGGCTGCGCGAGGACGGGATCTCCGGGAACATCCTCCTCTTCAAGAACAACACCGACTCCGCCGGCAATTCCTACGGCTGCCACGAAAACTACCTGGTGAGCCGCGACGTGTCCTTCCAGCGACTCGCGGAGGGGCTGATCCCCTTCTTCGTGACCCGGCAGATCTTCGCGGGCGCGGGCAAAGTCCTCCAGACCCCGCGCGGCTTCCACTACTGTCTCTCCCAGCGGGCCCAGCACATCTGCCAGGAAATCTCGGGCGCCACCACCTCGTCGCGCTCCATCATCAACACGCGGGACGAGCCGCACGCCGACGCCGAGCGGTACCGCCGGCTGCACGTGATCGTGGGCGACTCCAACATGTCCGAGGTGGCGACCTACCTCAAGGTGGGCACCACCGCGCTCATCCTCGACATGATCGAGGACGGTCACTTCGACAAGGACTACAGCCTCCAGTCGCCCGTCCAGGCCATCCGCGACATCAGCCACGACGCCACCCTGCGGGAGACGGTGCGCCTCAAGGACGGTCGCTCGATCACCGCCCTCGATCTCCAGACCGAGTACCTCGAGCACGCCACGCGGTACGTGGCGGCGATCGACGCCGACTCGGTGACCCGCGATGTGCTCGCCCGCTGGACCAACGTGATCGAGGCGCTCCACACCGATCCCATGCGGCTCGACCGCGAGGTGGACTGGGTCATCAAGTACAAGATGATCGACGCCTACATGGTCAAGCACCGGCTGTCGTGGCGCGATCCGAAGGTCTCGCTCATGGATCTGCAATACCACGACATCCGGCCGGACCGGGGGCTGTACTTCCGGCTCGCCCAGCGCGACCTCCTCGATCGCGTCACCACCGACGAGGAGATCGAGCGGGCCAAGCACATCCCTCCGCAGACGACGCGGGCCCGCCTCCGCGGTGAGTTCATCCGCCAGGCCAACCTCAAGGGCAAGGACTACCGGGTGGACTGGGTCTATCTCAAGCTCAATGACCCCGAGCGCGAGACCATCCTCTGCAAAGATCCGTTCCAGAGTCACGACGAAAGGGTCGAGCGCCTCATCCGCTCCTTCTAACCGCCGCGGGGCGTCGCTCCGCGTGCCGTGTCCGTCGCTGCCCCGTCCGGTACAATGGGACTCGTGAGCCTTCCCGCCGATACGGTCCGCACGCTCTACGGCGGGAGCAATGTCGGCAACGGCCCCGGCATGCGCAGCGAGCCGGTGGCGTGGCACGTCCAGTCGCACTCGGTGCCGCTGAGCCTGCCCCCGCTCGGCGCGCTGCGCCGGACGGGCCCCTGAGCCGATGGCGCAACGCGCTTCCCGCATCCGCCCCGGCTTGCCCTTCCCCCTCGGCGCCTCGTGGAACGGGGCCGGCGTCAACTTCGCGGTCTGGAGCGAGCACGCCACCGCGGTGGAACTCTGCCTCTTCGACGCGGAAGACCCCGCGCGCGAGACGCGACGCGTGGCCCTCACCGATCGAACGGACCAGGTCTGGCACGCCCACGTGGCCGATCTGGCACCCGGCACGCTGTACGGCTTTCGCGTGCATGGCCCGTACGCGCCCCGTGACGGCCACCGCTTCAACCCCGCCAAGCTCCTCCTGGATCCGTACGCGCGCGCGATCACGGGGCATGTGACCTGGCACGACGCACTCCTCGGAGACCGATCCGGCCATGGGGCGGGCGGCGTCGAGCCGGACCGCCGGGACAGCGCGCCCTTCACGCCGCGGAGCGTGGTGGTGGACGGGACCTTCGACTGGGAGAGCGACCGCCCGCCCAGCACGCCGTGGCACCGCACCGTGATCTACGAGGCCCACGTCAAGGGGCTGACCGCGCGGCATCCCGACCTGCCCCCCGCGCTCCGGGGCACCTATGCCGGCCTGGCCGCACCGCCCGTGGTCGACTACCTCCGCGGGCTCGGCGTCACCGCCATCGAGCTCCTCCCCGTGCACCACGCGGTGTCCGAGCGCGCTCTGGTCGCGCGCGGGCTCACCAACTATTGGGGCTACAACTCCATCGGCTTTTTCGCGCCCGACGGGCGGTTCTCCGCCACTGGGACGCGCGGGGAGCAGGTGACCGAGTTCAAGACCATGGTGCGCGCGCTGCACCGCGCGGGAATCGAGGTGGTCCTCGACGTGGTCTACAACCACACCGCGGAGGGCGATGCGCGGGGGCCCACGCTGGCCTTCCGCGGCCTGGACAACTGCGCCTACTACTGGCTCGACCTCGCCGACCGCGCCGCCTACGTCGACTGGACGGGCTGCGGCAATACCTGGCACGCCCGGCATCCACGCGCGCTGCAGCTCGTGATGGACAGCCTGCGCTACTGGGTGCGGGAGATGCACGTGGACGGCTTTCGCTTCGACCTGGGCCCCACGCTCGCGCGTGGGCCCCACGGCGTGGATCCCTTCTCGCCGTTCTTCGGCGCGATCCGGCAGGATCCCGTGCTCGCGCGCGTGAAGCTCATCGCCGAGCCGTGGGACCTCGGCCCCGACGGCTATCAGGTCGGGCGGTTCCCGCCCGGCTGGGCCGAGTGGAACGGCCGCTACCGCGACACCGTTCGGCGCTTCTGGCGCGGAGACGCCGGGCAGGCCGCCGACCTTGGGTTTCGCCTCACCGGGTCGAGCGACCTCTACGCCGCCGACGGGCGCCTGCCGTCCGCGAGCATCAATTTCGTCACGGCGCACGACGGCTTCACGCTCGCCGACCTCGTGACCTACGAGCGCAAGGCCAACGCCGCCAACGGCGAGGACAACCGCGACGGGACCGACGACAACCTCTCCTGGAACTGCGGCGTGGAGGGCCCCACCGGGGATGCCGCCATCGCGGCCCTGCGCGAGCGCCAGATGCGGAACTTCCTCGCCACCCTGCTCCTCTCGCAGGGCGTCCCCATGCTGTCCCACGGCGACGAGGCGGCCCGGACGCAGGGCGGCAACAACAACGGCTACTGCCAGGACGGCACCCTCACGTGGATGGCCTGGGACGCGTCTCACCCCGCGGGCACGCAGCGCGACTTCACGCGCCGGCTGATCGCCCTCCGGCTCGCCGAGCCGGTGTTCCAACGCCGCACCTTCACCACCCCGAGGGGCCTCGCCTGGGTCCGCCCCGATGGCAAGGAGGTGACGGCGGCGGACTGGCACGAGCCCGCCACCCGCGCGCTCGGCCTCCTGCTCCGCGGCGACCGGATCGAGGAGGTAGACGAGGAAGGCCAGCCCATCGCCGGGTCCACCTTCCTGGTCCTCGTGAACGCGCACGCGACGGCCCTGCCCTTCGTCCTGCCCGCGCCGCCGGGGGCCGCGCGCTGGACACCCGTCCTCGACACCCGGAGCTGGGAGCCGCCGGCGCCCCCCGCGCTCCCGGGCGGCGACACCTATTCCCTCGCCGAGCGCTCCCTCGCAGTCCTGCGCCTGGAAGCGGAAGGAGAATGGCCGTGACCCACATCGACGAGTTCGAATCCGACCTCCACCGGACGGCGCTGTCCCAGCTCGATCGGGTCGCCGCGCGCCTCGGCCTCGATCCCGACATCCACGTGCGGCTCCGCGCCCCGCGCCGGGCCCTCGTCGTGTCCATCCCCGTCCGCATGGACTCCGGGCGCACCGAGGTGTTCACCGGCTATCGTGTCCATCACTCCACCGTGCTGGGTCCTACCAAGGGCGGTCTGCGCTACGACGCGGAGGTGAGCCTCGGCGAGGTCACCGCGCTGGCCATGCTCATGAGCTGGAAGTGCGCGCTGATGGGCCTGCCCTACGGCGGCGCCAAGGGCGGCGTGCGGTGCAATCCGCGGGGGATGTCCCTGGCCGAGCGCGAGAACCTCACCCGGCGCTACACCGCCGAGATCATCCTGATGATCGGACCCGACCTCGACATCCCCGCGCCCGATCTCGGCACCGACGAGCAGACCATGGCGTGGATGATGGACACCTACTCCATGACCCAGGGCAAGAGCGTACCCGGCGTGGTGACGGGCAAGCCGCTCATCGTGGGCGGCTCGGCGGGGCGGCGCGAGGCGACGGGACGCGGCATCGTGTACTGCCTCTACCAGGCCGCGCACCACATGGGACAGGAGCTCCGCGGCAAGACCGTCGTCATCCAGGGCTTCGGCAACGTGGGCGCGGTGGCCGCCCGCCTGCTCTGGCGCGACGGCGCGGTGGTGATGGGGGTGAGCGACGTCACCGGGGCGATTTGGAACCCGCGCGGCATCGACATCCGCCAGCTCGAGACCCATGTCACCGAGGCCGGCGGCGTGGCGGGCTTTGCCGGCGCGGGTCCTCTCGACAAGACCGCGCTCCTCGAGCAGCCGTGCGACATCCTCATTCCCGCCGCGGTGGGCTCGCAGATCCACGCCGGCAATGCCGAACGCATCCGCGCCCACGTCGTCGCCGAGGGCGCCAACGGCCCGACGACGCCGGAGGCCGACGTCATCCTGCACGACCGCGGCGTCACCGTGATTCCCGACATCCTGTGCAATGCGGGCGGGGTGGTGGTCTCCTACTTCGAGTGGGTGCAGGGCCTGCAGTACTACTTCTGGAAGGAGAGCGAGATCACCGCGCGCCTCCAGGAGGTGATGGCGCGCGCCTTCAACCGCGTGTGGAACGTCGGCCAGAAGGAAGGCGTCGATCTGCGCACCGCCGCCCTCATGGAGGGCGTCCGGCGAGTGGCCGAGGGCTACAAGGTCCGCGGCCTCTACCCCTGATCATGGACGACGTACGCGAGGCCGCCCACGAGAACGCTCACCACAGGCTAGGCGAGATGCGACGTCTCTCGCTCCCCGCCCAGGTGATCCTCGTCAGCGCGGTCATCGCGGTTGCGCTTGCGGTGGCGCTGGTGCAGCACCGGGGCCTCACCGTCTGGTTCGTCTCCGAGAACGGGCCGGTGGAGGCGCTGCAGGGTCTCATGCTCGGGATCGCGGCCGCCATGACCGCGTTGCGCTGCCGGCGCCTCGTCGCCGCCGGGCGCCCCGCGGTCTCCGAGGTCGTCCTGACCTACGGCTTCGTGGTGCTCCTCACCGGCGAGCTGGACATCTGGAAGACCCTGGTGGGGCGGAACCTCACCATCCGCCGCGTCATGCTGCTTCCGCCCGCGCCCTTCATCCGGGCCATGCTCATCCTGGCCGTGATGATCGCCGTGTCCGTGGGCGTCGCGGTGTACGCCCTCCGCCACCTGCGCGCGCTCTGGCATTGGGGGCTCGCCGCCCTGGACACGGGCTGGGGACGCCTCCTCCTACTGGGGGTCGTCATCTTCGCGGGCACCGAGCTGTTCGAGCGCCGGCTCAACTGGATCCTGCCGACGGTATTCCCGAAGACCTTCCTGGAGGAAGGGCTGGAGCTGTTCGCGAACGCCTTCTTCCTCCTCGCCCTGCGCGCCCGCGAGCGGGCGGACCCGGCGACCTACCGCTCGGGCCCCACTACCACAGGATCGTCGGCCACCTAGAGCTTACGGGGCCTCCTCCTCGCGGCGAAGCGGAAGCGGCCACGACTGACGGGCGAGGAACCGATCGATTCCGCTTCGCCCGTCCTCCGAGGCCACCGCGCGGCCGAACTCCCGGGCCTCGAAGGCGAGCCCGTCCGCGAGTCCCTTCTGGAGGCCCAGACGCACGGCCTCGAGGATGGCCCGCGCTGGCGCGCCCCGCGGCACCGCCTCGTGGTGGTCGAGGAGGCGGCGGATCTCCGGCTCACCCTCCGCCGCAGACGACGGGGCGCCGCTCTCGGGCGCGGCCCCCTCCGCGAGCGGGGACCAGCGCGCGCCCGTCCACTCGCCGAGCGCCATTCGGCGCGCGACCCCGAGCGCGTGCGAGAGCG
>JBKPDT010000186.1:0-10092 GCA_046728035.1 Candidatus Methylomirabilota bacterium | reverse complement strand
GCCACCGCCTGGATACGGTCCTGCACCTCCGCGTCTACCTCTGACACCGGATCGGTCAGCATGACCGCGACCTTGAAGTCGCGGAGCGTGCGGCGCCGAGGCGCGGGCAGCTCGAGCCGCCAGCCCTCCGCGTCGATCTCGTCGGCGCCGGCCATGGCGGTGAGGCCGAGGGCGAGGTCGTCGGCGCTGCGGCCCATGGGGCCGACCACGGCGATGTCCGGCTGGGCGAGGCGGCCGAGGCCTTGCCCGAGCGGCGACACGACCCCGTAGGTGGGCTTGTGCCCGTACACGCCGCAGTAGTGCGCCGGATTCCGGATGGACGAGCCGATGTCGCTCCCCGCCTCGATCCCGGTGAGTCCGGCGGCGAGCGCGGCGGCGGAGCCCCCCGAGGAGCCGCCGGGCGAGCGCGTCACGTCCCACGGATTGTTCGTTGTGCCGTAGATCTCGTTGTAGCTCTGGTAGTCCGCGAGCCAGATCGGCACGTTGGTCTTGCCGAAGAGCACCACGCCGGCGGCGAGGAGGCGGTCCACCGTCAGCGCGTTGCGCGCGGGGAAGTTCGCCTTGAGCGCGGGCACGCCCCACGTGGTGGGCATCCCGGTGACGTCGTAGGACTCCTTGATCGTCATGGGCACGCCGTGCAGCGGCCCCCAGTCCGAGCCCTTGCGGAGGGCGGCATCCGCGGCGCGGGCCCGCTTGCGCGCGGTCTCGAGGTCCGTGGTGATGATGGCGTTGAGCCGCGGGTTGTGGCGCTCCATCCGGGCGATGTAGAGGTCGAGCAGCTCGAGGCAGCTGACCTTTCGCCGCCGGATCAGGGACGCGAGCGATTTCGCCGATTGGAACGGAACGTCCATGGGGTACCTCCGAGCCAACAATGTATCATGCGATACGGGCGATGAGGCGACGGACGGCCCTGGCGACCGCGATGATCGGCGTGCTCGGCATCCTCGGACCGCCGCCGACGATCCTCGCCCTTCGCTCCGCGCGGGCTGCCGCCGCCGCCTGGGATCTCCGCCAGATCTCCGCCGACGAGCGGCGCCGGCTCCTCGCCGGCGAAATCATTCCCCTTGCTGTCGCCGAGCGCACCGACCGCGATCTCGCCGCCGGCGTGATGGCGTTCCTGCCCCTCCCGCTCACGCGCGTCGGGGAGCATCTGGCGGAGAGCGAGCTGGCCGTGCGCGATCCGGGCGTCACCCGCTGGGGGGACCTCCCCGAGCGCGCCGGCCCGGCCGCCCTCGCCGGGCTACGCCTCGGCGCCTCGGAGGCCGACGAGCTCCTCGTCGCACGGCCGGGCTCGCTGTGGAATCTCTCGAGCGCCGAGATGGACGGCCTGCGATCGCTCCGCCTCGCCCTCGAGGGCACCGCGCGGTCCGCGCTGGCGGAGGCGGCGAGCGTCCAGTACCGCGCGCTCATGCTCCGGCGCACGCAGGCCTATCGCGCGGGAGGGCTCGGCGCCATCGAGCCCTATGCCCGCCGCGGTGGCGGCGCCACCGATCCCGGCGCGGAGCTGCGCCTCGCCGTGGAGGACGCCCGCCCGTTGGCCGACGCCTCGCCCACGCTGCCCGAGGCGCTGCTCAACTACCCCGCCGTCCAGCATGCCGCGCGCCCGAGCCAGCTCTACTGGGTCGAGCGCCGCCTCCAGGGCCGGGTCACGCCCGTCCTCGTGCATCAGCTGATGGAGATCGGGCCCGAGCTGGCGCTGCACGTCGAGCGGCACTTCTTCGTGGGGCACTCCTACAACTCGAGCCAGACGCTGACGGGCGGGCTCCCGTGGGGCAGCGGCTCGCTCCTCTTCGTGGTGAGTCGCGTCTCCACCGATCTCGTGACCGGCCTCGGCGGAGACGTGAAGCGCGCCGTCGGCCGCCGGCAGATGCGGGGCGATCTCACCGCGCGCCTGGACCGCTTCCGCGCGGGCTTGCCGAAGCCGGCGCCGCCGCAGGCTCCCTAGCCCGAAGCGCTAGATTGGAATCGCGACGCGGGCCAGGACTTCCGGCTCGTCCAGGAGACGGCCGGCGCCGCGCACCACGCAGGTGAGGGGATCCTCGCTGACGGTGATGGGCAGATCCGTCTGCTGGTGGAGGAGGAGGTCGAGCCCCGGCAGGAGGGCGCCGCCCCCGGTGAGGGTGATGCCGTTGTCCACGATGTCGGCGGCCAGCTCGGGCGGCGTCTTCTCGAGGCAGCCATGCACCGCCTCGACGATGGCCTCGATCGGCTCGCGCAGCGCCTCGCGCACCTCGGCGCCGCTCACGTAGATCGTCTTGGGGATGCCGGCGGTGAGGTCGCGCCCCTTCACCGCGATGGTCTCGTTGTCGCGTGCGCAGGGATAGGCCGAGCCCAGCGAGATCTTGATCTCCTCGGACCGGCGCTCGCCGATGAGCAGGCTGTGGCTCTTCCGCACGTGCGAGGCGATGGCGTCGTTCATGTCGTCGCCCGCGATGCGGAGCGATGTCGAGAAGACGATGCCGGACAGCGAGATCACCGCGACCTCGGTGGTGCCGCCGCCGATGTCCACGATCATGCTGGCCCCCGGCTCCGAGATCGGCAGCCCCGCCCCGATGGCGGCGGCGGTGGGCTCGGCGATGAGGAAGACCTTACGCGCGCCCGCGTGGCCGGCCGACTCCTGCACCGCGCGCCGCTCGACCTGGGTGATGCCGGACGGCACGCTGATGACCACGCGCGGATGGATGGGGCTCCGACGCCGGTGCGCGCGGCGGATGAAGTGGTAGAGCATCTTCTCGGTCGTGTCGTAGTCGGCGATGACGCCGTGGCGGAGGGGACGGACGACCTCGATGGTGCCGGGGGCACGCCCCAGCATGGCCTTGGCCTGGGCGCCCACTGCGATCACCGATCGGTCGGCGGTACTGAGCGCCACGATCGAGGGCTCGTTGAGCACGATCCCCTGCCCCGGCGCGTAGACGAGCGTGTTCGCCGTGCCCAGGTCGACCGCCATGTCGCTGGGGAAGAAGTGACTGAGCGCCCGCAAGAGCATCCGGGTCACGGGAGGCAACGGATGTGCCAGAGCCTGTCGGATCCGCAAACGACCCTTCTCTCCTGTATGTGTTGAAGAGTAAAGGCACGTACCGAGCCAGCCGGAGCTCGAGGCGTAGGTCTTACACAGAGCCCGTGTAGGGATTACACTCCCCGCGTGGACACCGTGACCCTCGGCACCGCGACGCCTGGCGGCGGCTTTCCCGTCTATGGACAGGCCGTCGCCGAGACCATAGCCGAAACGGACGCGACTCTCAAGGTCACAACGCAGCACACGAAAGGCAGCACGGAGAACGTGCCGCTCCTCGAAGCGGGCCGGCTCGATCTCGGGCTGGTCCAGGGGGAGGTGGCTCACGAGGCGCTCGAGGGGATCGGCCGGGGGCGCGCCGCTCTCCGCATCCTCGCCGCGATGTACTCGACGCCGGGCATGTTCGTGGTGCGCGGCGACTCCGAGTACCGCACCATCGGCGACCTCACGGGCCGGCACGTGGCCTTCGGCGCGCGCGGGTCCGGGCTCGTCATCCTCGCGCGCTACGTGCTCGACGGGCTCGGGCTGGACCAGCAGCGCGACTTCCACGCGGTGTTCCTCGACGCCGCCGGCGACGGGCCCGCCATGGTCATGGACGGACGCGTGGCCGCGCTCTGGGGTGGCGGGGTCGGCTGGCCCGGCTTCGCGGCGGTGGCCCGCGGCCCTGCGGGGCGCGCTTCATTGTGCCGGACGCGGGCGGCCTCCGGCGCATCCTCGCCAAGCACCCCTTCCTCAAGCCGATGACGGTGCCGGCGGGCGCCTATCCCGGGCAGAGCGCGCCCATCGCCTCGGTGGGCTCGTGGAGCTTCATCATGGCGCGCCCCACCCTCGACGAGGCCATCGCCTATCGCCTCGCGCGCGCGCTCCACCGCGGCGAGGCCGCGCTCGGCGCCCGTCTCGCCCAGGCTCGCGAGACCACCGCCGCCAACACGGTGGCGGCGGCGCCGCGGGTCGATCTCATCCACCCCGGGGTGCGGCGCTACCTGCGCGAGATTTTGCTCCTGCGCGCGGAGTAACGACGCCGTCGAGCAGGGCGGCGAAGCGGGGGCGCGCGCCCGCCGAGATCTGGTCCATGGTGCACTGGCGCGGCGCCTTGTCGGGCCGCCAGCGCAGGAAGCGCGTCCCGTGGCGGAAGCGCTCGTTCGTGACGTGGTCGTACGCCACCTCGGCCACGAGCCGAGGCGCCAGTGGCTCCCACTCGCCGGTACGCTCCGTGCTCCAGCGGCTGGGCCCGCCCGGGGCGCGACCGGTGAAGCCGGGGCCGCCCATGAGCGGCCGGAGGCGCGCCAGCAGCGCCTTCCGCTCCGCCGCCGGGAAGCCCGACGTGAAGCCCACGTGATGCAGGAGACCGTCGGCGTCGTGGAGGCCCAGCAGGAGCGAGCCGACCACGCGCGCACCCGACGCGTAGCGGAAGCCGCCCACCACGCAGTCGGCGGTACGCGCGCGCTTGACCTTGACCATGCCTTCGCGCGTGCCGGAGAGATAAGGCGCGTCGACCCGCTTGGCCACGATCCCGTCGAGGTTGCCGCCCGCCCGCGAGAGCCAGGAGCGCGCCGCCTCGAGGTCGACGGTGGCGGGCGAGACCCGGATCGACTCCCTTCCCGCCAGGTGCGCGCGCGCGAACGCCTCCAGCCGCGGGCGCCGCTCGGCGAGGGGACGCGCCGAGAGGGAGCGCCCGTCGGCATCCACGAGGAGGTCGAAGGCGATGAGCATGGCCGGACGCTCGGCGGCGAGGCGTCGGATGCGAGTCGGGGCCGGATGGATCCGCTGGAGGAGATCGTCGAAGGAGAGCTGCCCGCGGACGGGCACGACGAGCTCCCCGTCGAGCACGAAGCGCGGCGCCGGCACCGCCTCCACCGCGGCCACCACGTCGGGGAAGTAGCGCTCGAGCGGGCGGCCCGCCTTGGAGCGGAGCGCCACGGAGTCGCCGTCACGGAAGACGAGGCAGCGGAAGCCGTCCCACTTGGGCTCGTACTGCCAGCCCGGACCCTCGGGGATCTCCTCGACGAGCCGCGCCTCCATGGGGGCGTAGTCGGCGGGGAGCGGAAGCGTCATGCCACGCGCTCGAGCCGGAAACGTCCGGTGCGGGCGAGGAGGGGGGCGTAGAGATCGCCCATCCGCGCGAGCCGCGCCGGCACGTTGTCCAGTCGGAAATCCTCGGTGCGGACGCCGCGCTCGACTTCTTCCCACGTGACCGGCGTGGAGACGGTCGCGCGTGGACGGGGGCGCACGGAGTAGACGGAGGCCAGGGTCCGCCCCCACGCGTTCTGGTTGTAGTCCACGAGCACCCGCCCGGCCGGCCGCTTCGCGATGCGGTACTCCGCGGTCACCAGGGCGGGGCGCGCGCGGGCGAGAGCGAGGGCGAGCGCCTTGGCGACGCGCCAGACCGTCTTCTGGTCCGGCCCGCGCACGATGGGCACGTAGACGTGGATACCGCGGGAGCCCGTCGTCTTCGGATAACTGGGCATGCCGATCCCATCCAGCGCGTCGTGGAGGAGGAGCGCGGTCTCGCGCACGCGCTCGAAGCCCGCCTCCGGAACGGGATCGAGGTCGAAGTGGAGGTAGTCGGGCCGCCGCACGTCATCGCACCGCGCGTACCACTGATTGAGGTCGATGCAGCCGAGATTCACCACCCAGAGCAGCGAGAGGACATCCTGCACGACGGGGAACTCGATGACGTTGCCCGAGGCGTGCGTGATGGCGCAGGTCTCGATCCACTCGGGGCGCGGGGTGGGCGCGCGCTTCATGAAGAAGAAGGGACCCGCCGCGCCGTCCGGATAGCGCTTCATCACCATGGCGCGGTCGCGGAGATGGGGCAACAGATACGGGGCCACCGTCGCGTAGTAGCGGAGGAGATCGCCCTTGGTGAGCGGGGGCCGCGCCCAGAAGGGCTTGCGCAGGTTGGTGAGCACGGTGGAGCGCCCGCCGAGCCGCACCTCCACGGTGTCGCGATCCGCGGGGATGAGGTCGGCGAGCGCGGCGGATGCGGCGCGGGCGCGCGCGGTCATCGCGAGGGCACGAGACGCGGCGGCCGTCGCCCCCGGCGCACCGCGCCACTCACCCCGATGTAGTCCAGCTCGGCGCCGGCGCGCACGCAGCGGAGGAGAAGCCCGCCCCGGCTCATGTCGCCCCGCCCCACGAAGTCCGCGGGAAAGCGCAGGCGCTCGCCGAGGGCGCCGAGCAGGGGCTCGAGATACTTGCCGGTGGCGATGCTGCCGAGCAGCACCACGTCGCACCCGGGGTCGAGGGTCGCGGCGAGTCGGCGAGCGTCGCGCAGCAGGGGCTCCACGTAGCGGGCGTTCGCCGCGGCGATGTCCACCTCGGCGAAGCGGCGAAGGCGCGCGAAGTCCACCGGCTCCTCGGCGGGCACGAGCCCGTCGGTTGGAGTGATGACGAGGACTCCGGGGCGGCCGACGGGCGGCCGCGCGAAGGCCTCCGCGTAGGCGAGCTTGCCGCGGAAGTACAGGCCGCTGAGGAAGGCAAACACCTCCCCCAGCGGCGCGCCCGAGGCCGCGCGCAGCCGCTGCGCGAGGTCGAAGCGGGCCCGCGGGTCGAACACAAGGCGGGCGCGCTCGCCGCCGCAGTGCGCCGGCGAGAGGAGGAAGATGCGCGGCCTCACCGCGGCCCCGCCGGCGCCACCGCCCGGGCGAAGCCCGCGGCGTCGAGGGTGTTGAGGACTTCGCCCCGGCGCACCCAGCCGCGCCGCGCCATCGCCACCCCGTAGCGGAGATTGCCGAGCTCGGCCACCGCGTGCGCGTCGGTGGAGATCACGAAGGAGAGCCCGCGCGCGCGCGCTGCCCGCAGCCAGCGCGGCGCCATGTCCAGGCGGTGGGGATCGCCGTTGATCTCGATGGCCGCCCGGGACGCCGCCGCCACGTCCAGCACCTTCTCCACGTCGACCTCGATGGGCGGACGCGACGGGATGAGGCGGCCGAGCGCGTGGCCCCAGATCTTGAAGCAGGGATGCGCCATGGCGCGGGTCAGCCGGCGGGTCATCTCTTCCGCGTTCATGCGGTGGCGCGCATGGATGCTCGCGATGATGATGTCGAGCCGCTCGAGGATGGCGTCGGGATAGTCCAGCGCGCCGTCGGCGAGGATATCGGATTCCGTCCCGCGCAGGAGCCGGACGGACACCTGCTCCTGCACGCGTGCGATCTCGTCCCACTGCGCGCGGAGCCGGTCCACGGTGAGGCCGCCGGCGTAGGCGGCGGTGGGCGAGTGGTCGGTGATGGTGAGGTAGCGCATTCCGCGGGCGTCCGCCGCCCGCGCCATCTCCTCCACGGTGTGCTGGCCGTCCGAGTAGACGGTGTGGCAGTGCACGAATCCCTGGATGTCCTCGGCGCGGACGAGATCGTCGGGCAGGCGACCCTCGAGCGCGGCCTCGATCTCGCCCTCGTCCTCGCGGAGCTCGGGCGGGATGAAGGGCAAGCCGAGCTGCCGGTAGAGCTCGGCCTCGTCGCGGGCAGAGAGACGGGCCCCGCCGTCCGCGCGGACGAGGCCGGCGCGCTCGAGCCGGAGGCCCCGCGCCTCCGCCACTCCGCCGAGACGAGTCAGGTGGCCGGGCGCGCCGGTGGCGTGCAGCAGCTCGGCGCCGTAGCGCTCGGGCCGCGACACGCGCACCTCGAGCGGCAGCCCGCTGTCGAGCACGGCCCGGTAGGCCTCCGGGCCGCTCTCGGTCACCGAGACGACACCGGGCAAGGCCAATGCGTGCGTGCGCGCCGCCGCGGGGGTGGTGGACGCGACGACCACGTCCACCCGGTCCACCGTCTCCGTCCGGCGCCGCAGATCGCCAGCGATCTCGGCGGCCGTGACCCCGGGCGCCCCGCGCATGTGCTCGAGCACGGGCTCGGCCGCCGCGAGGGCATGGGACAGCAGGACACGCGTCGGGCGCGGCTCCTCGAGCCGCCGGATGGCCTCCAGGATGCGCGCCTCGGTCTTTTCCCCGATGCCTTTGACCGTGCGCGCCCGGCCCGCCTCACAGGCGGCGCGGAGGTCGGCGATGGTCTCGACCCCGAGCGCGGCGTGCAGCGCGGCGATCTTGGCCAGGCCGAGCCGAAGCCGCCCGAGCTCGCTCGCGCCGGGAGGCAGCTGCCCGCGCAGCGTCTCCAGCGATTCGGACCGGCCGGTCCGATGGAGCTCGGTGATCCGCGCGGCCAGCCCCGCGCCGATGCCCTGGAGCTGAGTGAGCCGCCCTTCCTCCACGAGACGCTCGAAGGTGGCGTCATCGAGACCCTCGAGGACCTCGGCCCCGCGGGCGTACGCTCGCGCCTTGAAGGCCTCCTCGCCGGAGAGGTCGAGGAGGCGCCCCATCTCCTTCAGCGCCTGCGCGATGCTCAGCCGGTCACGACCCTCCATCATCGGTCAGGGTCAGCAAGTCGCGTGCCGCGACTCAAGGTGAGGGCGCAGGTCCACCCGCCGGCCGTCCGCCGCGGACAGATACGCGCCATAGATCACCGCGGTGACATCCCGGGCGAGGGCGCCGCCCGAAAGCGGCTCGCGCTTGAGCGCCACCGCCTCGACGAAGTCCTGGATCTCCTGGGGATAGCCGGAGGTCCAGTCCTCGTCGGGCTGGGGACTCGACCATCCGGCCTTGGTCTCGAGCTTTTCCACGAGATACTCGGCGGCGAACACCGCCGCGTCCGGCGCGTAGGCGCGCACGGTGTCGTTGGGATTGATGTTGCAGATGACGACGGCCTTGGCGCCGTACACGATCATCTGGTTGCGGATGCCCCCGAGCACGGTGTCCGCGGCGGAGATCTGGGCCACCGTGCCATCGTCGAATCCGATGAGCATGCTGCCCCAGTCCTCAACGTTCGCGCCGTCCACGGTGTTGAGGTAGCGCGGGGCGGCGGCGCGGAAGGCCTCGGTGTCGGCGAGGCTCGCGGTCTCCGCGCTCACCGACACGGGGCGGATGGGACGCCCCCGCAGACGCATCCCCTCGTCGGCCTTGAGGTAGAGCGCGGCGCCGAGCGGATGGCAGGCCTTGCCGATGAGCGACCCGCCGCCGCCCGTCTCCCAGCGCTTGTTCACCGGCGCATGGGTGCCGCCGTGGCTCTCCTCGCCGACGAGGCGCAGGATGGGGCCGCCGGCGGCGGTGAGGAGCCGGCGCGCCTTCTGGATGGGGGGCGCGTAGACCCAGTTCTCCGCGTAGCAGAGCCGGACGCCCGCCGTCGCGCACGCCTCCCGCACCGCGTCGGCGCCGGCGAGGGCCCGTCGGAGCATCTCCGCGCGTGGCGTGGCGACGTCGCCGAAGAACCCGGTGAGGGGCTTTTCCACGATGACGTGCTTGCCCGCCCGCGCCGCCTCCATCGCCATCTGGGCGTGGAGATGCGAGGGCACGCAGAGGTCCACGAGGTCCACCGCGGGGTCGTCGAGCACCGCGCGGAAGTCCGGGACGGCGCGGCCCACCGCGAACTCGCGCGCGAAGGCCTCGGCGCGCTCGCCGCGCGCCGCCGTCACCGCGACCAGGTCCACCTCGACCCCGCGGACGTGGTGATACGCCTCGGCGTGGATGCGGGCCACGAAGCCCGCGCCCACCAGCCCTACTCCCACGCGCCGACGCTCCGCCATGCGAGGTCCTCCGATGAACGAGACAGCTTGGGCCCGGCTCTCGAGCCGGGCCCAAGTTTACCCGGAGTCTTCGCGTCAGGCGAGGCTCAGCACTTCGGGAGCGGACGGAGCGTGGCCTCGATCTTGTCGCCGACCTTGAGATCCCGCGTCGTCTCCTGCGAGGCCTGGAACTCGTGGGTGGACCCGTTGGCTTCCCGGACCTTGATCTTGTCGCCGGTCGCGCTGATCTCGACGATCTGTCCTTCCACGCGCTGCGGCGCCTTGGCGGGCTGGCACTGCTTGGGAGTCGCCTGGGTCGTCTGCTGCGCGGCCAGGGGGCCCGCGGCGCAGAGCCCGACCAGCGAGAGCGAGAGCATGGTGAGGCCGAATGCCTTCATGGATGTCCTCCGTTCCACTCTGCTAATTCTTCTTCGTGATGTCATAGATCGCGCCGCCCACCGCACCGACGCCCGCGCCGATCAGCGCGCCCTTACCCGCGCCGTAGCCGGTGCCCGCGCCGATCGCCGCGC
>JBKPDT010000185.1:0-3044 GCA_046728035.1 Candidatus Methylomirabilota bacterium | reverse complement strand
AAGGCGGCATGCCCCAGCGAGAGCTGGCCGGTGTAGCCCAGCAGCAGGTTGAGCGACAGCGCGAGCACCGCGAAGATCCCCGCCATGATGAGAGTATGGAGATGATACGGGTTCCACACCCAGAGCGGCGCGCTCGCGGCCACCGCGAGGATCACCGCGCCGCGCGCCGCCCCCCCGAGCCGCATCAGCCGACGCGCTCGGCGCGCGCGAAGAGGCCCGAGGGCCGCACCAGCAGCATGAGCACGATGATGACGAAGCCCATCGCGTCGCGGTAGCCGGAGGAGACATACCCCGCGCCGAGCTCCTCGGCCACGCCCAGGAGGACGCCTCCCAGGGCGGCGCCCACGAAGTTGCCGAGGCCGCCCAGGATCACCACGCAGAACGCCTTCTGCGCGGCGAGATCCCCCATGGAAGGGTAGAGGAGGAAGACCGGCCCGAGGAGGGCTCCCGCCGCCGCCGCCATCCCCGCGCCGAACGCGAAGGTCACGGTGTGGATGCGCTCGATGCTCACGCCCATCAGGGCCGCCGTCTCCCGGTCCTGGAAGGT
Source organism: Candidatus Methylomirabilota bacterium (assembly GCA_046728035.1). Taxonomy (GTDB): domain Bacteria; phylum Methylomirabilota; class Methylomirabilia; order Rokubacteriales; family CSP1-6; genus DASRWT01. The sequence continues at coordinate 2,497 of JBKPDT010000185.1, read as the reverse complement.
CGCGCGCATGGCGCGGCCGAGCCGCGTCCGGGCGAGGAGGAGATGGGCGCCCACGATCAGGAGGAGGGAGACGGCAAAGACGAAGATCCGCAAGATCGATACCGATACGGGGCCCAGCGCGACGGGCTCGGTGGAGAACGGCGTGGGCACGCTCTTGGCCACGCCGCCCCAGGCGAGGAGCTCGCCGTTCTGGAGGGTGATCCAGAGCCCGATCATCACGAGCATGGTGGTGTCGATGGACGCGGCGTGGAGCGGCCGGAGGAGGAGTCGCTCGCACGCGGCGCCGACCAGCGCGCCCCCCACGATGGCGAGGGGGATGGCGAGGAAGAAGTTCACCGACGCCCCCACCAGCGCGGCGAAGGTGCCGTAGGCGCCGAGGGTGTAAAACTCGCCGTGGGCAAAGTTCACCACGTTCATGAGCCCGAAGACCAGGGTGAGCCCAATCCCGAGCAGACTGTAGGTGCTGCCGAGCAGGAGACCGTTCAGCAGGTGCTGGAGGAGCTGGTCCAAGCCCGCGGACGCCGCGGCCCTATTTCTTGGCGGCGAAGGCCGGGAGCGCGATCTTGCCGTCCTTGATCTGGACGATGAAGATGCTCGGCTTGCTCTGGCCGCTCTCCTTGCCCGCGGGCCCATCCTTCTCGAACTTGATGGGGCCGTTGACGCCCATCAGGCTCACCGTCCACAGGGCGTCGCGCACCGCCTTGGGCTCCGGCTTGCCCGCCCCCTTGATCCCCTCCACCGCGGTGAGGACGCCGTCGTGGCCGCGGAAGCCCTCGGTGAGGCCCTCGAAGGGATGCCCGCGCTTCTGCCACTCGTCCACGAAGGCCTTGGCAAGCTTGCCGTCCGGCATGGCCTCGGGGAACCACGGCAGGAAGAAGAGAATGTGCATGCTCCCTTCCGCCGCCGCTCCGGCCTGCTTGATCAGCTGGCTGGGAGACGAGCTGCCGCCGGTGGTGATGATCTTCCGGGCGAGGCGCTGCTCCTGGGCCTGCTTGAGCACGAGGGTGATCTGCTCGACGCTGGTGGTGATGAAGAGGGTGTCGGCGCCGCCCGCCTTGACCTTCGTGATCTGCGCGTTCATGTCGGTGGCGGCCTGGTCCATGAACTCGACGGCGCCCACGCTGGCCCCGGTGCGCTTGAGGAGATCGCCGAACGCGGCGGCCGCGCCCCGGCCCCAGTCGGTGTTGACGGCGAGGAAGTCGGCCTGTTTGATGCCGAGGTCCTTCATGTACTTCTCCAGCCCCACCGCTTCCATCTCGCTGGGCGGGCTGATGCGGAAGATCCACGGGTTGCCGCGCTTCGTGATCGTCGCGGCGCTGGAGGTCTCCACGATCATGGGCACGCCGTATTCCTCGAGCTTGGGCATGGCGGCGAGAGTCATCGATGAGCCCCACGCGCCCACGATCACCGGCACCTTGTCCCGCACGATGAGCTTCTCGGCGGCGGTGGCGGCCTCCTTGGGATCCGACTTGTTGTCCTCGATGAGGAGCTGCACCTGCCGGCCGAGCACGCCGCCGCGGGAGTTGACCCAGTCGCGTCCGATCTCCGCCCCCATCCGCACGTAGTTGCCGGAGGCGGCCACCGGGCCCGACAGCGGCTGGATGACGCCGATCTTGATCGGATCTCCCTGCGTCCAGGCCGGCGGAACCGTTCCACCGAGGAGCATCGCCACCACGAGACAGAGACCGATCGCGACTCGCCTCATCACCAACCTCCCCTGCGTGCTGGTCGAGATGTGGAACGCGGCGCGGGCCGACACTGATCCGCCGTCGCGGGTACTTATCGTACATTTCGTGCCACGTGTCAAACGATAACCGTTTGACTTTCGCGCGTGGCGACCACGAGAATACTGCCCATGACCATCGCGCCGCCCGAGTATGACTTCCGCGCGGCGCGGCGGCGGCTGGAGGGCAAGCAGAAGTCCGCGGGCGAGAAGCTGGTCAGCCTGGAGGACGCCGCTGCGCGCGTGCCCGACGGCGCCACCCTCGCCTTCGGGGGCATCCTCTACAGCCGCACGCCGCTCGCCCTCATCCGCGCCGTCCTCCGCCGGCGGCCGCGGGGGCTCACCATCGCGCGCAACCTCATGTGCTACGAGGGCGAGTGGTGCATGGTGGCAGGGGCGGTCGACAAGGTCGTCACCGCCTGGATGGGGATCGGCCTTCCCTGGGGCCTCTCCCGCATCATGCGCGAGTACGTGGAGTCCGGCCGCGTGCCCATCGAGGAGTGGAGCCATCTCGGGCTGGGCCTGCGCTTCCGCGCCGCCGCGATGGGGCTGCCCTTCCTGCCCACCCTCACCATGCTGGGCTCCGACCTCATGACGGTGGGGGGATCGAAAACCATCGCGTGTCCCTATACCGGCGAGACGCTCCACGCCGTGCCCGCCCTCTACCCCGACGTGGCCCTCCTGCACGTGCAGCGCGCGGACCGCTTCGGCAACTGCCAGATCGACGGCTATCCGCACATGGACGCGGACATCGCCTTCGCCTCCGCCTCCGTG
>JBKPDT010000184.1:0-22890 GCA_046728035.1 Candidatus Methylomirabilota bacterium | reverse complement strand
GTGCGCGGCAGCCGGGCACGGCTGTCCACCACCACGCGCCAGGGCTCGCGCGGCCAGGGCCGCTCGAGGCGCACGTCGAGGGCGGGGTCGTCGGCGAGCGCGGTGCCGATCCCGACGATCATGGCGTCGTTCTCGCTCCGGAGGCGGTGCGCCTCCGCGCGCGCTTCGAGACCGGTGATCCACCGCGAGGCGCCGTCGTGGGCGGCGATCTTTCCGTCGAGCGTCATCGCCGCCTTGAGGGTCACGTGCGGGCGCAGCCGCGTCATCGCGGTGAAGAACGCCCGGTTGAGGTCGCGCGCGGCCTCGTCGAGCACGCTCAGGGTGACGGCGATGCCGGCCGCGCGCAGGGCCTCCGCCCCGCCGCCCGGCACGCGCGGGTTGGGGTCCCGCGCCGCCCCGACCACGCGCGCGACGCCAGCGGCGACGAGGCGTGGAACGCAGGGCGGGGTCCGTCCCTGGTGATTGCACGGCTCGAGCGTCACGTACAGCGTGGCGCCGCGGCTGCGCGCTCCCGCCGCGTCGAGCGCGACGATCTCGGCATGGGGCCCGCCGGCGCCGGCGTGAAAGCCCTCCCCCACGATCTGACCATTGGCGACCACCACCGCGCCGACCATGGGATTCGGCGAGGTGAGCCCGCGGCCCCGGGCGGCGAGCTCGAGGGCCCGCCCCATCCAGCGCGCGTCGTCCGCCGCCGTCCCGCTCATACGTCCGGCAGGAGCGCCGCGGCGAAGGCCTTGGCGTCGAACGGCTGGAGGTCCTCGATCCGTTCGCCCACGCCGACCAGCTTGATGGGCACGCCGAGCTCGCGCCAGATACGCACGACGATTCCGCCCTTGGCAGTGCCGTCCAGCTTGGTGAGCACGAGGCCGGTGAGCCCCACCGCCTGGTGGAAGAGGCGGGCCTGGGCCAGCCCGTTCTGGCCGGTGGGCGCCTCGAGGACCATGAGACATTCTAGCGACGCGCCGGGGAGCTGGCGCTCGATCACCCGCTTGAGCTTCGAGAGCTCGTCCATGAGGTTCGACTTGGTGTGCAGGCGGCCCGCGGTGTCCACGAGCAGGACGTCCGTCCCGCGCGCCGTCGCCCACTTCACCGCGTCGAAGACTACCGCCGCGGGATCGGCGCCCGCCACCTGCCGGATCACCGGCGTGTCGGCGCGCCGTCCCCACTCCTCTAGCTGCTCGATGGCGGCGGCGCGGAAGGTGTCCGCGGCGGCCAGCGCCACTGACTTGCCCTGGGCGCGCAGCGCGGCGGCAAGCTTGCCGGTGGTGGTGGTCTTCCCCGCTCCGTTGACGCCGAGCATGAGGATCACGGCGGGGCGGCCCTCGAGAGCCAGCGGGGCGGCGGCGGGCCCCAGCGTGTCCTCGAAGAATCGGCGGAGCAGCGCCCGCACATCGGCGGCAGTGGTGACCCGCCCGCGCGTGGCCTCGGCGCGCACGCGGTCGACGAACTCGGCGGCGGTGGCGGCCCCGAGGTCGGCGGTGAGGAGCATCTCCTCGAGCTCCTCCAGGAGGGGCTCGTCCACCGGGCGCCCCACGGCGAGCAGGTTGTCGAGGCTCTCGTCGAAGAGCTGGCGAGAGCGCCGGAGGCCGTCCTTGAACCGGTCGGCGAGCGAGCCGAAGAAGCTCATGGGAGCGCGCTCACCCGCCGTCGGCAGGGAGGACGAGCTCGCGGATCACCGTCCCCGACGCCCCGATGGGGGGAAGCACCCGGCCGTTCAGCTCCAGGGAGATCCCCCCTGCATTGCCCACCGTGACGATGAAGCGCTTCTCCGCCGTCCACTCGCGAGTAGCGCCAGCAGGCAGCAGCTCCTCGATACTCCGGGCGCCGTCCAGCTGCACCCGGATCCAGGTAGGCTCGAGGGCCTTGACGACGAGTCGCTGCGCGGGCCGGGGCGCGTCGGCGGTCACGGACGCCGGGGACGCAGCGGCGGGGAGCGGAGTGGCGGCGGGGGCGGCCGGCGCGGCCGGTGTGATCGCTACCGGCGGCGCAATGGCAGAAGGCTCAGGGGCGGGACGCGCCGGCTCCGTCGATACAGTGGCGCCGGGGGCAGGCGCGCTTGTCGGTACCCGAGACACGCGCGAGGAGGAGTTGCGTCCCGAGTTCAGCACGAAGAGCGCCGCGCCAAGGACGACGAGCAGGATGAGGCTGACGAAAACTGGCGCGCGCCCGATGCCGGCCGCACGCGGCTCCAGGCGGCCGGACGTCGCGGCGTGCGGCCGGTCGCCCGTGAGCTCGCGATAGCGTGAGAGTGCCTCGACGGGATCGGCCTGAAGGAACTCGCAATAGGCGCGGATGAAGCCCCTGACGAAGACGGGCGCAGGTAAAGAGGCCAAGTCCTCGGCCTCCAGGGCTTCCAGGTGAGCCCGGCCCACGCGCGTGGCGCGCGAGACTTCGTCCAGGGAGATGTCCTTGGCCGAGCGTAGCTCGCGCAGGTAGGTGCCGAGAGAGCCCATGGTCGGAAGACTCTCCGTTACTGTAAGCCGCGAGAAGCGGAACAGTCAACGGGGGAGCGAAGTTACGCTTCGGTCAGCTGGACGGACACGAGCCGCGAGAGCCCGGGCTCCTCCATGGTGACGCCGTAGAGCACGTCAGCCGCCTCCATGGTCTTGCGGTTATGGGTGATCACGATGAACTGCGTCTGGGTACAGAGCTCCCGGAGGACTCGCAGGAAGCGGTGGATATTGGCGTCGTCCAGAGGGGCGTCCACCTCGTCGAGCACGCAGAAGGGGCTCGGGCGGAAGTAGAAGATCGCGAAGAGAAGGGCCAGCCCGGTCAGCGCCTTCTCCCCGCCCGACATGAGGCTCACCGCCTGCAGGCGCTTGCCCCGCGGCTGCGCCATCAGCTCCACGCCCTGCTCGAGCGGGTCATCCTCACCCTCCTCGGGCTCGACCATGCGGAGCTCGGCGCGCCCGCCCTCGAAGAGGCGCGCGAAGATCTCGCCGAAGTGGCGGTTGACCTGGTCGAAGGCCTCCTGGAAGCGGTCCTGCGCGGTACGCGTCATGCCGCGCAGGGCGCGCTCGAGGTCCTTGATCGAGCCGGTGAGATCGTCGTACTGGGCGCGCAGGAAGCCGAGGCGCTCCTCCAGCTCGCGATACTCCTCGTCGGCGACGAGGTTCACCGCTCCCATGGCCTCGAGCTTCTGCGCGAGCTCGACATGGCGGTCGCGCAGCGCCGCGGGGTCGCGCTCGGGATCGTGGGCGGCGAGAAGGGACTCGGCTCCCTCCACGCCGTGGCTCCGGCGCGCTTCCTGGATCAGCTCCTCGCGCCGCACCCGCCCCTCGGTGTCCTGCAGCTCGAGGTCGTGGATACCGCCGACCAGCCGCTGCCGTTCCGTCTCCGCCACGCGGAGCTCGGACTCGACGGCCTGTCGCTCGGCGAACTGGGTGTGGTGGATCTCGGCGGTCGCACGCACCTCTCCCTCGAGCCGGTCGCGGTCCACCACGGCTTCGCGCGCGCGCGCGTCCGCCCGCCCCGCCTCGCCGGTCAACTCGGTGCGACGCTCCGCGAGCTGTACGCGCCGCAGCGCCGCGCTCTCGAGGCGCTCCCCCGCCTCGCGGCTGAGCTCCTCGAGCCGGTCGATGTCACGCGCGAAGCCCTCCACGCGCTCGGACACGGCCGCGACCTGGACCCGGCAGTCACCGATGTCGGTGGCGAGCGCCGCGTCCGCCCGCTCCGCAGCCTCGACCTCGCCCCGCAGCCCGTCCAGCGTCCCTTCGAAGGCGGCTTCGCGATCGCGCGCGTCGGCGAGGGCCGCGCTCACCTCGGAGATCCGGCGCGCGGTCTCGGCATGCTCGCTCTCGATCTGCGCCCGCTCGGCGGCGAGGGTGCCGAGGTACCGCTCGAGCCGCTCGGCCTCGCGCTGTGCCGCTTCGAGATCCTTGTCGCCGGTGAGCCGCTCCACCTCCCGGTTCTGGACGGAGGTTGCCAGCGAGGCCTCGCGAGCGCGCAGCGCCGTCAGCGCGCCCTCCACTTCCTCGAGGCGGCCTCGCTCGCTCTCGACGGCGGCGCGGGCCGCGCCCAACTCCTCGCCGAGCTGACGGATGGCGCGCTTGCGCCGGAGGATGGAGTGATCCTGCGCCTCGCGGTCGCCGTCCCGGCGGCCGCCGGTCAGGCGGCCAGTGGGATAGAGCACCTCACCAGTCGGCGTCACGTAGGTCGCCACGACGCCGTTCCGGCGCCAGAGGCGCTCCGCCTGATCGAGGTGGTCGACGACGCCCACCCGGCCAAGGAGATAACGTAGGAGGGCCGGCTGCGGTCCCCCGATGAGGCGAGCGGCCCAGCGTACGTCCGTCGAGTCCTCGGGCGTGGCCCCATTCGTGGGCAGGGTATCGAGCGGCAGGAAGGTGGCCGCCCCCGCTCCTTCGCGCTCGAGATAACCGAGGGCGGCGCGCGCGTGCTCGAAGCGCTCGACGACCACCCACTGGAGGCGCTCCCCGAGGACGCCCTCCACCGCCGCCTCGAGGCCGGTCGGCACGTCGAGGAGATCGGCGACGGTGCCCACCACACCGGCGAGCATCCCGGTGCCGGCGGCGAAGACCGCACGCACGCCCGCGCCGTAGCCCTCGCGCTCGCGCTCGAGCTGCTCCAGCGCCTCAAGCTGCGATTCCTTGGCGGCGAGCACGAGCCGGCGATCGGCGAGCGCGCCCTGCCGCCGCTCGCGGTCCGCCTCGCTCGTCTCGCGCTCGGCCTGAACCTGCCGCCGCTCCGACTCCAGGAGCGAGAGCTGCTGACCGGCGGCGCGCCGGTACTCCTCGACGCGAAAGCGCCGCGCGGCCACCGCGTCGGCTTCGGCCTCCGCCTGGACCGCTTCCGCGGCCAGCCGCGCGAGAGCGCGCTCCGCGTTGAGCCCGCGCTCCCGGAGCTCGCCGTCCTCCCGGGTGAGCTCGGCGCGGCGGCCCGCGGCCGCCACCTGCTCGAGGCGTAGCGCTTCCAGGCGCGCGCGGCGCTCCTCCACCTTCCGGCGGGCCGCCTCCGTCCGGTCCTCGAGATCAGCGAGGCGCGCCACCCAGTCGGCATGGCGCTCCCGTCCGTCGGCGAGGGCGCGGATCTTGTCCTCGCGCTCGGCGTCCAGCGCCAGTCGCCGCTCGCGGATGGCGCCAACCTCGCCCCCCAGCCGCCCGTCCTCTTCGTCGAGCTCACGGATCTGAACGGTGAGCTGCTCACGCCGCTCGATGAAGCGTTCGGCCTCGCCCTGGATCTTCTGAACGAGCTGACGGAGATCGGCGAGCCGGAACTCGGTCTCCTGGATGGCCGCGCTCTGGATGGCCTGGCGGGAGCTCAGCGCGGCCTGCTGGACCACGCGCTGGTCCTGCTCGAAGCGCAGCCGCTCCATCTCACGCGCGAGGGCCTCGCGGCGCGCAGTGAGCGCGGCGAAGTCGGCCGCAAGCATGGCCAGCCCCAGCGTCTGCTTCTCCGCGTGAAGAGCCTTGTACTGCTGGGCCTTTCGCGCCTGGCGTTCGAGCGAGCCGAGCTGCCGTCGCACCTCGTCCATGACGTCGCGAACGCGCTGGAGGTTCTGGCGGGTGGCGTCGAGCTTGCCCTGGGTTTCCGACCGCTGCTGCTTGTAGCGCGCGATTCCGGCAGCCTCCTCGATGAAGACCCGTCGCTCCCACGGCTTCGCGGTGAGCACGTGGTTGAGCCGCTCCTGGTCCATGAGGGCATAGGCCTTGGGATTGACCCCGGTGCCCGCGAAGAGGTCCTGAACGTCGCGGAGGCGGCACGTGGATTTGTTGAGGAGGTACTCGCTCTCCCCGGTCCGGTAAAGGCGCCGCGCCACCCCGACTTCGCTCCAGGGGACGCCGAGGCTGCCGTCATTGGCGAAGATGAGGCTGACCTCGGCCATCCCGATGGACTTCCGCGAGGCGGCACCGTGGAAGATGACGTCCTCCATCTTCTGGCCGCGCAGAGTCTTGGGGCTCTGCTCCCCCAGCGCCCACCGGACCGCATCGGCCACATTGGACTTGCCGCAGCCGTTGGGGCCGACGATGCAGGTGATGCCGGGGAGGACGCGGACCTCGGTCTTCTCGGCGAACGACTTGAATCCGTGGAGGATGATCTGTTCGAGCCGCATGGCGGCGCCCGGAGGCGCTACTCACTGTTACCACACGGCTCGCGAGGGGACCAAGAAAAAAACCCCAGGCGTGGGGGCCGGAGATGAAGGCGGCTACCAGATGTCGGCGGGGGGCCGGCCTCAGCCACCCATGAGGGCGTGGCACTTCTTGTACTTCTTGCCGGACCCGCAGGGGCACGGGTCGTTGCGGCCGACCTTGGCGCCGTTCAGAGTGCGCGCCTCGGGCCGCGCGGCGGGCCGGCTGCCCGCGATGTCGGCGCCGGCGCCATGGCTCTCCTGCCAGCGCGGCGCGGGTGCGGGGGCAGGGGCGGCGGCGACCCTGATGGGGGCGGCCTCCTCGCGCACCATGCGGACCTTGAAGAGCTGCTCCAGGACGACCTCCTTGAGGTGGTCCACCATGTCCTGGAACATCTCGAAGGCTTCCTTCTTGTACTCGGTGAGCGGGTCGCGCTGGCCGTAGCCGCGGAGGCCGATGCCCTCCTTGAGATGGTCCATGTTCAGGAGGTGGTCCTTCCACAGCTGGTCGATGCCACGGAACTCGCCGTCCTCCCACCGCAGCCCCAGCACGATCCACCGCTCGAGGCGATGGAACATCTCCGGCCCGACCTGGGCCTCGCGCTCGCGATAGGTCTTGACCGCGAGCTCGGTCACCTCGGTGACGAGCTCTTCCGGCGAGCGCATCTCGGTGACGTCGAGATCGGTGGGCAGGCGGAAATCGAACTGGCGATGGAGCGCCTCGTTCAGGCCGGCCACGTCCCAGGACTCCGCATGCGTGCCCTCGGGCGCGTACCGCGCCACCGTGCTCGCGGCGACCTCGTCGATCCACTCCAGCACGGTCTCTTCCTGACTCTCACCCTCGAGGGTCTCGCGGCGCATGCCGTAGACGATCTCGCGCTGCTTGTTCATCACGTCGTCGTACTCGAGGAGATGTTTCCGGATCTCGAAGTTGCGCGTCTCCACCCGCTTCTGCGCGGTGCCGATGGCGCGCGTGACCATCCCATGCTCGATGGGCTCCCCTTCCTCCATGCCGAGGCGGTCCATGATCTTCTGGATGCGCTCCGAGCCGAAGATGCGCAGCAGATCGTCCTCCAGCGAGAGGTAGAAGCGTGAGGAGCCGGGATCGCCCTGGCGGCCCGAGCGCCCCCGCAGCTGGTTGTCGATGCGCCGCGACTCGTGGCGCTCGGTGCCGATGATGTGCAAGCCCCCCAGCCCGACCACGCGCTCGTGCTCGGGGTCGGTCAGCCGCTTGGCCTCGTTCCACGCCGCCTCGCGGGCGGCGGGCGGCGCGGTGACGGGGTCGAGGCCCTTCTTCCGGATCAGCTCCTTGGCGAGGAAGTCGGGGTTGCCGCCGAGAAGGATGTCGGTGCCTCGGCCCGCCATGTTGGTGGCGATGGTCACCGTCTTCTCGCGCCCGGCCTGGGCCACGATCTCGGCCTCGCGCTCGTGGTACTTGGCGTTGAGCACCTGGTGCGCGATCCCGCGCTTCTTGAGGAGCTTGGACAGGTGCTCGGAGATCTCGATGGACACCGTGCCCACCAGCACCGGCTGGCCCTTGGCGTGGAGCTCGGCGATCTCGTTGGACACCGCCTCGAACTTCTCGCGGGCGGTCTTGTAGACGACGTCGGGGTGGTTGACGCGGGTGAGCGGCCGGTTGGTCGGCACCACGGTCACGTCCAGCTCGTAGATCTTGGCGAACTCCTCCGCCTCGGTCGCGGCGGTGCCGGTCATCCCCGCCAGCTTGTCGTACATTCTGAAGTAATTCTGGAGCGTGATTGTCGCAAGCGTCTGATTTTCTGACTCGATCTTGACGCCTTCCTTGGCCTCGACCGCCTGGTGTAGGCCATCCGACCAGCGCCGGCCCGGCATGAGCCGGCCGGTGAACTCGTCCACGATCACCACCTGCCCGTCCTTCACCACGTAGTCCACGTCCTTCTTGAACAGGGCGTGGGCCTTGAGCGCCTGATGGATGTGGTGGAGGAGTTCCATCTGGGACGGGTCGTAGAGGTTCTCCACCCCCAGGAGCTTCTCGCAGCGCGAGATGCCCTGCTCGGTGAGCGACACCGCGCGCGACTTCTCATCCACGATGTAGTCGCCCTCTGCCTGGGCCTCGATCTCCGAGAGCTTGCCCTCGACGATGGTGGCGGCGCGGGTCAGCTTGGGGATGATCCGGTCGATCTTGTAGTACTTGTCGGTGGCGCCTTCCGCGGGCCCCGAGATGATGAGCGGCGTGCGCGCCTCGTCGATGAGGATGGAGTCCACCTCGTCCACGATGGCGTAGGCGTGCTCGCGCTGGACCATTTCCTCCACGGAGAAGCGCATGTTGTCGCGGAGGTAGTCGAAGCCGAACTCGTTGTTGGTGCCATAAGTGATGTCGGCCTGATACGCTTCCCGCCGGGTGCACGGGCGGAGGGCGGCGAGGCGGATGTCGGTCTGGATGTAGTCGGGATCGTAGAGGAAGGACACCTCGTGCTGGATCACGCCCACGGTGAGGCCGAGCGCGTGGTAGATCGGCCCCATCCACTGGGCGTCGCGGCGGGCGAGATAGTCGTTGACGGTGACGATGTGCGTGCCCAGGCCGGGAAGCGCGTTGAGATAGGCGGGCAAGGTGGCCACGAGCGTCTTGCCCTCGCCCGTCGCCATCTCGGCGATCGTGCCGCCGTGCAGCACCATGCCGCCCATGAGCTGGACGTCGAAGTGGCGCATGCGCACCGTGCGGCGCGCCGCCTCCCGGCAGACCGCGAAGGCCTCTTCGAGGAGATCGTCCAGCTCCTCGCCGTCGGCGAGCCGTTTCTTGAACTCGTCGGTCTTGGCGCGGAGGGCAGCGTCGTCGAGGGCCTGCAGGGCGGGTTCGAGGGCGTTGATCGCCTCGACGGCGGGGCGCATGCGCTTGGCGTCGCGCTCGTGCTTGGTGCCGAAGACCGCGCGGAAGACCGTCCCGAGCATCTCTGGCTTATCTTACACTATCCGTCGCGCCGGCCCTCGCGGCGGGCCTCGCGGAGGAGCTCGCGCGCGGCCCGTCGGGTCGTGTCGGTGACGCGCTCACCCCCCAGCATGCGGGCGAGTTCCTCGATGCGCCCGGCATTGTCGAGCGCAGCCACCGTGGTGCGCGTGGTCGCGCGGCTCGCCGTCTTTTCTACCCGCAGGTGGCGGTCGGCGTAGACGGCGATGGGCGCCAGGTGGGTCACGCAGAGCACCTGACGGCCGCGGGCAGTGGCGGCGAGCTTCTGTCCCACCACCTCGGACACCCGCCCACCGATTCCCGCGTCCACCTCGTCGAAGACCATCGTGGGAACCTCGCCGGCAGCGGAGAGGACGGTACGCACCGCGAGCATGGTCCGCGAGAGCTCGCCGCCCGAAACCACCTTGGCGAGGGGGCGCGGCTCCTCGCCGGGATTGGCCGAGAACAGGAACTCGGCGACGTCCACGCCTCGGCGTCCCACGCGCCACCGCCCCGGGCCTGCGGCGAGCTCCCCCTCGGCGGCGGGCTCGCGCCGGAGCCCGATGCGAAAACGCGCCTGCTCCATGCCGAGCCCGCGCAGCTCCTTCTGGATCTGCCGCTCGAGTCGACCCGCCGCCGCCGCGCGAGCCTCGGCAAGCGTGAGCGCGGCCTTGGCGGCGGCCTCCGCGGCCCGGGCCACCCGCCCCTCCAGCTCCGCCACGACCTCATCGTGGCGCTCGAGGCGGTCGAGCGCGGTCGCGATCTGGGCGCGGTAGGCGGCAACCGCCTCGGCGCTCTCGCCATACTTCCGCTTCAGACGGACGATGACGTCCAGGCGGTCGTCGATCTCGGCCAGGCGGCCGGGATCGAAGGGCGCGCGATCCCGGAGCGCGCGCGCCCGGCCGATGGCTTCTTCCAGATAGGCTTCTGCCTCACCCAAGGCCTCGGCGGGGGCGCCGAGCTCCGGATCGTAGCCGGCGAGCTCACGAAGGAGCGTGCTCGCGCGCCGGAGCCGCGCCGCCGCCGAGCGCTCGTCGTCGTAAAGGAGCGCCGTCACTTCCGCCAGCCCGGCGGCGATGCGCTCGGCATGCTGCAGGCGCCGCCGTTCCGCGCGCAGCTCGTCCTCCTCACCCTCGCGCAACCGGACCCCATCGATCTCGGAGAGCTGGAAGCGAAGGAGATCCTCCTGCCTCTTCCCCTCACGCGCCTCGTCCCGAATGGCGCGAAGCTCGGTCCGGGCGGCGTCCCACTCGACCACGAGCGCGCTCACGCGGCCGCGCGCGTCATCCGTCTCCGCGTACCGATCCAGGAGATCGAGCTGCCGGCCCGCCTCCATCAGGCGCTGGTGCTCGTGCTGGCCGTGAAGCTCGATCAGCGCCTCGCCGAGCCGCTCGAGGAGGCCCACCGTCGCCGGCGAGTCGTTCACAAAGACGCGGTGTCGTCCCGCTCGCGAGATCTCGCGCTTGACGACCAGCGTCCCCTCCGGGGCGGGATGCCCCGCCTCCTCGAGTACCGCCGCGGCGGGGCTGTGCGCCTCGATATCGAAGACCGCCTCGATGACGGCGGTCTCGGCGCCCGTGCGGATGAGGTCGGGCTGGGCGCGAGCCCCCATGACGAGGAGGATGGCATCCACCACGATGGATTTCCCCGTCCCCGTCTCACCGGTAACGGCGTTGAGGCCCGGCCCGAGGGGGACCGTCACCGCCTCGATGACGGCGACATTCTTCAGGCGCAGCTCGGTCAGCATGGCACGCGGCGCGTGGGCGCTCGCCCGTATGGTACGGCGAGAAGGGACGCGCCGGCCAGCCGTATCAGGCTGGAGACACCGGGCGCGATGCCTACCGCTCGCCCCACTTGAGCTTGGTCCGCAGCACCGAGAAGAAGTGCTTCTGCGGGAAGCGTAGGAGCCGGATCCGCGCGGCGGCCTGCCGGATCTCGACGCGGTCGCCGCGCTTGAGATGGAAGCCCACTTGCCCGTCCATGGTGAGCATCACGTCCTGATCCGACTGAAGCGTGACGTCGATGGTCTGGTCGGCCGGCAGCACGATGGGCCGGTTGGTGAGGGTGTGAGAGCAGATCGGGGTGAGCACGACGGCGTCCATGGTGGGGAAGACGATGGGGCCGCCCGCGGACAGCGAGTACGCGGTGGACCCCGTCGGCGTGGAGACGATGAGCCCGTCGGCCCGATACGCGGTGGCGAACTGGCCCTCCACGGAGACATCGAGGTTGATGATACGGCTCATCGCCGACTTGGTGATCACCACGTCGTTGAGCGCGACGTACTCGCTCAGGCGCTCGCCTTGCCGGGTGACGCGCGCGGTGAGCATCATCCGCTCCTCCACGAGCAGCTCGCCGCGCAGGAGAGCCTCGAGGGCGGGAAAGAGCTCGTCGGCGGTGAGAGCGGTGAGGAAGCCGAGGCCGCCCAGGTTGACGCCGAGGATGGGCACGTTGAGGTCGCCCACGAGGCGGGCCATGGACAGGAGCGTGCCGTCGCCGCCGAGGACGAGGAGCAGGTCCACTTGGGCGGCCAGCTCGGGCTTGGCCACGGCCGGCGACGCCGCCGCGGGGACCAGTCCGGCCGTCTCCTTCTCGAGCACGGGTGCGAGCTGCCGTGCCGCGCACCACTCGATCAGCCGCGGAATGGTGGCCCGCGCCTCCTCGCGGTCAGTCTTGGCGACGATGCCGATCCGCTTCATGCCGCTGCCTCGGGTGTGCCCGTCTCGGCCTCGATTCGCGCGACCAGATCGCTCACGCTCGCTCCTCGCGCCAGATGAAGGAAGAACTCACGATTACCCGCGGGTCCGCGGAGCGGGGAGCGGGTCACCCCGCGGACGCCCCAGCCCATTCGCGGGACGGCCTGGGCGATGCGCTCGAGCACCTGGCGGTGCCGGGCCGGGTCCCGCACCACCCCGCCCTTGCCCACCTGACCTTTGCCCACCTCGAACTGCGGCTTGACCAGCGCCACCATCTCGCCGGCGGCGGCGAGGACGCCGAAGATGGCGGGCAGGACCTTCTCCAGCGAGATGAAGGAGACGTCCACGGTGGCAAGCGTGGGGGGTTCGGCGAAGTCCGCCGCCGTGAGGCCGCGCGCATTGACCCGGTCCATGACGACGACGCGCGGATCGGCGCGGAGCGAGGCGTCGAGCTGGTTGGCGCCCACGTCCACCGCATAGACTCGCGCCGCGCCGGCGTCGAGGAGGCAGTGAGTGAAGCCGCCCGTCGAAGCGCCCGCGTCGAGACACACCCGCCCTCGCGCGTCGATCCCGAACACGGTGACCGCATGAGCGAGCTTGTCGCCGCCCCGGCTCACGAAGCGCGGGGCCGCTGCCACCTCGATCTGGCTGTCCGGCGCGACGAGGGTGCCGGCCTTGTCCATCCGCCGGCCATCTACCAAGACCCCGCCGGCCAGGATCATGCGCACCGCCTTCTCGCGACTCGGTGCCAGGGCCCGCGCCACGAGGGCCGCGTCGAGCCGTGTCTTCGTCCGCCGGGCGGCCACGGTGCTCACCGCCAGGTGTCCCGTGACCCGCTCATGCGGGCTCCCGCCGCCAGCCGGTGATGCGGTCGCGGAACTCCTCGGCGAGGACCCGCGCCCGCTCGCGGTCCGCTGCCTCCGCGACCACGTGGAAGCAGGCGCGATCGGCGTCGGGGATGGCGGCCACCCACGCGTCGCCTCTACGTACGCGCACCCCTTCCACCAGCTGGACGTCCTCGCCCTTGGTTGCCTCCATGAGCCGGCGCATCACCGTTCCCTTCCGCTCGTTGGGGCACGGGACCTCGAGCCGTACGATATGGCTCTCGGGAACGGCGCGGGTGAGCTGGTGCAGGCGGACGTCGAGCCTGGCCATCATCTCGAGGATGCGCACCACCGCGGCCATGCCATCGAAGGCGGGCTGGAACCGCGGGAAGATGAGCCCACCCTGCTCCTCGCCCACGAGGACCACGTCCTCGCCGAGCGCCGCCTCCGTCAGCGCGCGGGGCGTGCCACGTGAGCGGGTGATCGCGAAGCCATGCTCCTCGGCGAGGCGGTCGAGGGTGCGCGAGGCGGTGACCGGCACCACGATCCGTCCCATCGGCTGCGTGCGCATGGCGAGCAGGGCGACGAGGGCGAGCGCGAGGTCGCCGGGCAGGATCTCCCCCTTCTCGTCGACCAGGAAGATCTTCTCCGCGCCGGTGTCGAGGAGCACGCCGAGATCGGCCCCGAGGGTGCGCACGATATTGGAGAGCTGGGTGAGCGAACGCTGGAACTCCTCGCTCGTCTTGGTGATGCGGCGTTCGTCCAGGTAGGCGTTGAGCGAGATCACCTCCACGCCGAGGGCGCCCAGCACGCCCGGGAAGATCGCGGAAGCCGAGCCGAACGCGTAGTCGAGCACCATCCGCAGCCCGGCGCGCCGGATGATCTCCGGATCCACCGACTTGAGAAGGCCGTCCCGGTAGCGGTCCGTCCCCGCGTGGGGGAAGGTCAACACGCCCGTCTCCTCCATGGGGGCCCGGTAGAAGTCCTCCATGAAGAAGAGGCGCTCCACCGACTTCTCGCGATCGGGTGCGCACTCGAGGCCGCGGGCGTCGAAGAATTTGATGTCGATCAGCTGGGGGTCGTAGGGCGACTTGCGCACGTGTACCCCGCCCGCCAGTCCGAGCGCGGAGATCTGGTAGCGCACCACCGACACGGGCGCGACTCCCAGGTCCTGCACGTCGACGCCCACCGAGAGGAGCCCCGCCATCAAGGCCCGGTTGATCATGCGCGACGCCTTGTGGTGGTCGCGACTCGTGATCATGGTGCGGCGCTTGCCCACGGTGGCGCCGAAGGCGGCGCCGAGCTTGGCCGCGAACTCCGGCGAGATCTCGATGTTGGCCAGCCCCGAGACCCCGTAGCGGCCGAAGATCGAGCGGCTCCACCGCTCGGCCCAGACCAGACTCATGGCGAGGGTGGCGCCGTCCTCGACCTCCTTATACGGCCAGACCTTGGCATTGGCCTTGACCGTGCTCGACTCGCCGATGCGCGCGTAATCCCCGATCACGACGCCCTCGGCGATGAAGGCATTCGCGCGGATCTGGGCGCGGGTGCCGACGATGGCCTCCTTCACGCGTGCGCCCGGTCCCACCTCGACGTGATCCCAGAGGACGCTGCCCTCGATCTCGGCGCCGGCCGCGATCACCGATTCCGGCCCGACCACGCAGTTCGCAAGGCGCACGCCCGGGGCCACCTGGGCGCCCGCCCCGATGATCACCGCGCCGGAAAGCTTGGCGAGGAAGTCCACGCGTGCCCCCTCGCCCACCCACACGCGGTAGTCGGGCCCCTGGTTTGGGGTGCCTGGAATCTCGACGTCCACCCGGCCCTGGAGGAGATCCAGGTGGGCGGTCCGGTACTCGGTGAGGTCACCGACGTCGCGCCAGTAGCCCTCCGCGATATGGCCGTAGAGGGCGCGGCCCGACGCGAGCAGCGCGGGGAAGAGCTCGCGGCCGAAATCGTAGGGCCGTGCCGCGGGAACAGCCTCGAGCACCGACGGCTCGAGGACGTAGATGCCGGTGTTGATGGTGTCGCTGAACACCTCGCCCCAGGACGGCTTCTCGAGGAAGCGGACGATGCGGCCGGCGTCGTCGGTGATCACGATGCCATAGGCCAGCGGCGAGTCCACGCGCGTGAGGACGATGCTGGCCTCGGCGCCGCGGTCGCGATGCGACTGCACCGCCGCCTGGAGATCGAAGTCGGTCAGGACGTCGCCGGAGATGACGAGCACGGCTTCGCTCAGCTCCCCCGCTGCGAACCGGACCGCCCCGGCGGTTCCCAGGTCGGCGGTGGGGGTGGCGTAGCTGATCCGCACGCCCCAGCGGCTGCCGTCGCCGAAATGCGCGGTGATGGTCTCCGGGAGGAAATAGAGGAGGACGAGGAGGTCCGTGAAGCCGTGGCGCTTCAACAACCGGACGGTGTGCTCCATGATCGGCACGTTGCCGACCGGCACGAGCGGCTTGGGAATGTGGGTAGTGAGGGGGCGCAGACGGGTCCCGAAGCCGCCTGCCATGATGACTGCTTTCATTCCCGTCTCCTCGCCATGGAGGGTCGCGCGGTCGGGACCGCACCGTCGTTGGGGAGCGGGCTCAGTATAGCGGATGAGGCGGCGGCCGCGAAACTACGCGCCGCGCAGATCGCGTCGGGGCCGGACCACGAAGAGCAGCACCATCCCGGCGACGAAGCCGCCCACGTGGGCCCAGAACGCGACTCCGCCGCCCGGTTCGCCCCCGGTGTGAAGACCCAGGGTGAGGAAGCCGCTCAGAAACTGGACGACGGCCCAGAAACCGAGCACGACGAGAGCGGGGATGTAGACCGTCCGGACGAAGAAACCGATGATGAGGAGAGTGAGGATGCGCGCGTGCGGGAAGAGGATGAGGTAGGCGCCAAGCACGCCCGCAACCGCGCCGCTGGCGCCGATCATGGGGATCGGCGAGCCGGGGCCGATCACGGTCTGGGCGAGCGCGGCCGCCACGCCACTCAGGAGATAGAAGACGATGAATCGGAAGTGGCCCAGGGTGTCCTCGACGTTGTCCCCGAAGATCCAGAGATAGAGCATGTTCCCGCCCACGTGAAGGAGGCCCCCATGCAGGAACATCGAGGTGAAGATCGTCGCGTATGGAGACGGCAGGCCCGGCCCCGCGTCCACGCAAAGACCGGCGAGTCGACACGGGATCAGTCCGAACTCGCGGACGAACTCCTCGGCGGCCTGCGCGGCGCCCGGGCTCCCGAAGCCGAGCGAGACCTGGTAGAAGTACACGAGGACGTTGATGATGATGAGACCAAGGCTGACGAAGGGGAACGTCCGGCTAGGGATGTCGTCCTTGAGGGGGAACACGAGCGAGAGCCGGGGGCGGTCGGCTCAGCGCGGAGCGGGCCGCAGACTGACGATGGCCGGGGTGGACAGGTAGGTCTGGGCGACGCGCAGCAGATCGTCCGCCGTCACACTCTCCACGGCCTTCACGTAGCGCTCGGCGAAGTCGTACCCGACACCGGTCGCTTCGAAGAACGCCTGGTACCAGGCCAGCCGCGCATTGGTCCGCCGGTCGAGGTTGAACTGGCCCAGGAGGAACGACTTCGCCCGCGCCAGTTCGTCTGGGGTCACGCGCTCCCGGGCCAGGCGCCCGAGCTCCCGGAGCATCCCCTCCTCGGCCCGGTCGGCATTGTTGGGAGCGGTGCCGAGATAGGCGACGAGCACGCCGGCGTCCACGCGCGACGGGTTGATCGCGCCCGTGGAGTACGCGAGGCCCTGCTTGTCGCGCAGCTCGGTGAAGAGTCGCCCCGCCATCCCGCCGCCGAGCGCGACTGAGAGCACCTTCATGGCGGCATAGTCGCGGTGGGCGATCCCGGGGCCGAGGAAGGCGACCATCACCTGGGCCTGGGCGGCGGGGTGAGTGACGAGGTCCCGGCCCGCCGCCGACGCGGGTGGGACCGCCCGTTCGGCGAGGGTTCCCTCCCCCGCCGGCATGTCGGCGAATAGTCGGCGCGCCTCGGCGAAGACCTCGCGCGCGGAGACGTCGCCGCTCACGGAGACGATGGTGCGGTCGGCGCGATAGAAGGCCCGATAGTGGTCGAGCAGTGCCGCGCGATCGAGCCGGGCCACCACGGCGCCGCGCCCGAGTACGGGCAGCGAATACGCGTGCGGACCGTAGACGCGCTCCATCACGGTGTCGTAAGCACGCTGGAAGGGCTGGTCCGCGCGGCTCTTGAGCGCGCTTTGAACGGAGCGCCGCTCCGCCTCGATCTCCGACTCCGGCAGGACAGGCCGCAGGATCACGTCGGCGAGGAGGGCGAGGAGGCGCCGCCAGTGACGCGCCAGTGCGGCGCCGCGGACCTCGGCGGTGTCGATGTCGCCGGACGCGCTGATGCCACCTCCAATCTCCTCGGCCTCCTCGGCGATCTGGAGCGCGGTGCGGGTCCGGGTGCCCTTGACCAGCACCTGCTGAAGGAGGTTGGTGATGCCCGCGTTGTCGTCCCGCTCCCAGCGGGAGCCCACCCGGACCATGACGGAGACGGCGACCACCGGGACGCTAGCATTCTCGCGGGCGATGACGGTGAGGCCGTTGGCGAGCCGCTCGCGCTGGATCGGCTCGGCGGCGGACGCAGAGGGCGCCCCGGCGGTGATCAGCGCCAGCGCGAGCGCCGCGGCGGCGACCGGGGCGCTCATCGCACCTTGTCCCGGGGAAGGAGGGCGAGCCGGGCCCGCTCCGCGCCGAGATAGTGCCGCGCCGCCGCCTGGATCTGCTCGCGCGTGACCGCACGGATCCCGTCGAGATAGCGGAGCTCGCCCTCGAGGCTCCAGAGCGTCTCCGCGATTCCGTACGCATAGGCACGGCCCTCGGCGGTCTCGATCGAGAACACGTGGCGGCTTTCCGCGGCCGTCACCGCCCGGTCCCGCTCGGCCTGGGTCACGCCCTCGTCCTGGATCCGTTTCACCTCGGCGAGGATCGCGGCCTCCACCTTGTCGAGGTCGTCGGGCTCGAAGAGCGCGCTCACACCGATCATGCCCGCGCCCTGCAGCGCGCTGTAGGAGGCGCGTACCGACGTGGCTAGCCGCTGCCGCTCGCGGAGCGACTGGTTCAAGCGCGACGTCTGCGAGCCGCCGAGGATGTGCGCGAGGAGATCGCTCGCGAACATGTCGGGAGATCCGAGCGGCGGGGCGAGCCAGCCCAGGCCCAGCGAGCCCTGCCGCTCGGGGCGGGGGCGCACCTCACGGTACGAGTCGTCGAGCGGGCGCGGCGCGGGGGGAATTGCGCGCCGGTACCCCTGCGCGGGCGCGCCGGCAAAGGCGCGGGTGACGGCACCCCGGATGTCCTCGGGCTTGACGGCGCCGACCACGATCAACGCCATGTTGTCGGCTACGTAGTGCC
Source organism: Candidatus Methylomirabilota bacterium (assembly GCA_046728035.1). Classification (GTDB taxonomy): domain Bacteria; phylum Methylomirabilota; class Methylomirabilia; order Rokubacteriales; family CSP1-6; genus DASRWT01. The sequence continues at coordinate 5,002 of JBKPDT010000184.1, read as the reverse complement.
GTTTGTAGTAGCTCCGCAGTGTCTCCTGGTTCGCGGCCTGGAGCGTGTCGCGATCGCCAAGGACGGGGTGGCCGTAGCTCTCCCCGCGGAACGTCAGGTAGAAGAGCCGGCGCCCGAGGAAGTTGCGGAGGTTGTCCTCCCCGAGCCGCATCTCCTCGTAGACGACCTCGCGCTCCCGGGCTAGCTCGCGCGAATCGAAGACGGAGTTGAAGGCCATGTCGGCGAGGATGTCGATCCCCACGGCGGCGCGGGCGGCAGGGAGTAGAATGTAGTAGAAGGTGTAGTCCCAGGACGTCCCTGCATTGGTGCGGCCGCCGATTGCCTCGATCTCGCGGTCCACGAACCCGGGTCCGCGGGTCGCGGTACCCTTGAACAGCATGTGCTCGGCGAAGTGCGAGAACCCTCGTTCGGCGGGAAACTCGTCCCGGCCGCCCACTCCCACCCAAAGGTGGAGGGCGACTACTTCGCTCACCCGATGTTCCTGGACAATGAGACGCATCCCATTGGGGAGAACTTCCCGGGAAGGGCCGCGGGTGGCAGGGGTTGAAATCACCCGCGGGGGAGGAGTCGCGCAGGCTGAAACGAGGGCGACCGCCGCCAGGATGAGGGTGAAGCATGCGGCGCGGCGGACATTCATCGCGATGAAGCCTAACAGAGTTCCCAACTCGTCTCAAGGATAGGAGGCCTGCCCAGTGCATGCATGCTTGAGGCAGTTTGTCAAAAGGGCACTGGGCGCGGCGCCGGGCAGAAAGTCATGATCGGCTATGGAGAAGGGGGGGTCTGGCATGTAAGTGTCTGACTTTATGGGGTTTCGTCAATGCTCTGCCCCTGGCATCCCGTCTGCAGGCTATTTTAACGATTCGATGGTAGTGGGCCGGCTGGACAGGATGGGCGGCGGAAACCTGGTGGTAGGGCAATTAACCAATCCGGAAAGGAAGGGTACAGCCAAATGAAGAGGTTGTTTGCGACGGTGACCAGCGTGATGTTCCTGGCGTCGCTCTCGGTGACGGTGAGCTCGGCCCAGACGAGCTGCCCGCCTGAGGTGGCCCAGGCGAAGACAATGCTCGAGCAGCGTCAGCAGGGGGCCCGCACGCAGGACGTGTCGGCGCCTCGCTCGCTGGCCGGCGCGCGCACTCAGGACGTCAACGCGCCCCGCACGCAGGATGTGAACGCACCTCGAGTTCAGGAAGTCCAGGCGCCGCGCTCGCTGGCTGGCGCGCGGACCCAGGATGTCAACGCACCCCGGACGCAGGACGTGAACGCTCCGCGTAGCCAGGGTGTGAGCGCGCCCCGGACGCAGGATGTGAACGCGCCCCGGACGCAGGATGTGAACGCGCCCCGGACGCAGGATGTGAACGCGCCCCGGACGCAGGATGTCAACGCGCCCCGGACGCAGGATGTCAACGCGCCCCGGACGCAGGACGTGAACGCGCCCCGGACGCAGGATGTCAACGCGCCGCGCGCGCAGGATCCCAGCGCTCCTCGGGCTGATATGACGCGCGCTGCCTCTCTGGTGCGCGAGGCCGAGGCTGCGTGCAAGGCCGGTAACAGCGGCATGGCCTCCGAGAAGGCCAAGGCTGCGATCGAGATCATCAAGAAGTAAACAGGCAGGCCCCGCTTCACCCAGGGCCCCGGGGGTAACCCCCTGGGGCCCTTTCTTTTTCTAGACGAGCCTCGCACGCAGGCGGGACGATGCGAAGTCCACCGCCATGACGAGCCCGATGAGGACCAGAAGCACAGTGGAGGCTGCCGGATAGTTGAGCATGCGGAGGTAGGTCTGGATATAAAAGCCGATGCCCCCTGCCCCGACGAACCCCAGAATGGCCGCGGCGCGGATATTGGTCTCGAAGCGGTAGAGGGTGAAGGAGAGGAACTGCGGCACGAGCTGGGGCAGCACTCCCCATCGAAGTAGTTGAAGCCGCGTCGCTCCGGTCGCCGCCACCGCTTCGACCGGTCCGGGATCGATCGACTCGATCGCTTCGGAATAGAGCTTGGCGAGCACCGTGGCGGTATAGGCCACTACCGCAAGCACGCCGGGGAAGGGCCCCAATCCCACCGCCGCCACGAAGATGAGGGCGTAGACGAGAGTATCCACCGCCCGGAAGACGTTGAGGACGGAGCGGGCGACGTAGAAGAGCCAGGGCGGCGACACGTTTCGGGCGGCGAGAAATCCCAGCGGCAGCGCGAGAACCGCCGCGATTCCGGTTCCCACGATGGCGATCTGGAGAGTTTGCGCTGCCCCTCTAAGCGCGTGCTCCAGCACCGAGAAGTCCGGCGGCACCATCCGGCGCAGGAAGTCGAGGACGAACGGAACACCCTCGATGGACCGTACCAGCGAGACTTCGGTGGCCCAGGCCGACCAGACGAACAGCGCGAGGATCGTGCCCCAGGCCACCACTCGCGCCCGGCGTGTCACGCCGCCCGGCTCGCGAAGATGCGCTCGGCCATCGCGTTGGTGAGGCCGTCAGGCGGACCGTCGTAGACCAGCCGCCCCGCGCGCAGGCCGATGACCCGCCGGCCATAGAGTCGGGCCAGCTCGAGGACATGGAGCGAGGTCACCACGGTGAGTCCGTCCTCCTCGCTGATCCGGCGTAGCAGCGCCAGCACGGTGTGGGCGAGCGCGGGGTCCAGGCTGGCCATGGGCTCGTCGGCGAGGAGGACCTTGGGCTCCTGCACGACCGCGCGCGCGATGGCCACCCTCTGCTGCTGGCCACCGGACAGAGTATCGACGCGCCGGTCCCCGAGGCCCTCGAGGCCCACCCGTTCCAGCACGGCCTGGGCGCGTGCGACGTCGGCGGCCGAGAAGAGCCCCAGGAGCGAGCGGATCCTCGGCATCCGCGCGAGGCGTCCGATCAACACGTTCTCGAGCACGCTCAGGCGGCGCAGCAGGTTGAACTGTTGGAACACGAAGCCGATTCCGGCTCGGATGCGGCGCATCTCCACTGCAGAGGCGCCGCTCACCGCCTGCCCGCCCACCGAGACGTCCCCGTCGGTGGGCGTGACCAGGCCGTTCAGACAGCGCAGGAAGGTGGACTTGCCGGCCCCACTCGGCCCGATGAGGGCGACCACCTCGCCGGCGCCGATGTCGAGGTCGATCCCGTCGATGCCGACGGTGCCCCCGGGATAGACCTTCCGGAGGCCGCGGATGCGAATCACCCGCGGCGACCCGCAGTGAGGTGGAAATGCAGGTGGTAGACGACCTGCCCTCCCTCGGGACCGACGTTGCAGCTCACACGATAGCCGCGCTCTCCATACCCCGCCTTTTCACCCAGGATGCGCGCGGTCTGGATGCAGCGGCCCACCACCCCGGTGTCCTCAGCGGTGAGCCGCGCGACGGACTCGATGTGCCGCTTGGGGATGATGAGGAGATGGACGGGGGCCTTGGGATAGATGTCCCTGAAGGCGAGCACTTCGTCGTCTTCGTACTCGATGTCCGCCGGCGTCTGGCGCGCCACGATACGGCAGAAGACGCAGTCCGCGCTCACGAATCCTCCTGGCTGGTGTATACTCACCACTCGCGGCGCTGCCTGCCCGCGACAATCCCCGTGCCAAGGAGATATTGATGGGTACCTGTCCGAAGTGCAAGTTGCGGATCCGTCGGAACGGCAACCACGTGAAGCTCGGCTCGGTGTGGCTGCACAAGACCTGCCCCGCCCGGCCCACCCGCACCGCCAAGCGCGGCTGATCGCTTCCCCGCTCTACCCGCTTCCGGCCTCGGCGATCACCCCTCGCGCGGGTCGCGAGCGGCCCGCCGCTCCAGCTCCCAGCGCCGCTCGTCACGCTCGCGGAGGATCTCGTCCGTCGTGACGACGGGCGATGTCAGATCCCGCTCAACGCCGAGCGCCCGGGCAATCTCGTCAACCTCGTCCTGATCCGGCGTGGCCACGCTGCCGCCGACGGCTTCCTCCCCGATAGTGCCGGCGCGCTGCCAGTCCGCGTCGAGGTCTCCGCCGGTCAGGACCGGCGTCGCGTCGATGTTAGGGATCCGGCGTTCGGGGATCCCCGCCTCGGGAACGATCCGCGACGTCCTCTTTGCTCGGCCCTTGGCCTTCCTCGGCCCCGCCAGCTTGCTCCGCTCCCCCGCCTTGCTCTTGTCCTTTCCACTGCCCTTCTTCATCGTCCGCCTCCCATCCCCGGAGACATTCGTAGACGCAGCCGCCCCACGCAAAGCGAGGCGCTCGGGAAACAAAGGGCAGCAAGGCGGATGCCACGTTCGAATTGTCGTCACTCCGCGCGGAATCACATACTTCGCGCCGGATCGCGACCCGTGATCGGACCAGGCGGGGGAGTTTCGACCCGCCCTCACTCCCAGGACGCGAAACGCCGGGGCTGGGGGGCGGGGCCGCCTACCTGCCGCGTACCGTCATCACCGGGCATGCGGCGGCGGAGACCACCCGGCTGGCGACGCTGCCGACGAAGAGCCGCGCGAGTCCCGACCGGCCATGGGTGCCCATGACGATGAGATCGACTCGCTGTGCCTTCGCCGCACGTACGATCCGATCATGCGGCGTTCCCTCGACGAGGAGTCCCCGGGTGTGGACGCCCGCCTTGCGCGCGCGGGCGACGAGCGCGTCGAGCTTCGTCTGGGCGCTCTTGCGTGCAGCAGTGTCGATCGCCTCGTAGGTCTGTGGCGGGATGTAGCCCTCGCCCACCACCGGGATGACGGGCGCCATCACGTGTAGGATGATCAGCTCGGCACGGGAGTCACGCGCTAGGCCGAGCGCCCGCTCGAGGGCGGGGCGGGAGGCGCTCGAGAAATCCGTCGGATGCAGGATGCGGCGGATACGCTTCATCGCTCTCTCCTCACCTTGCCGTGCGCCTCAGCATGCACGAAGGCCGGGGGCGTGTTCCGCTCCCGGCCTTCGCTGCGTCTTCGATTGGTGGAGGGTAAGGGAGTCGAACCCTCGACCTCGGCGTTGCGAACGCCGCGCTCTCCCAACTGAGCTAACCCCCCGTGACAACCACCGTATTCTACTCGGGGAGACGCCACGCGACAAGCGCC
>JBKPDT010000183.1:0-30184 GCA_046728035.1 Candidatus Methylomirabilota bacterium | reverse complement strand
GGCACCCACCCGGCGTCCGCCTCCACGCTCACCACGCGCAGCCGCGGGTGCCGCTCGAACACCCCGCCGAGCACGAACGTGCCCAGGATGTCCTGGCAGCCGCGGATGATCGAGAGAAAGGCGTTGAGCTTTGGTCCACGTGTCATTCGCTCCAGCCCGTCATCCCGGCTGGTGAGGATGTGGAAGGACAGCGGGAGCCCCAGATCCACCGCCGCCTCGTAGAACGGGTCGTAGACAGGGTCGTCGTAGTCGGCCACCGCCGGATTCCCCGGCATCATGACCCCGCGCAGGCCCAGCGCCTTGATGCGTTGAAGGTCGGCGATGCCGTTCTCCACCGATCGCATCGCGGTCTGGCCCACCCCGATGAGCCGGTCGGGGTGCGCTCCGCAGAACTCCGCGATCCAGAGGTTGTAGGCGTCGAAGCAGGCTTGCTTGTACTCGAAGTCGGGGTGGTTGCAGATCACCATCCCCACGGTGGGGTAGACGACCTCCGCCGACACGCCGTCACGCTCCTGATCGGCGAGGCGGGCGTCCGGATCCCAGCCGCCCCGGTGCAGCTCCTCGAAGCGCACCCCCCACATGGTCAGCTCGCTGGCGTCCTTGCCCGCCGCCGCGACCAGTCCCATGGGAATGGACTTGGCCATGCCGTCGACCACGAAGACATCGCCCCGCTTGGGGTCGTGCACGAGGTGCGGCGCGCGGTCGCGGAAGCGCCGGTCGATGCGGTCCACGTAGGTGCCCGGCGGCTCGGTCACGTGGGAGTCGGCGGAGATGAGTGGCTTTCGCATTGGGGGCTCCTAGACGGCCGCGGTGGCGCCGATCACGGGGGCGAAGCGCTCCATGCGCTCAAGGCTTTCCGAGAGGCTATCGCTCCGGAAGTCGATGATGATCTCGCTCACCCCCACCTCGGCGAAGGCGGCGACGTCGTCCGAGATCTGGGCGAGGGCGCCCGTGAAGGGCCGCCGCTCCCCCGCGCCGGCCAGCGCCTGCGTGGTGTCGTAGACGGGCGCCTTGTACGAGATGGTCAGCGCGGAGGGATCGCGCCCCTCCGCCTCGGCGAGGCGGCGCAGCTCATCCACCGAGCCGGCCAACTCGGCGGGCCGGAGGGGAACGGCGGGATTGGCGCCCACGGGATGCCAGCCGTCGCCGTAACGGGCGGCCCGCCGGAGCGCGACCTTGCTGTGGCCGCCGATCCAGATGGGCGGATGCGGCTTCTGGACGGGCTGGGGCAGGCAGCGAATGGCGTCGAAGCGGTAGAACTCCCCCGCGAAGGACGCCGGGCACTCGGTCCAGAGGATCTTGAAGATGCGCAGGTACTCGTCGCTCACCGCCCCGCGGCGATCGAAGTCCGGCGCGGCGAGGGCCCGGAACTCCTCGCGCATCCAGCCGACGCCCGCGCCCACGGTGACGCGCCCGCCGGAGAGCACGTCGATGGTGGCGAGCATCTTGGCCGTCACCACGGGATTGCGGTGGGGCAGGATCATCACGCTCGAGACGAGCCGCAGCGACGTCGTCTTGGCGGCGACGAAGGCCATGAGGGTGAGCTGCTCGAGGGCATCGCCGCCGCCCGGGAAGGCCCCGGTGACCGTGTACGGGTACTTCGACTCGATGGTGACGGGGAAGACGACGTGGTCGGCGATCATCACCGACGCGAAGCCGAGCGCCTCTGCGCGGGTGAGGAGGGCCTCGAGCCCTTCGGGCGTCGCCGTCTGGCCGCGGGTGGGGAGATAGAAGCCGAAGCGCATCAGGCGAGCTCCGGGATCACCCAGAGAGGCGACTGTCCCGCGGCCACTCGCTGGATATTGTCGAAGCCATTGCGGAAGCGCGCCGTCCAGTTCTCCCACGTCGGCCCCGCGGTATGCGGCGTGAAGGTGACGTTGGGCAGGGCGAACAGCGGATGGTCCTTCGCGGGCGGCTCCTCCGTCATCACGTCCAGCCCGGCGCCCGCGATCTGGCCCGTGGAGAGCGCGCAGTGCAGTGCCACTTCGTCCACCACCGGGCCCCGGCACGTGTTGACGAGGACGGCGTCCTTCTTCATGAGCCCGAGCTCGCGCGCGGCGATCATCCCTCGTGTGCGGTCGTCCAGCGGGACGTGCAGGGTCACCACGTCCGACGTGCGGAGGAGCTCGTCGAGGAGGACGAAGCGGACGCCGAGGGCGTCCTCGGCGTCCTCGCGGAGGCGGCGGATGTCGAAGTACTGGACGCGCGCGTCGCAGGCGACGAGCCGGCGCGCCACCTTCTTGCCGATATTGCCCAGCCCGACGAGGCCCACCGTGCGCCCCGCCAGCTCGCCGATGCGCCCGTCGGCGGGATCAGCCACCCGCCACCGCCCCGCCACCACGTCGTTGTGGAAGCGGACGAGCCGCTTGAGGACGGCGAGGATGAGCATGAGGGTGTGCTCGGCCACCGCGATGGCATTGGCGCCGCCGTTGTTCGACACGGGGACGCCCGCCTTCCGCGCCGCCTCCACGTCCACGTGGTCGTACCCCGCGCTCAGGAGCTGGACGAGGCGGAGCTTCGGGGCGGAGCGGAAGAACTCGCCGCCCATGCGCCGCGCGAGACCCAGGTAGAACTCCGCGTCCGCCGCCGCCTCGACGAACTCCGGCGTCCCGACGTCCGCCACCACCAGCTCGTACCCGGGCGGGACGAGAGACCGCGCGATGTCGAGCACCGACGTCGGCTGCCGGGGAGCGAAGAGAATCTTCACGGCTGGGCGAGCGGGACGGTAGCGGTCAGGCATGGCTGGGTTCCATGGACTCGGGTGGTATGCCCCTTCCCCGTGGTGTCCTCCACGAGCCGGGCGTCGCCCGGGCCGAAGAGGTGCGTCGAGCCGTCACCCAGCCCGATCTCGAGTTGGCCGGAGAGAATGATCACGAACTGGCGGCGCGGCGCCGGATGCCAGTCGAGGAACTGGCCGACGGGGCTCTCCCTGAACGAGATCTGGGTGGTGGCGAGGCCCTTGCCCCATTCGGGCGTGCGGGCGAGGTCGATGGTCTCGATGTGCGACTGCCCGTCCGAGCCCGTGTACAGTCGAAACGTCCCCATGGCGCCCTCCCCGGGGGATGCTAGCACAGCGGGTGGCCCATGACCTCCTCGGCGAAGAGGGTGAGGATGTGCTCGCGCGAGACGAAACCCTCGTCGGGCACCTGGGGCAGCAGGATGATGCGGCGGATCTCCGGCACCGTCGCCACGCGCCGGACCTGGGCCCGCACCTCTTCCGGGGTGCCCGCCAGCGCCATGAGGTCGACGAGCCGGTCCGGCACCAGCTCGCGGTGCCGGGAGGCGGCCGTCGCGTGCTGGAAGGCGTCGTACTCGCGGCGGAGGCGATCCACCACGGGCCGGTCCGCGTCGCTGAACGGAACCGGCAACGGGTGGCGCAGCGCCGAGGCAACCCGCCCGCGCGCGTGATCGCGGGCGAGGGCGCGGTCACGCGCCACCGACGTGGGCGCCCACAGGGCGATGTCGAGATCGCCGAGGGCGCGGCCCGTCTCGCGCGCCCCCGCCGCGACGTGCGCGAGGCCGGCGCGCAGGATGCGGGGATCGACGCTGGCGTACATGATCACTCCGTCACCGACCCGTCCCGCCGCGGCGAGCATGCGCGGTCCCGAGCCCGCCGCATAGATCGGAATGGCGAGCGGCTGCCGGAGCCAGGCGAGGCGGCCCTCGGTGCCTGTCTCGAAGCGGATCGCGTCCCCGCGGGTGAGCCGGCGGAGTGACGTGGCCATGGCCTCGAGCGTGGCGGTCCTCGCGGTCTGAGCGAGGGTGAGGCCCATGGTCTGCGCGGCGCTGCCGCCCGTCCCCACGCCGACCACCACGCGGCCGGGGGCCAGCTCCTCCAGGCTCGCCGCCGCGCTCGCCGTCACCGAGATGTGACGCGTGTGCGGCACCGTGATGCCGGGGCCCAGGCGGATGCGCGAGGTGGCCAGCGCGCAGGCGGCGAGGGTCACCCACAGCTCGCGGCAGAGGAGATGGGTGTCGGTGATCCAGGCGGTGTCGTAGCCGAGCGACTCGGCCAGCCGCACCTGCTCGACGATGGTGGGGATCGGCTGGCTGCCGAGAATGCCCACGTCGAACTTGATCGGGTCCCTAGCCGTCGCGCGGCTCCTCGCGGATGAAGCGCCCCGTCCGCAGCTCCTGGAGGGTCTGCTCGATTTCCGCGCGGGTGTTCATGACGAAGGGCCCCCAGCGGGCGATGGGCTCGCCGAGGGGCCGGGCCGAGGCGAGAAGGAAGCGTCCCCCGCCCGAGCCCGCCGCGGCCTCCACGAGATCACCGTCGCCGAAGACGACGAGGGCAGGGCTGCGCACCGTGGCGTCCGAGCCGAAACGCACCTCGCCCGCGTCGACGTAGGCGAACGCGGTATGGCCGGCGGGCACCGCCTCCCGGAAGGCGGCGCCCGGCGGAAGGACGACGTCCACGAACTTCGGCGCGACGGCGAGTCCCTCCACGGGGCCGACGAGCCGCCCGCCCGCGGCCGCCCCCGCGATGACGCGGATCCGGGCGCCCTCGGCCGTCTCGACCTCGGCGAGCCGGTCCGAGACGAGGTCGCGGTACTTGGGCCGGCTCATCTTCTCCGCCGCCGGCAGGTTGAGCCAGAGCTGGAGTCCGGCGATGCCCTCCGGGCGAACCTGCGGCATTTCCTCGTGAAGGATGCCGCTGCCCGAGGTCATCCACTGGATGTCGCCCGCGTCGATGCTCCCGCGATGGCCCAGCGAGTCTGCGTGCCGGACCTCGCCCTTCCGGATGATCGTCACCGTCTCGATGCCGCGATGCGGATGCACGGGAAAGCCCGCCTCGTAGTCGGCGGGCACGACGGACTCGAAGTGGTCGAGGAGGAGGAAGGGATCGAGATGGTCCAGCCCGCGCGTCCCGATGCTCCGTCGCAGGTGCACGCCCGCGCCCTCCACCACCGGCTCGGGCGTGATCACCTGCGCCACCGGACGAATTCGCTCGCTCATCGCATCCCTCCCCGGTGACATGATCTCACCGTTTTCGGCTATGATCAGCGCGATGTGGCACGATCTCTTCGACCGCGCGCTCGCATCGGCGGTTCCTCACACGGGAGGCTAGCGATGAGTGGGCTCCGGCTGTCGGGCAAGGTCGCGATCGTGACGGGCGCGGGATCGCGCGCGGAGGGGATCGGCAATGGCCGGGCCACCGCCGTGCTCTTCGCCCGGGAGGGCGCGCGGGTGCTCTGCGTGGACCAGAGCAAGGATGCTGCCGAGGCGACCCGCGCCATGATCGCCGGCGAGGGCGGCGAGGCCGCCGTCCTCGAGGCCGACGTGACCCGGAGCGCCGACTGCCGGGCCATGGTGGACGAGGCCGTGCGGCGGTGGGGGCGGCTCGACATTCTCGACAACAACGTCGGGATCGGCGGGCGCGCCACCGTGGTGGAGGTCGACGAGGCCGACTGGGACCGCATGATGCGCGTGAACGTGACGAGCATGATGCTCGCCTCCAAGCACGCCATTCCCGCCATGGCCAGCGGAGGCGGCGGGGCCATCGTCAACATCTCGTCCATCTCCGCGCTCCGGCCCCGCGGGCTCACGCCTTATACCGTCTCCAAGGGCGCGGTGATCGCGCTCACCCGGGCCATGGCGGTGGATCACGCCGCCCAGGGCATCCGCGTGAACTGCATCGCCCCCGGACCGGTCTACACGCCGATGGTCTACGCGGGGGGCATGAGCGCCGAGCTGCGCGACCAGCGGCGCCGGGCTTCGCCGCTCGGTATCGAGGGCACCGGCTGGGACGTGGCCCATGCCGCCCTCTTCCTCGCCTCCGACGAAGCGCGCTACATCACCGGCGTGGTGCTGCCGGTGGACGGCGGCGTCACCCTGACGAGCGCGTCGCGCTGAGCCGAGGTCCCCCCCCTCACCCGGCCTTCTCCCTCGAGGGGGGAGGGAACGGGGAGAACAGGCGGGCCTTGATCCGCGAGGGCACCCAGCGGGCCAGCCGTCGCGCGACGGCGGCGAAGGCGTCGAGGGTCGCGGGATCCCCGGGCCAGTACTTGAGGATCAGCGCGCGGTCGAGATAGCTCAGCAGCCCGTCCAGCACCACCGCCACCAGGAGGGCGTCATCGAGGTAGCCCACCACCGGGATGAAGTCGGGGATGATGTCTACCGGGCTCGCGAGATAGACCGCGACCGCGGCCAGCACGATCTTGGCCGCCTTGGGCACGCCGCGGTCGGTCAGGAGTGAGGCGAGCATCCGCGCGAGGCGCGGGAGGAAGAAGGCCAGATCGCGCAGGCGCAGCCGGGCCATCGCCTACTCCAGGCTCTCCGCCACGAGCTCCGCGATGTCCTTGACCTGGAGCGTCTCCTCGGCGCCCACCACCTTGCGGCCGAGGTCCATCATCGCCAGACAGAAGGGACAGGCGCTCGCCACGATGTCGGGCTTCACCGTCAGCGCCTCCTCCACCCGGATCACGTTGACGCGCTTCTTCGCGGGCGTCTCCATCCACATATGCCCGCCCCCGCCCCCGCAGCAGAGCCCGCGCTCGCGGTTGCGCGGCATCTCGATGAGCTTGAGCCCGGGGACGTAGATGGCGGTCTCGCGGGGCGCGTCGAAGATCCCGTTATAGCGCCCGAGATAGCAGGAGTCGTGGAAGGCCACCGTCTTGTCGAGGGCCTTGACGGGCTGGATCCGGCCCTCACGGAGGAGCTCGCGGATCACCTCAGAATGGTGCAGCACCGGGAAGCTCCCGCCGAACTGCGGGTACTCGTTCCGGATGGTGTTGAAGCAGTGCGGGCAGTGGCTGATGACCTTGTCGAACGCGTACTGCTTGATGTTGCCGACGTTCTCGTCGGCGATCGTCTGGTAGAGGTACTCGTTGCCGAGCCGGCGGGCGACCTCCCCGTGGCAGCGCTCCTCGGCCATCACGCCGAAGGACACGCCGGCCTTCTTGAGGATCTTCACCACCGAGCGCGCGATGGCCTGATTGCGCCGGTCGTAGGAGGCCGAGCACCCGACCCAGTAGAGGTACTCCACGGGCTTGCCCGCCTCGAGCACGGGGACGTCGAGCCCCTCCGCCCAGGCGAGGCGATCGGCGGGCGCGAGGCCCCAGGGATTGCCCGCGCGCTCAATGTTCTGCAGGGTCATTGGGGCGGTGGACGGCAGGGTGCCCTCGGAGAGCGTGAGATGGCGCCGCAGGTCGATGATGGTGTCCACGATGTCGATGTGGGCGGGGCATTCCTCCACGCAGGCCATGCAGGTGGTGCACGCCCATAGCTCGTCCGCCTGGATGACCTCGCCGTGGATGGGCCGGGTGTCTCCATCCAGCATGTAGCGCTTGAGCTTCACGATGACGGCCTTGGGGTTGAGCGCGCTCCCCGAGAGGTATGCCGGGCAGGCGTCCTGACAGCGACCGCACTCCACGCAGGCGTCGAAGTCGAGCCGCCGCTTCCAGGAAAACTCCTCGAACTTCGAGATGCCGAGGCTCTCCGCCTCCTCGATGTTCTCGATCTTGGCGATGGCGCCGCGCGGGCCGAGCTTCGCGAAGAAGATGTTGAGCGGAGTGGTGATGAAGTGCATGAAGTACGAGCGTGGGACGAGGGCGATGAAGACGAAGACCACCGCGGCGTGGAAGAGCCAGACCGACAGGTAGATCCCGCGGAGCGCCCCGTCCCCGAGCCCGGCGGCCAGGAAGCCCTGCCCCAGCGCGTAGCCTACCGGCGACCAGGGTGCCCACCAGGGCTTGACCGCGGCCAGGCGGCAGGCCTCCATCACGAAGCCGGTGACGTTGATCACGAAGAGGACGAGGAGGGCATAGGCGAACTTGCGATCGGGATCCACCCGCGCCGATCGCTTGATGAATCGGCGGTAGCAGGCCATGCCCAGCCCCACCACGAAGAAGAGGCCGAAGAGATCCAGCACCAGCTCGTAGAAGAGGTAGAAGTTCCCCTTGAGTATCTTCACTCCGAGGAGCGGCAAGGTGATGTCATAGTCGATGGTCGCCAGCACCGTCCCCATGAACAGCGCGAGGAAGCCCCAGAAGATGGTGGCGTGCATGATGCCGGGATAGGCCTGGGAGAGGACGCGGACCTGGAGCAGGCCGAAGGCGATCAGCTGGCCCACGCGCGCGGGGAGACGATCCCAGCGCATCTCGGGCCGGCCGCCGAGCCAGAGCCGGACGCGCGCGGCGAGACTCCAGACGAAGACGGCGATCGCGATCGTCGCGCCCGCGTAGAGCGCCAGCTGTGCCCAGTGCGGCACGTTCCAGAAGGTGTCGCGGAACGGGAGATCGCCGTAGAGGGGATGCATGACCCGATCAGCATCGGGTCGGGACGGAAGCTTGTCAAGGCGGGAGGGCGCTTCCGGCGTGGAAGCGCCCTCCCAAGAACACCACGGCGAGCGCGAGCTAGCTCTTGATTTCGGGCCCGCGGAACGCGTTATGGCAGGCGGCGCAAGTCGTGCGGCCCATCTCGGTCACGGCGGCTTGAGTGCCCGGGTCCTTCGCCCGCGCGAGCCCAGCGACCTTCTTCGACTGGTCCTCGAGGCTCTTGGCATAGCCTTCGAACTCCGACCGCTTCTGCCAGATCTCCGGCTTGGCCCTGGACTTGGGCGACGTCGAGCCCGCCGGGAAGAGCGCGGGGATCTGCTTGGAGGTTTGGCTGAGAATATCCGCATCGGCCGCAACCGCCTCGACATTGCCGGCTCGGAGCTTCGCGGTGATGTCGGTCATGGCCTGCCCCTGGCGCTTCATGAGCTGTTGTCGGTCGGCCACGACATCACCCGAGCCCGCCATCTTCTTGTCTCCGCTCGCGCAGCCCGCGAGGAGTCCGGCGGCCAGGCCGCCCACGACGAAGACCGCTGTGAATGCCCGTCGCTTCATGTCGCCTCCGTGGCTAGGGGGCACTGCACGCCGCCGTCACTTCCCGATCTTGCTCTGAATCGGCGGAACCGTCTTGAGATAGCGGGCGATGGCGAGACGATCCGCCCGCGTGAGGTCCTTGTATCCGGCGGTGGTCCCCTGGATCACCTCGGCCATGAGCCCTCCGGCCACGTCGCCGTCCGGCTTGTTGCCGGTGCCGAGGTACTCCGCGATCTGCTCCTCGGTCCAGGTGAGCCCGGTGGTCTTGTCCGGCGTGATGTTGGGCACCTCGGAGTCTTCGGGGCCCTTGGGATTGCCGGCGAGGAAGCGCGAGTTGTCGGTGGCCATGGTCATGGTGCGCGGCGTATGGCACTCGCCGCAATGGCCGACGGCCCGGACCAGGTACTCGCCCCGCGGAATGCCCGCGGTGGGCGCGCTGGGCGGCGGCGTCTCCTTGGGGGCGAAGGCGGCCAGCCAGGCCGGGAGAAACACCGAATCAAAGAGCGGGACGACGATCTTCTTGGGCTGGTTTGCCCGGTTCACCGGGGGCAGGCTGCGGAGGTAGGTGGTCACGGCCTTGAGGTCACCCTCGGCCATCCCGTTGAAGACCGGGTAGGGATGGACGGGCAGGAGCCGTTCGCCATTGGGCCGGCGCCCGAGGCGGATGGCGGTCATGATCTCCGCGTCCGTCCAGGAGCCGATCCCGGTCTTGGGGTCGGGCGTGATATTGCTCGAGTAGACGGTGCCGAAGGGACCGTCGTACTTGCGCCCTCCGCTATTGACGGGCTGCTTGGGCTGCGTGTGACACCCACACCCACCGGTGGCCCCGAAGATGTACTTGCCGCGCGCCAGCTCGGCCGCATTGGGGGCCTGGCCGCCCGCTGGCGCGACCGACCCAAGCGTCCAGACGAGCGCGAGGATGAAGTGGACATACCTCATGAAGTTCCCCCCGTAACTGCCGAGCGCCGCCGCGAGTTCCCGGCCAGGGGCGGCTCGGCTGGGTCAGCCCGCCTCGGCGGGCCGGGCCCCGGCGAGGCGCGTCTCCATCACCAGGGCATCCTCGCCGGTGTCGAAGTAGTAGCCCTTCCGCCGCCCGATCACCGAGAACCCCAGGCTCTCGTAGAGACCGAGGGCTTCCGTGTTGCTCGGGCGCACCTCGAGGAAAGCCAGGGTCACGCCGCGGGCGCGGCCCTCCTCGAGCATGGCGTGGAGGAGCGCGCGCGCGAGCCCCTGGCCCCGCCAACGCGGGTGGACGGCCAGGTTGGTGATGTGGATCTCGTGGCCGATCTCCCACAGGCAGAGATAGCCGGCGATGCTCCCGTCGGTCCGGACCACGAGGCAGCGGGCCACGCGGTTCTGGGTGATCTCGTAACGGAAGGCGGCGCGCGACCACGGTGTCTTGAACGACAGGCGCTCGATCTCGAGCACCTCGTCGAGATCCTCGATACTCATGGACGCGAGCGCGAGGGCCCGCGTCACGCCGTTCGCCTCGCCTTGAGCTCCGCCTCCGACGGGCGGAGATAGAGCGGAGCGATCGCCCCGGCGTCGAGCCCCTTGCCAGCCGCGAGAACGGCATGGCCGAGCTGGGCCACCATGCCCGGCGAGGGCAGCCGGCGCGCCGGCGGCGCCTCCATCACGCCCGCGCCGAGCCGCGCCAGATGGGGACGGCAGGCGGCGACGCCGTCACCGAGGACGATGACCGGGCCGTTGAGCCGCGCCGCCGCCGCGTCCGGCGAGAGCGCGAGATAGTCCCACTCGCGCTGCATCGTGGTCCCCTGCCAGCGGTAGAGCGAGCAATAGACCTCGCCTTTGCGCGCGTCGAGCAGCGCGCAGACCGGCGCGACGGCGAAGGGCAGCGTGGCCGCGAGGGCATCGAGGGTGGGCACCGGGGCGACGGGAAGTCCGAGGGCGAAGGCAAGCCCCTTGATCGTGGCGATACCGACGCGCAGCCCCGTGAACGAGCCCGGGCCCACCGACACCGCGAGGCCCTCCAGGTCCTTCGGGCTCCAGCCGCAGTCGACGAGCAATCGATCCACCACCGCCATCATCCGCTCGGAGTGGGTGAGCGCGATGGACAGCGTGGTCTCGCCGACCAGGCGGTCGCCGTCCATCAGGGCCGCGCCGCCGGCCCGCGTCGCGCTCTCGAGCGCCAAGATCTTCATGGCCGGGCCAGTTTACCCGCGGATCTTTGGGGTTGACAAGGAAGCGCCACGACGGCCATTCTGACCGCTACCCCACCAAGGAGGAGCCCGGCATGCCCCCCCCGCCGCGCAAGGAATCCGAAGCCATGGACGCCGAGGTGCGCGAGAAGATCCACCTCGAAATCCTCAAGCGCACGGGCGCCTATCACGCCAACGACCACATCCTGCTGCCCTCGGGCCAGCACACCACCGAGTACATCGAGAAGACCCTCGTCACCACCGAGCCCTCCTTCACCGAGGGCCTCGGCGCGGTGATCGCCAAGCACTACGCGCAGTGGCCCATCGACGTGGTCGTCTCGACCGGCCCCGGGGCCCTCATCCTCTCGCACTGCGTGGCGCGCGCACACCCCTCTCGGCCCACCGTGATGTACGGCACCAAGGGCGTGAGCGGCGGCAAGCGGCGCGTGACGCTGCCGGTGGAGTTCCACCGCCTCATCCGGGAGGGCACCAAGGTACTCGTGGTGGAGGACCTCGTCTCCTCCGGCGCCACCGTGCGTCTCCTCACCGAGCTGGTGGAAAGTCTCGGCGGTCGGATCGTCGGCATCGGCGCGCTGTGGCGCCGGACCAAGCGCGCCGAGGTAGACGGCAAGCCCATCTTCAGCCTCGTGAGCCGTGATTTCCCGACGTATCCGCCGGAGAATTGTCCGCTCTGCAAGAAGGGCATGGCGCTCAACCGGGAATTCGTGAAGCGTCGCGACGAGCGCAAGCCGTCGCATGTCCAGGAGTAGCGGCCCGGCGAGGCGCCGCCGAAGGCCGAGCGAGGTCGCCCCCAAGATATAGCCCCTCGAGGAGGTTTACACCCCCTCATCCTGTATTTTCTTCTTGACACGTTTTTTTCACGCCCTTAGAGTCCGAACTGTCCTAACTCCGCACGACGCGCGCGGATCGGGAGGGAGGTGACACGATGGCGAAGAAGAAGGCGGCCAAGAAGAAGAAGAAGTAAGGCGCCTGCGCAACGGCGCTCGGCCCTGTCGGCCCCATCCCGGCAGGGCCGAACCATCTCAGCCTCATGTCACGGAATGACCCACGGTCGCACATACGCTCTTCTTCTCCTTCTCGTCACTGTCCTGTGGGCCGGCAACTTCCCTTCCGCCAAGCTGGCGCTCAACGAGCTGGGCCCGCTGACGCTCACCGCCGCGCGCGCCCTCCTCGCCGCGCCGCTGCTCCTCCTGACCGCGCGCTTCATGTACGGCCCCCTGCCCCGCCTTCTCGCGCGCGGACCGCTGGGCCTTCGCCCTCATCTGGCTTACTGGTCACCTCAACGGCGCGACGGCGGCCATCGCCGGGGTCGGGCTCGCGACCACCAAGTAAGCGGTGCAACCGGACTACCCGGCCGGGACTCCCCGCCCGCCGTCCCGGCGCAACCCATGGGTCCGCGGTTCGGCCTCCTCAGGCACCTTGCCCCGTGGCAGCAATCTTGCTCATCTTCGTTGTGACTACCGCGAAAGGAGGATTCCATCATGGCGACCATCGAGCAGTCCATCGAAGTGGACGTTCCCGTCCGCACCGCGTACAACCAGTGGACGCAGTTCGAGGAGTTCCCGCGCTTCATGGAAGGGGTCAAGGAAGTGCGGCAGCTCGACGACACCCACCTCTACTGGCGGGCCAACGTGGGCGGCAAGGAGAAGGAGTGGCGGGCCACAATCACCGAGCAGCGACCGGACCAACGGATCTCGTGGCGGAGCGAGGGCGGCGCCTACAACGCCGGCGTGGTGACCTTCCAGCCGCTCTCCGAGGGGCGGACCCGGATCTCGCTCCAACTGGACTATGACCCCGAAGGCGTGGTCGAGAACGTCGGGGACGCCGTCGGCGTCGTCACCCGTCGCGTGAAGGGGGATCTGGATCGCTTCAAGGAGTTCATCGAGTCGCGCGGCCGGGAGACCGGGGGCTGGCGCGGCACCGTACAGGCTGGCCAGCGCACCTGATTCGCGATCCGCGCTCGGCGACGAGGCAGGCAGTCAGAAGGCTGCCTGCCCGTCGCGCGTCTTACCTCCGACAGGCGGTCAGCGCCGGGGAATGGCCTTGGCCGGCTTGGCGGGCTTGCCCTTCTCACCTTCCTTGATGAGCCCCTTCACCTCGTCCATGAACTGCGAGATGTCCTTGAACTGCCGGTAGACGGAGGCGAAGCGGACGTAGGCGACCTGGTCGAGCTTCTGGAGGTGCTCCATCACGACCTCGCCCAGCTCCTTGGAGGTGATCTCCTTCTCCGCCCGCTCGTGGAGCTTGGCCTCGATCTCCGCGACGACGTCGTCCACCGCCTGCACGCCCACCGAGCGCTTCTCGCAGGCCTTGAGAATGGACCCGCGGAGCTTCTGGCGGTCGAAGGGCTCACGCCGGTTGTCGCGCTTGACCACGTGCGGGAGCACGTCCTCGATGTACTCGTACGTCGTATAGCGGCGGTGGCACTTGAGGCACTCGCGCCGGCGGCGGATGAACTCGCCGTCCCGGCCCACCCGCGAGTCCACGACCCGATCCTCGGTATGGCCGCAGAAGGGACACTTCATGGGCGGAGCCGCTCCGGGTAGAGGGGGAAGCTCGACGTGAGCTCCTGCACTTCCGCGCGCACCGCGGCCTCGGTGGCGGCATCGCCGAGCTTGCCGAGGACGCGATCGATGAATCCCGCGATCGGCGCCATCTCGGGCTCCTTCATGCCGCGCGTGGTCACGGCGGGGGTGCCCAGGCGAATGCCGCTCGTGACCATGGGCCCCTTGGTGTCGAAGGGGATGCCGTTCTTGTTCACCGTGATCCAGGCGCGATCGAGCGCCTCCTGCGCATCCTTGCCGGTGACGCCCTTGGGCGTGAGGTCCACGAGGAGGAGATGGGTGTCGGTGCCGCCCGAGACCAGCCGGAAGCCGCGCGCCAGCAGGGCGTCCGCGAGGGCCCTGGCGTTCTTGACGATCTGCGCCTGATAGTCCCGCCACGCCGGCGTTTGCGCCTCGCGGAAGGCCACCGCCTTGGCGGCGATCACGTGCATGAGCGGCCCGCCCTGGATGCCGGGCAGCACCACGCGATCGAGGTCCTTGGCGTGCGCGGCGCGGCACATCACCATGCCGCCGCGCGGGCCACGGAGGGTCTTGTGCGTCGTGGTCGTGACGAAGTCGGCGTAGGGCAGCGGTGAGGGATGCAGCCCCGCCGCGACCAGCCCGGCGGGATGGGCGATGTCGGCCATGAAGGCCGCGCCCACCTCGTCGGCGATCTCGCGGAAGGGCTCGAACTCGATGGCGCGCGGAAACGCGGAGCCCCCGGCGATGATCAGCTTGGGCCGGTGCTCCCGGGCGAGGTCGCGCACCTGGTCCATGTCGATGCGCTCGGTGTCCTTGCGCACGCCGTAGGGCACGATCCGGTAGAGCTTGCCCGAGAAGTTCATCGGGCTGCCTGCGGTGAGATGCCCGCCGTGGGCGAGGTTGGGACCGAGCACGGTGTCGCCGGGCTTGAGGAGCGTCATGTACACGGCCATGTTGGCCTGGGAGCCCGAGTGCGGCTGCACGTTGGCGTGCTCGGCGCCGAAGAGCTCCTTCGCGCGCGCGATCGCCAGCTCCTCGGCGATGTCCACCATCTCGCAGCCGCCGTAGTAACGCTTGCCGGGATAGCCCTCGGCGTACTTGTTGGTGAGGACCGAGCCCACCGCCTCGAGCACCGCCTCGGAGACGAAGTTCTCGGAGGCGATCAGCTCGAGGTTACGCGCCTGGCGCTCGGTCTCCCCGCGGATGGCTTTCGCGATCTCGGGGTCGACCTGCTCCAGGTGGCTCATCCCCGCGCCTTTCGTGGCTAGCCGCAGCGTTCGCCGCGCAGGCGCTGCTCGAGCGCGACGATCTTGGCCACCCGGCGCGCGTGCCGGTCGCCCGCGAAGGGCGTGTCGAGCCAGATCTTGAGGATCTCCAGCGCGAGGTCACGGCCGGTCAGCCGTGCGCCCAGGCAGAGCACGTTGGCGTCGTTGTGCTCCCGGCTCATCCGCGCGGTGTAGGTGTCGAAGCACGCGGCGCCGCGCACGCCCGGCACCTTGTTGGAGGCGATGGCCATGCCGATGCCGGTTCCGCAGACGAGAACACCAAGGTCCACCTTGCCCACGACCACCGTCTCGCCGACCTGAGCCGCGTAGTCGGGATAGTCCACCGACTCCGGCGAATGGGTGCCGAAGTCGAGGACCTGATGGCCGTGATCGATCAGCCAGGCCTTGCAGGCTTCCTTCAACTCCCACCCGGCATGATCAGCCCCCAACGCGATGGCAACCATGGCGCCCTCACCTTACGCTCTGTCGGGGTGGAGTGTCAAGAAGGCGCTAGATATGGTGTTTCCGGCAATTCAGTCGACTTCGGCGAGCCGCTTCTCCCGTCAGACTCACCGCCGGCGCGACCCTCCACCCTCGTGACGCTCGGCGCGGGCGGGCATCGGGCGCAGGGGTCCCGCGCCGGTCGGGAAGTCGAAGACCTCCAGGCTGGCGCCCTCCACGCCCTGGGCGACGAGGGCCGGGATGTCGAGCCGGCTCTCCAGCGCGAGGACCTCCTCGCGGCCCATGCGCGTGCTCGGATGCTTGGGCACAAACAGCGTGCAGCAGTCGGCGTCCGGCTCGATCGAGGTCTCGAAGGTGCCGATGGCCTCCGCCTGGGCGGTGATCTCCAGCTTGTCCATGCCGATGAGCGGGCGGAGCACGGGCAGGTCGGCCACCTCGTCGACGCGGGCGAGGTTCGACAGCGTCTGCGACGCCACCTGGCCCACGCTCTCGCCGGTGACCAGCGCGAGCGCGCCCGTCCGCCGCGCCAGCGCCTCGGCGATGCGCAGCATGAGTCGGCGGTACACGACCACCCGGGCGGTGGCGGGCACCGCGAGGACGATGCTCCGCTGGATCTCCCCGAACGGGACCAGGAAGAGGCGCGAGTAGTATTGCCAGGCGGTGAGCCGCCGCGCGAGCTCGCGGGCCTTGCCGGGGGAGACGTCGGGGAGATAGGGCACGCTGTGGAAGTGGACGAAGACGACGCGGCAGCCGCGCTTCATGAGGCGCCAGGCAGCGACGGGCGAGTCGATGCCGCCCGACAGCAGGGCCGCCACCGTCCCGCTCGCGCCCACCGGCAGGCCGCCCGGGCCCGCCCGGCGGTCGCCGTAGACGAAAGCCTGGTCGGGCAGCACCTCCACGTGGACGTTCAGCTCGGGATGCTCGAGGCTCACCCGCACCGGGTGGCGCGAGAGCACGTGAGCGCCCAGCGCCCGATTCATCTCGAGGGAGGAGAGCGGGAGCGTCTTGAAGGCCCGCCGCGCCGTGATGCGAAACGATTCGAACCGCCGGCCCTCGGTGATGCGGTCCACCGCCCGCTTGAGCGCGTCCATGTCGGGCTGCGTGCGTTCGGCGAGCGCGAAGTTGGCGACGCCGAAGACGCGCGCGATGCGGCCGGCGACCGCCTCGGGCTCGGCGCCCGCGTCGAGATGGAGCACCATGCGGCCGGTCAGTTGCTCGATCCGGACGGGCCCCAGGTCGCCCAGCGCGCGGAGCAGGCTCTCCTGGAGGCGGCGGAGGAAGAGCGGCCGGTTCCCCCGCTTGAGGCTGATCTCGTGATAGTGGATGACGACGACCCGAGGCCGGCCCGCGTCGAGCGGCATCACTCCGCCTCGGGCGAACGCGGATGCTTGGGCCGCCGCCGGTAGGCGGTCTTCGGGACCTCGACCTTGGGTGGCTTGCGGGGCATCGGCTTGCGCACGCGCGCGTGCGCCGGCTTCGTTTTCTTCTTTCCCACTCGCCTAGTATAAGCCGCCGGGAAAGGTGTGGACGCCGGCGTGGCGGCCGGCCGCCTTGTACATCTTCACGCCCCCCCACTCCTGGCCGGCCACGCCGTCGTGGAGGGCCCAGCTCCGGCCGCGCACCGTGAGTCCCCCGCCGGGCGCGCGAAAGGGCGTGGACCCGTCGAGCCCTCGTGTGAGCGCACCGGTCTGGGCGAACTGGTCGTGGATGAACTCCATGATCTCGCGCCCCATGATGTAGCCACAGCCGTGACGCTCGTAGATGATGGCGGAATGATAGAAGAGCGGGTCGATGAGGTAGAGGTCCTTGCCGATCAGCCCGCAGAAGCCCTCCATGCACTCCAGCACCCGCGCGAGGAGGCGCATGCCCCGGCGCACCTGGCCAGGGGCGAGCCCGTCGCGCAGGGCGCGCTCCTCCTCGGCGAGATTGCGAGAGGCGGTGCCGAAGAGGGTGTCCCGCCCGTCTTTGTCTCGGTCGATCTCGTAGCGGGGCGCGGCGGGATCGTTGATCTGGACGAAGGCCAGCTCCGGCACCGACATGGATGACATCTCCACGTCGACGAGGAGCGTCGGGTCCCGATCGCCGGGCGCCGAGCGCACCTCGACGCGCGCCCAGGGCCGATCCTCGGGCGCGGTGATGCGGACCAGGCGCGCGCCGTCGGGGCGGCACAGGGTGGTGGGGCTGATCTCGAGCCGCCGGAGCAGCTCGCCCGGGACGAGGCGGAGATAGAGCGCCTCCGCCATCTCGCGCGGGAGCGCGTTGATCTCCTCGACGGAGGTGATGCCGAGGCCGCTCGCGCGAGGGTCCATCCGGACGGAGGGCGCTAGCGGGGCGCCGCCCCGGCGGCGAGCGCGCGGGCGCGCTCGAGCTCGGCGGGCGTGTTGACGTTCATGAACACCACGCCGGGATCGCCGACGGCGGCGATCTCCGCCTCGGAGACGGCGAGCACGCGCACCTCATCGAAGAAGCCCGTGATCTTGAGCCGGCCCGCGCGGAGGCAACGCTCCATGGGACCGAGGCACGCCTTGCCGTAGCAGGCGTGCAACGTCTCCCACTGCTCGCCGATGCGCGGCGCCACCACGTCGGCCTCCCCCGCGCGGCCGACAACGAGCCGCGCCACCGCGGCGGAGAGGAAAGGCATGTCGCAGGCCACCGTGAAGGCGGCATCGCCCGGCGCCGCGCGCAGCCCGGAATAGATGCCGCCGAGCGAGCCGCCCTCGGGAAAGACGTCCGGCACCATGGGCAGCCCGAGATAGGCGTAAAGGTCGGGCGTGTTGGTGACGAGCAGGACGCGCTCGGCGACCTGCCGCATGACGTCGAGCACGCGCTCGACGATGCGCCGGCCTCCGAGTTCCATGAGCGCCTTGGGGTCACCGCCCATGCGGGTGCTCTTCCCGCCCGCCTGGATGACCCCCGTGATGATCACAGCCTCACCGGCCCCTGGCGGAGGATGCGCGGGGGCCACACCGTGCAGTCGGCGACGGTGGAGCCGGCGCCCCCCGCGGTGACGCCGCCGTCGAGGATCAGGTCCACCTGCCCCGCGAAGTGGCGCGCGACCTCGTCGGCGCGCGTTGGTGGGGCAGCCCCGCTGGGATTGGCGGAGGGCGCTGTCACGGGGATCCCCGCCGCGCGCACGAGACCCAGCGCGATCGCGTGCCCGGGCACGCGCAGGCCCACCGTCCCGCCGCCGGCCGTCACCTCCACCGGCACCGCGGGAGCGGCGCGAAGCACGAGAGTGAGCGGCCCCGGCCAGTGGCGCGCCATCAGCTCACGCGCGCCCGGGCTGGCATCCACCGCGAGGGCGAGCGCGTGCTCCACCGAGTCCACGAGGACGAGGAGGGGCTTGGCCTCGGACCGCCCCTTGATCCGGAAGACGCGCCGCACCGCTTCCGGCGCCAGCGCGTCGACGCCCAGACCGTAGAAGCTCTCGGTGGGAAACGCGACGGTGCCCCCGGACTTGAGCACGGCCGCGGCCGCGTCGAGGGCCTCGGGCTCCGGGCGGTCGGCATCAACCACCCTGGTGACGGTCACCGCCCGAGCGCCCTCCGCGCGATGTCGCGGCGGTAGTGCCTGCCCTCGAAGCGAATTCGCTCGACGGCGGCGTAGGCCGCGTCCACCGCCGCGCGCACGTCCGCGCCGAGGGCCTGGACGCCGAGCACGCGCCCGCCCGCGGTGACGAGCGCGCCGTCGCGCATGGCCGTCCCCGCGTGGAAGACCCGGACACCGGGGAGCGCCTCCGCGTCCGCGACACCGGTGACGAGGCGCCCCGTCTCGTACTCGCCGGGGTAGCCGCCCGAGCTCATCACCACGCAGACCGAGGCCTCCGGCTCCCACCTGACGCTCGTGGGAATGCCGGCGCCGCGCGCCACCGCGTCGAGGAGCGGGAGGAGGTCGCCGGCAAGGCGCGGGAGCACGACCTGGCATTCCGGATCGCCGAAGCGGCAGTTGAACTCCACGACGCGCGGGCCTTCGCGGGTGATCATGAGCCCGACGTAGAGGAAGCCCGCGAAGGGGACGCCCTCCTTGGCCATGGCGGCGACGGTGGGCCGCACGATCTCGGCCATCACCCGCTCCGTCATGCCCGCGTCCATCACCGGCGCGGGCGAGTAGGCGCCCATGCCACCGGTGTTCGGGCCCTGGTCGTCGTCGAAGACGGTCTTGTGGTCCTGGGCGGCGGCCAGCGGCAGGATAGCCGCGCCGTCGGTGATGGCGAAGAAGGAGGCCTCCTCGCCCACCATGAACTCCTCGATCACCACGCTGTCGCCGGAGGCGCCGAAGGCGCGGTCCTCGAGGCAGCGGGCGACCGCGGCGTCGGCCTCGCCGAGTGTGCGGCAGATGATCACGCCCTTGCCGGCGGCGAGGCCGTCGGCCTTCACCACCAGCGGCAGGCCCAGCTCGCGGCACCACGAACGGGCGGGCGCCGCCTCGGTGAAGGCGCGAAAGCGCGCGGTAGGGATGCCGTGGCGGACCATCAGATCCTTGGCGAAGGCCTTGCTGCTCTCGAGCCGCGCCGCCGCCTGCGAGGGGCCGAACACCGCCAGGCCGCGCTCGCGGAAGCGATCGGCCAGCCCGAGAGCCAGCGGCAGCTCGGGCCCGACCACGGTGAGGTCCACCCGCTCGCGGAGGGCGAGATCACGGAGCCCCTCGATCTCCTGTTCCTTGATCGGCACGCAGCGCGCGTGCCTCGCGATGCCGGGATTGCCCGGCGTGGCGATCAGCTCGGTGAGCCGGGGGCTCTGCGCGAGCTTCCAGGCCAGGGCGTGCTCGCGCCCGCCCCCGCCGACCAGCAATACCCTCACCGGTCGCCCCCGGGGTCCTCGCCCTCGGTGGCGTCGGAGGCTCCGCCGTCCTCGAGATGCGAACGGGCGATCTGCGACCAGGGACTGCCGAGGTCCAGCTCGAGATATCGCCGCCAGTGCATGGCCGCCGCATCGCCGCGGCC
The DNA here is from genome assembly GCA_046728035.1 of Candidatus Methylomirabilota bacterium. Classification (GTDB taxonomy): domain Bacteria; phylum Methylomirabilota; class Methylomirabilia; order Rokubacteriales; family CSP1-6; genus DASRWT01. Next base: position 10,003 of record JBKPDT010000183.1, on the reverse strand, counting down.
CATCTTGCCGAGCACCCCAGCCAGGTTGAAGTGGGCGTCGGCATAGTCCGCGTCCATCTCGAGGGCGCGCCGATACCAGTGGACGGCGGTGGGGAAGTCGCCGAGGTCCTCCCCCAGCGAGCCCAGATTGAAGGCGGACTGGGTGCAGGTAGGGTCGGCGGCCAGGGCGGCGCGGTAGCACTCCCCCGCCCGCTCGTAGTGACCCATGCGGTGCTGGAGCAGTCCCATGTTGTTCCAGGCCGCCGCGTAGTCGGGGTCGACGGCGAGCACGCGCTCGTAGGCGTCGACCGCCGCCTCCCAGCGCTCGGGATCGTCGTCCCACTCCGAGGCGCGGGCGAACCAGACCTCGGCGGCGTCGCTCGGAGGGATCATCGGCCGCACCCGGCCCCACGCCAGCGACTCGCGGGTCTCGCGCTCGAGATCGAGCGCCGGGAAGTCGAGCAGGGCCTGGCCGGTCCGGGCGTCGAAGCGGAGCTGGTCCTGCGCCACCACGATGCGCTGGCCCTCGACGAGGAGCCGCACCTCGGCGAGCGGCGTCACCGATCCGGGCGCGAGCCGCCGCGCCCCCGCCAGGGCCTCGCGCACCTGGCGCACGCTCGCGCCGGCCTCGAGCAGGGCGGCGCCCACGCGGCAGGCGACGAGGTCGCGGAACTGGAATCGGCTCGGCTCCGCGGGGAGGAGGCCGAGGCGGCGAAGCTGCAGCGCGCGCTTCGGCGTGAGCCGGAGGAGCCGGGTCAGCTCTCGCGGGCTGAAGACGCGCTCGGGATGGGCCGTGGACACGCTAGTGCTTGAAGTGGCGGATGCCCGTGGTGACCAGCGCCATCCCATGCTCGTCGGCGGCCTCGATCACCTCTTCGTCGCGCACCGAGCCGCCCGGGTGCAGCGCGGCGGTCGCGCCCGCCGCCGCCACCACGTCGAGCCCGTCGCGGAACGGGAAGAAGGCATCGGACGCGCACACCGTCCCCTTGGTCTCGAGTCCGACCTCGCGCGCCCGCATGACGGCGATCCGTGCGGAGTCTACCCGATTCATCTGGCCCGCCCCCACTCCCACCACCTGCTCGGCCGTCGCGAGCACGATGGCATTGGACTTGGCGTGCTTGGCCACGCGCCAGGCGAAGCGAAGCGCGCGCATCTCCGCCTCCGTGGGCCCCCGGCGGGAGACGACCTTGAGCCTGGCGGGATCCAGGTCCACGAGATCCGCGTCCTGGACGAGGAGGCCGCCCAGCACGCTCCGGAGCTCGACGAGGCGCGTGGGATAGTCGGCGCGCGCGCAGGGCAGGCGGAACACGCGGCACTTCTTCTTGGTGCGGCGCAGCTCCTCCAGCGCCTCGGGATCATAGTCCGGAGCAAAGAGGATCTCGAGGAGGATGCCCGACAGCTCCTTGACCACCTCCATATCGAGGCGGCGGTTCACGCCTACGATACCGCCGTAGATGGACACGGGGTCGCAGGCCTTCGCGCGGCGCATGGCTTCCCCCACCGTCGGGCCCACCGCCACGCCGCAGGGATTGGTGTGCTTGATCACCACCGCCGCGGGGTCTTCCCACTCGAGGAGGAGCCCCAGCGCGGCCGACCAGTCGAGGAGGTTGTTGTAGGACAGCTCCGGACCGTGGAGCTGACTGGCGGCGGCGAGCCCGATCGGCACCGCCCCCGGGCGCGTCTCCGTCCGGTAGAGCGCCGCCGACTGGTGCGGGTTCTCGCCATAGCGCAGGCTCTGCGCCCGCTCGGCGTCGAGCCGGAAGCGCGGGGGCAAGAGCGCGTCGTCCGTGCCGGGCGCGCCGGCGACGGCCGCGGCGCCGCGCGCGCCGGGATCGCGGAGATAGGTGGCGATGGCGGCATCGTACTGGGCGGTGCGCCGGAAGGCCTCCTGGGCGAGGCGGTAGCGCGTCTGCGGCGAGAGCGCGCCCGCGCTCTTCCGGAGCTCGTCCAGCACCGCCGCGTACTGGCCGGGATCGGTGACCACTCCCACGCTCTCGTGGTTTTTGGCCGCGCCGCGGATCATGCTGGGGCCGCCGATATCGATGTTCTCGATGGCGTCGGCGAGGGTACACGTCGGCTCCGCCACCGTCTTCTCGAAGGGGTAGAGCGCCACCACGACGAGGTCGATGGGGGGGATCCCGTGGGCGGCGAGCGCGGCCATGTGCTCGGGCAGCGGGCGACGGGCAAGAATGCCGCCGTGGATCTTGGGATGCAGTGTCTTGACCCGGCCGTGGAGCATTTCCGGGAAGCCCGTGACCTCCGCCACGTCCACCACCGGCACACCACTGTCGCGGAGGAGCGCGGCGGTGCCGCCGGTCGAGAGGATCTCCACCCCCAGCCCCGCCAGCCCCCTGGCAAAGTCCACGATGCCCGTCTTGTCGTGCACGCTGATGAGCGCGCGGCTGACCCGGTTCATGCCCCCTCCTTGATCCGCACCCGCCGGCCCTCGATCTGGAGCCGCCCCTCGGCGAAGAGCCGCACCGCCTCGGGATAGATCCGATGCTCCTCGGCGAGGATGCGCTCGGAGAGCGTGGCCTCGGTGTCGTCGGGCATCACCGGCACCGCCGCCTGGAGCACAATGGGGCCGGTGTCCGTGCCCTCGTCCACGAAGTGCACGGTGGCCCCCGCCACCCGCACGCCGTGCGCGAGGGCCTGCTGCTGCGCGTGGAGACCCGGAAAGGCGGGCAGGAGCGCGGGATGGACATTGAGAAGTCGCCCGCGGAAATGCTCGACGAAGCGCGGGCCCAGGATGCGCATGTAGCCGGCGAGACAGACCAGGCCCACGCGGCGCGCCTCGAGTTGGTCGATCACGGCCTTGTCGTGGGCCTCGCGCCCCGGATGCTCCTTCGGGTCGACCACCACGGCCTCGATGCCCTCGGCCCGAGCGAGCGCGAGCACCATCGAGTCCGGGCGATCCGACACGACGAGGACGAGGTCGGCGGGAATACGCCCGTTCCTGGCGGCCGCGGCGAGGGCGTGGAAGTTGGAGCCGCGCCCCGACGCGAGGACCCCGACGCGGAGGCGCCCGCCCTCACTCATAGCGGACCTCGCGCGCCCCCGCCTCGATCTCGCCGATCTCGAAGACCTCCTCGCCGGCCCCGCGCAGCAGAGCGCGCGCGGGCTCGGCGTCCTCGGGCCGGACCACCACCAGATAGCCGATGCCCATGTTGAACGTCCGGCGCATCTCGGCCTCCTCGATACCGCCCGCGTCCTGGAGCACGCGGAAGATGGGCGGCGCCGGCCAGCTCGATGTGCGGATCATGGCGCGGCAGCCCTCGGGCAGCACGCGCGGGAGGTTCTCGGGAATGCCGCCGCCGGTGACATGGGCCATGGCCCGCACCGGAAGCACGCGCAGCAGGCCGAGCACCGCCTTGACGTAGATCCGTGTCGGCGTCAGCAATTCGTCGGCCACCGTGCGGCCGACGCCCGGGAGGGGATCGTCCACCTCGAGTCCCAGACGGTCGAAGACGATGGCCCGGGCGAGGGCGTAGCCGTTGCTGTGCAGCCCGGAGGAGGCCAGCCCGAGCACGCGGTCCCCCGGCGCCACGTCGGCCCCGGTGATGATACGGCTGCGCTCGACCACGCCCACTGCGAAGCCCGCGAGGTCGTACTCGCCCGGCGCGTAAAAGTCCGGCATCTCCGCGGTCTCGCCGCCGACCAGCGCGCAGCCGGCCTGACTGCAGCCCGCCGCGATGCCCGCCACGATGGCCTCCACGCGGCCGGGGTCGACGCGCTGCACCGCGAGGTAGTCGAGGAAGTAGAAGGGCTCGGCGCCGTGCACGAGCAGGTCGTTCACGCCCATGGCCACGAGGTCGATCCCGACGGTGTCGTGGCGGTCGGCGAGGAAGGCGACCTTGAGCTTGGACCCCACCCCGTCGGTGGAGGAGACCAGCACGGGCTCCTCGTAGCCGGCGGGGACGCGGCAGAAGGCGGCGAAGGCACCGATCCCGCCGAGCACCTCGGGGCGCTGCGTGCGCGCGGCCAGCCGGGCGATGCGGCGCACCGCCTCGTCCCCGGCCTCGATGTTCACGCCGGCGGTTCGATACGTGAGCGGGTCCACGGGCTCCGTCGTCAGGCGTCGAACAGCTTGAGCTGCGAGGCGGCTTCCCGCTCGAAACCGACCTTGTACTGGCCGGTGAAGCACGCATGGCAGAAGTGGTTCGGGTCATCGCCCGCCGCCTTCAGCATGCCCTCGAGCGAGAGGTAGCCGAGGGAGTCGGCGCTCAAGTAGCGCTGGATCTCCGCCACGTCGTGGCTCGCCCCGATCAGCTCCTTGCGTGTCGGCGTATCGATCCCGTAGTAGCACGGCCACTGGATGGGTGGCGAGGAGATGCGCATGTGCACCTCGCGCGCGCCCGCCGCCCGGATCATCTTGACGATCTTCCGGCTGGTGGTGCCGCGCACGATGGAGTCGTCGATGACGACCACGCGCTTGTCCGCCAGCACCTCGCGGTTCGGGTTGAGCTTCACCTTCACGCCGAAGTGGCGGATGCCCTGGCTGGGCTCGATGAAGGTCCGGCCCACGTAGTGATTGCGGACGAGCCCGCTGTCGTAGGGGAGGCCCGACTCCTCGGCGTAGCCAAGGGCCGCGCTCACGCCCGAGTCGGGCACCGCGATGACGAGATCGGCCGCCACCGGGTATTCACGCGCCAGCTGGTGGCCCAGCGCCTTCCGCACCGCGTGCACGTTGCGCCCCCACAGCATGGAGTCGGGGCGCGCGAAGTAGACGTACTCGAACACGCAGTGCAGCCGCTCGGCGGGCTTGAAGGGGCGGTAGCTCGTCACCCCGCGGTCGTCCACGATCACCATTTCGCCGGGCTCGATGTCCCGCACGAACTCGGCCTCGAGGAGGTCGAGCGCGCAGGTCTCGGAGGCGAGGACCCAGGACTCGCCGAGGCGGCCGAGCGACAGCGGCCGGAAGCCCGCCGGATCGCGCACGCCCACCATGCAATCAGGGGTGAGGAGGAGCAGGGTAAAGGCGCCCTTCACCCGCTTGAGCGCGCGGGGGAGCTGGTCCACGAGGGTACCGCCCTCGGCGCGCGCGAGGAGGTGGATGATCACCTCGGTGTCCGACGACGACTGGAAGACGGCCCCGTCCTGCTCGAGGCTCCGCCGCAGCTCCTCGGCGTTGACGAGATTGCCGTTGTGCCCGATGGCCACGGGCCCCTGCGCGGTCTGGGCGCTGATGGGCTGGGCGTTCCGGAGATTGGAGCTCCCCGCCGTCGAGTAGCGCACGTGCCCGATGGCGCGGTTGCCGGGCAGGCGCTTGAGCCGGTCGCGGCTGAAGACATCGGCCACCCAGCCCATGGCCTTCTCCACGTGGAAGCTCTGGCCGTCGGTGGCGGCGATGCCGGCCGACTCCTGGCCGCGGTGCTGCAGCGAGTAGAGGCCGAGATAGGTGACGTTGGCGGCCTCGGCATGGTTCCAGACGCCGAAGAGCCCGCACTCGTCGTGGAACTTGTCGTCGTCCAGCTCGGGCGTCTCAGTCCACATGTCGCGCAAGCCCGCTCCTCCACTCATGGCCCAGCCGGTCCACTCCGAGATCGATCAGGGGAACGAGGACGCCGGCCCGCTGCACGACGAGCCGCTCGCCCCCCACCCGCCCGATCCAGCGCCACGGCACCGCGAACTCGCCGAGCAGTGCCTCGAAGGCCCGCGCCGCCGACGGGGGGACCGAGACGACGATGCGCGTTGGCCCCTCGCCGAACAGCGCCAGGTCGTCGCGCTCCCCGGCGCGTTCCAGCAGCTCCACGGTGGCGCCCACGACGGTGGGGCCGCTCACGCATCCCTCTGCGAGCGCCACCGCGAGCCCGCCTTCCGCGCAATCGTGCGCGGAGCGGACGAGGCACGCCCCGATGGCAGCACGGCAGGCCTCCTGCACGCGACGCTCGAGCGCCAGGTCCAGCGGGGCCAGCCGCCCGGCAACCCGACGGTGCTCCGTCCAGAGATGCTCCGAGCCACCCAGGCTCACCGCGTCCGGACCGATGAGGGCGATGCGGTCGCCGTCGCCCTGGAACCACTGGGTCGCCCGCGCCTCGGCGTCGTCCAGGATGCCCGCCATCCCGATCACCGGAGTGGGCAGGATCGCCTGCCCCAGGGTCTCATTGTAGAAGGAGACATTGCCGCCGACCACCGGGATCTCCAGCGCCCGGCAGGCGTCCGCGATCCCCGCCACCGCTTCCTTGAACTGCCAGAGGATTTCCGGACGCTCTGGGGAGCCGAAGTTGAGGCAGTCGGTGAGTCCCAGGGGGCGAGCGCCGGATACCGAAAGGTTCCGGGCGGCCTCCGCCACCGCCATCGCGGCCCCGCGGCGAGGGTCGACAAAGACCTGGCGGGCATTCCCGTCGGTGGTGAGGGCTACGCCCTTGCCGGTTCCCTTGATCCGCAGCACGCCCGCATCGGAGCCCGGTAGCACCAGGGTATTGATACCCACTTGGGTGTCGTATTGCCGGTATACCCAGAGCTTGGAGGCGATGGCCGGCGAGGCGAGGAGCGCCAGGAGCGCGCGCTCGGGCTCCGCCGGCGGCAGGGTGAGCGGGTCGAAGGCCTCGACCTCGTCCTGCCAGGCCGGTCGTGCCACCGGCTTCTCGTACACCGGTGCCTCGTCGGCGAGGGCTCGCACGGGCACCTCGGCGACCACCTCGCCGTGCATGCGCGCGCGCAGGATGCCGTCCGCGGTCACCCGCCCGATCTCCACCGCGTCCAGCTCCCACTTGGCGAAGACACGCCGGATCTCCTCCTCGCGGCCGCGCGCGCAGACCAGCAGCATGCGTTCCTGCGACTCGGACAGCATGATTTCGTAGGGCGTCATCCCGCGCTCGCGCTGGGGCACGCGGTCGAGCTCCACTTCCATGCCGGTTCCCGCGCGCGCCGGCATCTCCGAGCAGGCGCAGGCCAGCCCCGCCGCGCCCATGTCCTGGATGCCCACGATGGCGCCGGTGGCCATCGCTTCCAGGCAGGCCTCCAGCAGGAGCTTCTCGGTGAAGGGATCACCCACCTGCACGGTGGGACGTCGCTCCTCCGCGCCCTCGTCGAAGGTCGCCGAGGCCATGGTGGCGCCGTGGATGCCGTCGCGCCCCGTCTTGGCGCCCACGTAGAAGACCGGGTTGCCCACCCCCTCGGCGCGCGCGCGGAAGATGCGATCGCGCGGGACCAGCCCCACCGCCATGGCGTTCACGAGCGGATTGCCCGCGTACTCGGGGGCGAAGCCCACCTCGCCGCCGAGGTTGGGAACGCCGAAGCAGTTGCCGTACCACGAGATGCCGGACACCACGCCGGCGAGGAGCCGCCGCGCCTTGCCGTCCGAAGGCTCGGCGAAGCGCAGCGAGTCGAGGATGGCGATGGGCCGCGCGCCCATCGTGAAGATGTCGCGGAGGATGCCGCCGACCCCGGTGGCCGCGCCCTGGAAGGGCTCGATGAACGATGGGTGGTTGTGGCTCTCGATCTTGAAGGTCAGCGCGAGGCCGTCGCCCAGGTCCACGATGCCGGCGTTCTCGCCGGGGCCCTGGAGGACGTGGGGCGCCTGCGTCGGTAGCTCGCGCAGGAAGACGCGCGAGTGCTTGTAGGCGCAGTGCTCGGACCAGAGCGCGGAGAAGAGGCCCAGCTCGGTGAAGGACGGCTCGCGACCGAGCCGTCGGATGATGCGGTCGTACTCCTCGGCGGTGAGGCCGTGGCTGAGGGCGAGCTCCTGCGTGACCTTAGGCTCGGCCCCGGTCACCCCATCCCCGCTTCACGCCGTGCTACCGCTTGAGGAAGGTGCCGTCCTCGACGAGGCTGCCGAGGAGGGAGTTGAAGATGAAGAGCCCGTCCATGCCGCCGACGGCCTTCTCGGCGGCACGCTCCGGGTGGGGCATCAACCCCAGCACCGTTCCCTCCTCGTTGACGATCCCCGCGATATTGTCCAGCGACCCGTTCGGGTTGGCGTCCTTCGTGAGGCGGCCGTCCTCCTCGCAGTAGCGGAAGACGATCTGGCCCTTCTCGCGGAGGCTCCTCAACGTCGCCCCGTCGCAGTAGTACTTCCCCTCGCCGTGCGAGATGGGCATCTTGAGGATCTGGCCGGGGCGCATCGCGCGCGTGAACGGTGTGTCCGCGTTCTCGGTGCGGAGGTGGACGTACTGGCACCGGTACTGGAGCGAGTCGTTCCGCGAGAGCGCGCCGGGCAGGAGCCGGGACTCGCAGAGAATCTGGAAGCCGTTGCAGGAGCCGAGCACGAGGCCGCCGCGGGCCACGAACTCGGGGAGCGCCTCGACCGCGGGCGAGCGGCCCGCGACGGCGCCCGCCCGCAGGTAGTCGCCGTACGAGAATCCGCCGGGGAGCACCACGCAGTCGTACGCGGCGAGATTGGACTCCCGATGCCAGATGTAGCTGACCGGCTGGCGGAGCACTTCGCTGATGACGTAATGAAAATCGCAGTCACTCCACGTGCCCGGGAAGACCACCACGCCGAATCTCATGGACGTTGGACGCCCCTCCTTTGGTGGTTGCTTCCTCACTCTACCCCGCGCTCACGGTTCTGGCAAGGGCCGCGGGACCCGTTGGAGGCGCTCGTGTCAGCTTTCCGTCAGGATCTCCACCGTGAAGTCCTCGGTGACGGGGTTGGCGAGGAGCCGGGCGCACATCTCCTCCACGCGGCGGCGCGCGCGAAGCGCGTCCGTCGCCTCCACCTCGAGGTCGAGGACCTTGCCGACCCGCATCTCGCGGACTTCGTCGAAGCCCAGGCCCTCCAGCGCGCGCTTCACCGAGGTTCCCTGCACGTCGAGGATGCCCGGCTTGAGCCGGACGAGGACGCGCGCTTTCACTGTTGCGGCACGACCCTGCGATACACTTCTTGATACGCCTCTTCGACCCCGCCGAGGTCCCGCCGGAAGCGGTCCTTGTCGAGCTTCTCCCTCGTGGCGGCGTCCCAGAGCCGACACGTGTCCGGGCTGATCTCGTCGCCGAGAAGCAGGGTCTTCCCGGCCCGCCCGAACTCGAGCTTGAAGTCCACCAGGAGGAGCTGCTTCTTCCTGAGATAGGGCGCGAGCACCCCGTTGATCCGGAGGGCGGTGCGCCGGATCCAGGCGAGCTCCTTCGGGGTGGCCAGCCGGAGCATGCGGACGTGGTCGTCGTTGATCATGGGATCGCCGAGCGGATCGGACTTGAGGTAGAGCTCCACGATGGGCTGCCGGATGGCGGTACCCTCGGGCAGCCCGGTGCGCTTTGCCAGGCTCCCCGCCACCAGGTTGCGCACGATGGTCTCGATCTTGATGATGTCGAGCCGCCGGCAGAGCATCTCGCGGTCCGAGAGGGTGGCCACATAGTGGGTCGGGATGCGCGCCTTGCCCAGCCGCTCGAAGATGGTGGCGGACATGCGGTTGTTGACCACGCCCTTGCCGACGATGGTCCCGCGCTTCTCGGCGTTGAAGGCGGTGGCGTCGTCCTTGAAGTACTGGATGACGAGCCCCGGCTTGTCGGTGCTGTAGACGATCTTGGCCTTGCCCTCGTAGATCTTGTCGCGCTTTTCCATGGCGGCGGCCTCGCGAGGTTGAGCGGGGGTCACGTCAGATTCAGCCGGCGGTAAATGGCGTCCACGTTCCGGAGGTACCACGCGGGGTCGAAGCACTCGTCGAGCTGGGCGGCGGTCAGGCGGGCCGTCACCTCGGGATCGGCAGCGAGCAGGTCATGAAAAGACCGGCGGTCAATCCACGCGCGCATGGCGTTGCGCTGCACGATCTCGTAGGCAGGCTGCCGGGCCAGCCCCGCCTCGGTCAGGCGGAGGAGGACGCGCTGGGAATACATGAGGCCGAAGCTCCGCTCCATGTTCTCGCGCATCCGCTCGGGATAGACCTGCAGGCCCTCCAGGATCCCGGAGAAGCGGTGCAGCATGTAGTCCACCAGGATCGTTGAGTCGGGCAGGATCACCCGCTCCACCGAGGAGTGGCTGATGTCGCGCTCGTGCCAGAGCGCCACGTTCTCGAAGGCGGCCTGGGCATTGCTCCGGACGAGGCGGGCGAGCCCGGTGATGTTCTCCGACCCCACCGGGTTG
>JBKPDT010000182.1:0-8010 GCA_046728035.1 Candidatus Methylomirabilota bacterium | reverse complement strand
GTAGTCGAGGATCTCCTGCCTGGTCACCTGCCCCTTGAACTCGGGCTTGGGCACCACGCAGGCGAGCGGCCGCTCCACCCACTTGTCGTGCGGCACCGCGATGACGGCGGCCTCGAGCACCTTGGGGTGGCCCATGATGGTTGTCTCCATGTCCACGCTCGAGATCCACTCGCCTCCGGACTTGATGAGGTCCTTGGTGCGGTCGGTGATTTGTACATAGCCGTCGGGGTCGATGCTGGCGACATCGCCCGTGCGAAACCAGCCGTCCTCGGTGAACTGGGCGGCGCCGGCGGGATTGTTGTAGTACCCGCTCGTCACCCAGGGACCACGCACCTGGATCTCGCCCACCGCCTTGCCGTCCCAGGGCTGGATCTGGCCGGCGTCGTCCACGATGCGCATGTCCACGCCGGCCACCACCGAGCCCTGCTTGGCCCGGATCGCGTAGCGCTCGTCATCGGGCAACCCGTCGGTATAGGAGCGCGGACGACAGACGGTGCCCAGCGGGCTCATCTCGGTCATGCCCCAGGCATGGAGCATGTAGGCGCCGTACTTCTTGTCGAAGTCCTCGATGAGAGTGCGCGGAGCTGCGGAGCCGCCGATGGGAATGCAGCGGATCGAGGAGATGTCCCAGTGCGGCTCCTTCTCGAGGATGGCCTGGATGGCGATCCACACCGTGGGGACCGCGCCCACGAGGGTCACCTTCTCGGCGTGGACGATCTCGATGATGTCGCGCGGCTGCGGGTTGGGGCCGCCGAAGATCTGGGTGGAGCCGTTCATGACGCCGGCGAAGGGAACGCACCAGGCGTTGGCGTGGAACATGGGCACGATGTGCAGGATCACGTCGCGCTCGCAGATGCCCAGGACGTCCACGGTCGACGAGGCGAAACAGTGGAGGAAGACGCCCCGGTGGCTGTAGACGACGCCCTTGGGATGCCCGGTCGTGCCCGAGGTGTAGCACATGCCGGCGGCGTCGGTCTCCTCCAGCCGCGGCCACTCCGTCACCGGCCGGGCGTCCGCCACCAGCGCCTCGTAGTCGAGCGTTCCCGGCGGAAGCTCCGCCGTCGGCGTGTCCTTCATCACGATGAAGTGCTTCACCGACGTGAGGTCCTTGCGCAGGGGCTCCACCAGCGGCCACAGGCTCGCGTCCACGATGAGGACCTGGTCCTCGGCGTGGTTGACGATGTAGGTGATGTCCTGGGGAGAGAGGCGGATGTTCACGGTGTGCAGCACCATGCCCATGAGCGGCGCCGCGAAGTAGATCTCCATGTGGCGGTGCGAGTTCCACGCGAAGGTGCCGACCCGGTCCCCCTTCTTCAATCCGAGTCGGGCCAGCGCGGCGGAGAGCCGGCAGACGCGGTCGGCGTAGTCCGCGTAGGTATACCGCTGCAACCCCACCCCGGGCACGCGGGTCGCCAGGGTCTTGCGGTGGAAGACCTTCCGCGTCCGCTCGAAGAAGTGGGTGAGGGTGAGCGGATAGTCCATGATGAGACCCTTCATCGTCCTATTCCCCTCCGAGATCTTCCGATGTTGCGCAGCGAAAGCCGACGAAGTGATGGCCGCGGCGCACGCCGCGATGCTCGTAGTATCGCCGAATCGTGACCCGGAGCGATGACGCGTCGTCATCGTGGCTGGCCCCCCGCACCACCCGCGTGGCGGTGGGCTCGGGGCCCTCGCGCCCATCGTTCGCCCGGTACGGGTAGGGACGGTACTGGCTCGACGTCCACTCGCGGAGGTTGCCCACCATGTCGTGGACCCCCAGCGGGCTCGCGCCGGCCGGCCGGTCGCCGCCGGGCTCGGTGGCATTGTACCCCCGGCCATACACCGCACGCGCCGGCGTGGGCGGCTCGTCGCCCCACGGATGACGGCGCCCGTCGGCGCCGCGTGCCGCCTTCTCCCACTCCGCCTCGGTGGGCAGCCGGAGGCCGCGCCAGAGACAGTAATCGTGCGCCCCGAACCAGGAGACCTCCACCGCGGGGTGGTCGGCGAAGCCCGCGTCGGCGACCCACCGGGGCCGTACCCCCGACCGCTGGGCGCGATGAATGCGCGCGTCGGCGTCGTCCCAGTCGAAGTAGTCCTCGCCGCCCTTCGGACTTCGCAGCCCGCGCGCGTTGAGGAACTCGGCGAACGCCCGGTTCGTCACCTTGTGGCGGTCGATCCAGAAGGGCCCCAGGTAGATGCGGTGGGCGGGTGCCTCGTCCCGCGCATCACCGTTGCTGCCCATGGTGAAGGGGCCGCGATCGACGAGCATCATGCCGTCGGCGCCGGCGTGGCCGGGGGCGCCCAGGAAAAGCAGCGCCACCGCGAGCCAGACGCGGGCTCCGTCTACGGCGGTGCCACCGAGCCTCCGCTTCATGCGTGTCTTTCGCCGCGCCCGCGGCCTCGCTAGGATAGGTGGCGCGCGGCTCCGGTGTCAACGCGGCGCGCGCGAGGAGGACCGCGGCCATGGTCGTGAACCCCGCCGAACTCGCCACCTTCCTCGTCGAGGCCAAGCGGCGCACCTACGCCGCGCAGGGCGACGAGGCCAGCGTGAACCCGCCGCTCGTGCCCGGCTCCAAGCAGCTCGAGTATCGCGACCTCGGCTGGCTCTACCGGGACATCTACTTCGGGACGTTCGCCTTCGCGGGTCAGGAGACCGTCTCGCAGGATGAGATCCCCATCTGGGCCATGGTCTACGGCGGTGGCATGCTGCCGCAGGCGGCGGTGGCGCCGCGCGAGGTCTATGCCTTCCTCCGCCGGGCGCTCCTCGCCGTGCCTTCCGACCGGCCCTATCGGGGACCCGGCGCCTTTCAGGACCGGCCCTACGCGTATGGCAACCAGTGGGACGGCACGCCCGATCGCTTCCGCGGCGTCGAGCGGATCTCACTCGACGGCCGCCCCGTGTACGAGCTGGTCTACGCCGGCGGTCTCCTCCGATGACGTAGCGTTTACGGGGCGGGCCGATTCGGGTATGTTGAGGCAGCATGAACTCCCGCTGGGATGACGCCACCGCGGCGACGCTCGAGAGACTCGACCTCCTCGTATACGCCTCGCGGTTGATCGGCGCCGAGAGCTCGCTCGTCGTCTGGGGGGGCGGCAATACCTCGATCAAGCAGACCGAGCGTGACCACCGCGGGCGCGAGTGCCGTGTGCTCAGGGTCAAGGGCAGCGGCTCCGACCTCAAGAGCGTTCAGAAGAAGGATTTCCCGGGCGTGCGGATGGACGACATCGAGGCCCTCCTGCCGCGCGGGGACATGGACGACGCCGAGATGGTGGACTACCTCCGCTTCGCCCTGCAGGATCCGGGCGGCGCGCGGCCCTCCATCGAGACCTTGCTCCACGGCTTCCTGCCCGCCCCCGCGGTGATCCACACGCATGCCGATGCCGTCGTGTCCTTGACCAACAACGATCACGCGGCCGAGGTGCTGCGGCAGGTCTACGGCGACGAGGTGGTGGCGCTCCCGTACCGGCGGCCGGGCTTCCGCATCTCGAAGGACGTTGCCGATACGCTCGCCGCCCGGCCCGGCCTCCGCGCCATGCTGCTCCAGAAGCACGGCACCATCTGCTGGGGCGGAAGCCTTAAGGAGGCCTACTTCGCCACCATCGAGCTGATCAGCCGGGCCGAGGACGCCATCGCCCATCGCGCGAAGGGGCGGAAGCGATTCGGCGGGGCGGCGGTCACCTCGCCCCCCGCCGACGAGCGCCGGCGGGTGGCCCTTGCGGTGGCGCCGTATCTCCGCGGGCTGGTCGGCCGCGAGCGGCGACAGGTGCTCCGCTTCGACGACGCGCCCGACGTGCTCGAGTTCGCGGCCTCGCGCGAGGCTGCCGCGCTCTGCCAGGTGGGACCGGCCACGCCCGACCACACCATCTACACCAAGCGGCTGCCCTGCTTCGTGCCGGCGGACCGGCCGGGCGATCCTGAAGCGGTGAAGGCGGCGCTCAGGGCGGGGGTGGAGCGCTTTGTCGCCGACTACACCGCCTACTTCGAGGCGCACAATCGCGAGGGCGCCACGCTTCTCGACGCCTACCCGCGGGTGGTCGTGGTGGGTGGTCTCGGCATGTTCACCATCGGGAAGGACCGGCGCACCGCCGGCATCGTCAACGACATCTATCATCACACCGTCTCGGTGCTGGGCGCGGCCACCGCCTTCGGGCAGTACGTGTCCCTCTCGGCGCGCGACGCTTTCGACGTGGAGTACTGGCCCCTGGAGCTCTACAAGCTCCAGCAGGCGCCTCCCGAAAAGGAGCTGGCGCGCCGGATCGCCCTCGTCACGGGCGGAGCCGGGGGCATCGGCCGCGCCGTCGCGCTCCGCCTCGCCGCCGAGGGCGCCCACGTGGTGATCGCCGACGTGGACGGCGCGGGCGCCCGCAAGGTGGCGGACGAGCTGCTGGCCGCCCACGGCGCGGGCCGCGCCGTCGGGCTCGGCCTCGACGTGACCAGCGAGGCCTCGGTGCGCGACGCCCTCGAGGAGACGGTGCTCGCCTACGGCGGGCTCGACATCGTGGTGTCGAACGCGGGCATCGCGCATTCCGCCCCGGTGGAGGCGATGGACGTGGCCGACTGGGAGCGCTCCTTCGCCGTCAACAGCCGGGGCCATTTCCTGGTGGCGCGCGAGGCCATGCGTGTACTCCGCACCCAGGGGCTCGGCGGCGCCTTCGTCTTCGTCGCCACCAAGAACGTCATGTCGCCGGGCAAGGACTTCTCCGCGTACTCGGCCTCCAAGGCCGCCGAGGCCCAGCTCGCCAAGGTGCTGGCGCTGGAGGGCGGCCCCCACGGTATCCGCTCGAACATCGTGAACCCCGACGCCGTGTTCCGCGACTCCAAGCTCTGGTCCGAGGACGTGCGCCGCGAGCGGGCGCGTGCGCAGGGGATCAGCGTGGACGAGCTCGAGGACTTCTACCGCAAGCGGAACCTCCTCGCGCGGCCCATCCTGCCCGAGGACGTGGCCGAGGCCGTGCTCTTCCTCGCCTCCGACCGCTCCGCCAAGACCACCGGCTGCACCCTCACCGTGGACGGCGGCGTCAAGGACGCCTTCCCGCGCTAATCATGGATCCGCTCGCCTCGCCTTCGGCTGCGGCTCGCCAAACAATCGGCTTTGGCGCGTTCCTCTCCATGCATCCACCGGAGGAACAGTGGGCGCTCGCCCGGCGGGTGGAGGAGCTCGGCTACGACTCGCTGTGGACGGGCGATCACGTCTCCTTCCACAACCCGCTCTACGAGTCGCTCACCCTCCTTGCCGCTTACGCGAGCGTGACCCGGCGGGTCCGCCTCGGCACCGCCGTCTACCTCCTCGCCCTGCGCCATCCCACGATCGCCGCCAAGATCACCTCGACCCTCGACGTGCTCTCGGGCGGCCGGCTCGTCTTCGGCGTGGGGGTGGGAGGCGAGAACCCTAAGGAGTTCGAGGCCTGCGGCATCCCCCATCGGGAGCGCGGCGCCCGCGTCACCGAAGGCATCGAGGTGGTGCGCACGCTCTGGCGTGACACGCCCGCGACGTTCAAGGGCCGCTTCACCTCCTTCGAGGGCGTGAGCCTCGATCCCAAGCCCCTCCAGAGGCCGGCGCCGCCCATCTGGATCGGCGGTCGCTCGGACGCCGCGCTCGCGCGCGCGGGACGGCAGGGCGACGGCTGGGTCTCCTATGTGGTCCAGCCCGAGCGCTACAAGGCGAGCCTCGAGAAGATCCACGCCGCCGCCGCCGAGGCCCGCCGCCCGCTGGACCGCTTCGTCGCCGCCCACCTCGCCTTCATCACGGTGGGGCGCGACTACGAGGCGGCCGAGCGCACCTGGGTGGAACGGCTGAGCCGGCGCTACGCGCAGGACTTCGGCCCGCTCGCGCGGAAGTACGGCATCATCGGCACTCCCGCCCAGTGCGCCGAGACGCTCGAGCGCTTCGTCGCGGGCGGCTGCAACTACGTCCTCATGAACCCGATCTGCGACCTCGCCGACGAGCGGGCGCAGCTCGAGGCGATCGCGGGCGAGATCATCCCGAGATTCCGGGGCCGCTAGCCGGTGCCCTCGAGGCCGCGCGAGTGCCGGGCGGAGGTGACCGCGGTCCGGAGCCTCAATCTCGACGTGATCGAGGTGGACCTGCGGATGGTGGAGCCCCCCGCGCTCGCCTTCGCGGCGGGGCAGTGGGTGTCGGTGCCGTTCGGACCCAAGACCGTGCGCGCCTATAGCATGGCCTCGCCCCCCGGCGCCGGCGACCGGCTCACGCTTTCCGTGGACGTGGCCCCGGGCGGGCTCGGCTCGCAGTGGATCCGCGGGCTCAAGCCCGGCGACCAGATGAGGTTCAAGGGGCCCACCGGCGGCTTCGTGGCCGACCGCGCCGATCTCCGGCGACCGGTCTTCGTGGCCGAGGAGATCGGCGTCGTTCCCATCCGTTCCATCCTGCTCGACCTCTACGCGACCGGCTTCGACCGGCCGGCGGCGCTCATCCAGTGGGCCCGCAATCCCGAGTGGCTGCTCTACGAGTCGGACTTCCGGGAGCTGTCGCGCGGGCACCCGGGCTTCTCGTACCTCCCCGTGCTGCGCGAGCCCCCCACAACCTGGCGGGGGGAAAAGGGCGAGTGCCACGAAGCGGTGGACCGGCTCGTGCACAGCGTAGATCGCACCGTCGTTTACGTGTGCGGGGGCGAGGGCACCATCAAGCAGGTGCGGCAGGCGCTGACGGCCAAGGGGATGGACCGGAAGAGCGTGAAGTGGGAGAAGTTCTGGTAGGGGGAGGGGGCGGTTGAGGCGAATCGGCGGCTCCACCGGGCCGTGAAGGCGCGCGTCTACCACGTCCAGGTGAACGTGCGCGATGCCGCGGTCTCCCTGCCGTTCTGGAAGGGGCTCCTCGGCTATCTCGAATACCGGGCGGTCCACGAGGAGGCGGATGTCGCGGGGTTCTCGAACGGGACCACCGACCTGTGGCTGATCGCCGCCGACCCGACCCATGCGGCGGCGGGGTTCCACCGGAAGCGCGCCGGGCTCAACCACGTCGCCTTTCGCGTCGAGCGGAGGGAGGACGTGGACCGCTTCCGCCGCGAGTTCCTGGACGCGCGCGGGCTTCCCGCCCTCTACGGCTCGCCGCGCGAGTTCCCCGAATACGCGCTCGGCTACTATGCGGTGTTCTTCGAGGATCCCGATCGGCTCAAGGTCGAGGTGGTCCATGTCCCGCCGCGCGGCTAGCCTCGCCGCGGCCGCGCTCCTCGTGTGGGCGTCCGCCGGCCTCTTGGAGGCCGCGTCGAAGATCTACCGCAGCGCGGAGTGGGGCTTCGAGTTCGCGTATCCCGACACTCTCACCGCCGGCCGCTACAAGGACACGCTGACGCCGCAGCACCAGGCACTCTTGCGCGAGACCGGCCAGGAGCCGCCGTTCAAGCACGCGATCGCCCTGGTGGAGCCGGCGCGCCTCGGCACGCGGGCGCCCCTCGACGCGCTGCCGGTCGGCGAGATCGCCGCCATCACGGTGACGCCGGCGCGCGGGCAGAAGGCGGATTTCTACCGCCGGCAGCTCTTCCGCAAGGAATGGGAGACGACGGTGGCTGGGCGCACCGTCTACAAGCTCCCGGGCTATCCGGGGCCGTACGGCGATGCCGCGTTCTACTATCTCCTGCCGCTTCGCGATGATCTCGTCGTCGAGCTCTTCGCCCATCGGCGGCACATGGACCAGGCACGGACGGACACCGGCTACGATCGCGTCATCGAGGGCATCATCGCGACGTTCAAAAGCATCTCGCCCGGCGGCTAGCGCGGGCGACCGAGGACGGCACCATGGCGGATCTCACCGGCGGACACCTGGTGGCGCGCACCCTGGCGCAGGCGAGTGTCGGCCACATCTTCACCCTGTGCGGCGGGCATATCCTCCCCATCTACGACGGCTGTCTGACCGAGCGCATCGCGGTGGTGGACATGCGCCACGAGCAGGCCGCGGCGCACGCCGCCGACGCCTACGCGCGGCTCACGCGGAACGTCGGGGTGGCGGTGGTGACGGCGGGGCCCGGCGTGACCGACGCCGTCACCGGGATCGCCAATGCGTACTCCGCGCGGAG
>JBKPDT010000181.1:0-5633 GCA_046728035.1 Candidatus Methylomirabilota bacterium | reverse complement strand
CCTCCGCGCCCGGCGCCCCCGCGCCCATGTCGCCGTCCACCGCCGCGCCCCCGACGGCGGCGCCCGCCACGCCCCCGCGGCCGAGCGAGTTCAGCGAGACGGCGAACCTCAAGGACGTGTACTTCGACTTCGACAAGTACGATATCCGGCCAGGCGACGCCCAGGTGCTCGACGGCAACGCGACCTGGCTGAAGTCGAACGCCAACAACCTCGTCCTCATCGAGGGGCATTGTGACGAGCGGGGCACCAACGAGTACAACCTCGCCCTTGGTGAGCGCCGCGCGAAGTCGACGATGAACTACCTGGTGTCGCAGGGCATCCAGGCCAACCGCATCACCATCATCTCGTACGGCAAGGAGCGGCCCGTCTGCAACGAGAAGACCGAGGCGTGCTACCAGAAGAATCGGCGCGCCCACTTCCTCGTGAAGGCCCGCTAGCCCCGCGCGATCGAAAGGAACTAACCTCGTGCAGTGGCGCACCCCGAAGGGGAGCCTCGTGCTCCCCTTCGGCCTTCTCATCGCCCTCGCCATCGGAGCGGGCGGCTGCAGCGACGCGACGAGCGCCCTCCAGCAGGACGTCGCCCAGCTTCGCCAGGACCTGAACGCCCTCACCCTGTCCGTCAATCGCGGTCGGGGCGACACCCAGGCGGTGCTGGGCCAGGTGGACCGGCGCACGCGCGAGCAAGGCGGCGAGCAGAGCCGGCAGCTGACGAGCCTGTCCGCGCGGGTGGACGCGCTCTCCACCGAGCTCGGGCGCCTGGGGGCGCGGCTCGACCAGCTCTCCCAGCGCGTTGAGACGCTGAGCCGCGAGCTCGCCTCTCGCCCCAGCGCTCCCGCGCCGGGCGGCGCCCCCGCCCCCGGCGCACCCTCGACCCCGCGCTCTTCGTCTGGCGGGCCCACGCCGGAGCAGGCGTATCAGGCCGCTTACCTGGACTTCAGCAAGGGCAATTACCCCCTCGCCATCGCCGGCTTTCGCGAGTTCGTGCGCCGCTATCCGGACGCGCCCCTCGCCGATCAGGCCCAGTACTGGGTGGGGGAGTCGCTCTTCAGCCAGTCGCGGGCGAGCCTCGCCGCCGGCCAGTCCGAAAAGGCGACGCGGGAGCTGGAGCAGGCGGTGCAGGAGTTCCGACGGCTCGCCCTGAACTACCCCCGGGGCGAGCGGGTGCCCACGGCGCTATACAAGGAAGCCCTCGCCCTCCTCGAGCTGAAGCAACCCAGGCTCGCCCAGGCGCGGCTACAGTACCTCATCGACAATTTCCCGCAATCGGAGGAGGCCCCGCTCGCCAAGGAGCGCCTGGCGACGCTCGGCGGCTGAGCGGCGCGGCCGGCGCCGCGAATCGCGCCAGGGCTAACGGGAGGCGTCGGAGGCGAAGACCCAGATCACCGTGACACCCCGGTCCGGGCCGCGATCGGCAGCGGTATAGACCATCACGCTGCCGTCAGGGTCACCCGTCGCGACGTCCTGGACGACGACCGGCGCGGCGGAGGCCAGCGGAATCTCCCCCTCCCGGCCCGGCCAGACCGACAGCATGAGCAGCGCCGCGGTGGCCACCCCCGTGGCAAGCGCCATGCGGGGATGTCCCCAGACGGGCTTCCAGAAGGGGCGCCACCACGGCTCCCGTATGGGCCGCGCCGCTTCGGTGCGAAGGCGCCGCTGGATCTCCGGCCAGAAACCCGCCCAGTCGGGCTCCGGGATCGCGGGCGCGGCGGCCTTCACCATCTCGCGCAGGGCGACCAGGCGCTCAACCTCCGCGCGGCAGCCGGCGCAGGTCGCCACGTGACGCGCGGCGCCGGCGGCGCCGGGAGCAAGGGGTGCGCCCTCCGCGATGGCGGCGAGACGGGATCGATTCCAGAGACAGCCCAGGGAGCGCATCGCTCGAAGTATACCCGTTGCTTCCGACGGGTCCCGGCCCTTAAATATTCCCGCGATGGAGCAGCCGCTGATCGTCGAGGTGCCCGCAGGGCCATCCCTCCAGGCCCTCCTCTCGGACCCACCGAGCGCCTCTGCCGGCCTGGTGCTCTGCCATCCACACCCCTTGTACGGCGGCGACATGGACAACCCCGTCGTGGTGCGCGCGGCCGAGGTGGCGCAGCGCCTAGGCTTCGCCACCCTGCGGTTCAACTTCCGGGGCGTCGGGACCTCGGGGGGGACTCATGGCGGTGGGATTGCGGAGATGGATGACGTGCGGGCGGCCCTCGCGCGGATCCAGACCGCGGTGCCGGCGGGGGCGCCGATCGGATTGCTGGGCTATTCCTTCGGCGCCTGGGTCTCCGGCCGCGTGGCTGCCGCCGATCCCCGTCCCCTGTGTCTGATCGCGCCGCCGCTCGGCATGCTCGACTGGACGACGCTGCCGCCCGCGCGCCGGGATCTCTGCGTGGTGGCGGGCAACCGCGATGCCTACTGTCCCCTGCCCGACCTGGAGCGATTCGCCGCCGGGCTATCCGGCGCGCGGGTGGCCATCATCGACGGCGCCGACCACTTCTTCTTCGGGAAGCTCTATCCGATGGGCGAGGAGGTGGGCCGCTGGTGCCAGGACTGGACGGGAGCGTCAGCCGCGCTGCCGTGGGAGCCGGGGCGGCGAGGCGGTGCCGGCTGAGAGGATGATGCGGATCCCCTCCTCGACGCTGAGCCCGGTCGAGATGGCTTCGTCGCGCGGGACCACGATCACGTCGCCGAGGTAGAGGTTGTTGGTGGGCACGAACACCGTGACCATCTGACGCTTGCCCTCGGGACTTTCCACCAGGAGCTCGGACGTCAAGAAGCCGAACACGAAGGCGCCCTTCCGGGGATGCTCGGCGAGGACGACTTCCTTGAAGGAGCCGCGCTTCTCGGGGGAGAAGGACGCGAACAGCTCCTTGATGGTGGGATAGATGCTCCGGAAGACGGGCACCCGCGTGAGCACACGCTCGATGCGCGCGAGGATGCGCCGTCCCACCACGTTGGTCGCGATGGTGCCCATCACGAGAATGAGGAGGACGGCGGTGAGAAAGCCGAGCCCGGGGATGCGCCGGCCGAAGATCCGCTCGTATCCCGGGGAGAAGAAGCTGTCGATGGCATCCCAGAACACGTACAGGAGCCACGACGTCGCGATGGCGGGAACGGTGACGAAGAACCCCGTGATGAACCGGACCTTGAGCCAGTTCCTCACGTCACCCTCATAGCGGGCCGATGAGACCACGCCCCGCGAGGCAAGTCAAGGAATTGGCGGGAAAAGTCGCGCTCGTGACGGGCGGCGCCGCGCGCGTCGGCCGCAGCATCGCGCTCTCGCTGGCCGGCGCGGGCGCGGACGTGGCTATCGGCTACCGCGCCTCGGCAGCGGCCGCCCACGCCACCGTCTCCGACCTGCGGGCGCTGGGGGTGCGCGCGGTGGCGTTGCGCGCGGACATCGGCCGCCCCGCGGCGGCGCAGGCTCTCGTGGCGCATGCGGCGCGGCGCCTCGGGCGCCTCGACGTCCTCGTCAACAACGCCGCCGTCTTCCTCCGCACGCCGCTGGCGGAGACGACGGCCGCTCAGTGGGATCGCGTGCTCGGCGTGAACCTGCGCGGGGCCTTCTTCGCCGCCCAGGCCGCGGCGCGTCTCATGCCGAGCGGCGGCCGCATCGTGAACATCGCGGACGTGGGCGGGGTGCGCGCCTGGCCGGGCTACATCCCCTACGGCGTTTCCAAGGCGGGGGTGATCATGCTCACGCGTGGGCTCGCCGCCGCGCTGGCCCCGCGCATCTCCGTCAACGCGGTGGGCCCGGGCGTGGTGCTGCTGCCGGCGGGCTTCCCGCGCGGGGCGGCGCGTCGGCTGCGCGCGAGGATCCCGATGGGCCGCCACGGCCGTCCCGAGGACGTCGCGACCGCGGTACGGTTCTTCGCAACGTGCCCCGCCTACATCACCGGCCAGATCCTCTTCGTGGACGGCGGCGCCACCGCCATCTGATCAGACCCGCACGCGGAGGGCGCCGGCCGCCACCGTGATCTCGAAGGGCGCGCCGCCGCAGGGCTCGCCGTCCACCTGCAGCGGCAGCGGCTCGTCGCTCGCCACCGTGATCGAGCGGGCCCGCTCGGCGGTGATGAGGGGATTGCGGAGATGGCCGCCCCAGTAGACGGTGGGCAACCAGCGCAGGAGGGCACCGCGGGAGAGCGCGCCCAGCACCACCAGGTCGAGGGCTCCGTCCGCGGCGTCGGCGGCGGGCGCGATGCGCATCCCGCCACCGCAGCACGGGCCGTTCGCGACCATCACGCCGGCGGCGGCCAGGCTCCGCGCGGACGCCCCGTCGACGGCCAGGCGGAGCGACCAGGGCCGGTAGTCGCGGAGGCTTGCGACCACGGCGCGCAGATAGGGCACGGTGCCGGCTCCCGCCATCCTGAGCGCTCGCGCGGCCACCACCGCGTCGAATCCGGCGCCGGCGATCGTGACGAAGTAGCGCCGGCCGCCACGCCAGCGGACCAGCCCCAGGTCGCGCGGCGTGGAGGCCGCGGCGGCAAGCCGCTCGACGGCCCGCGCGGGATCGCGGGGCAGGCCGAGCGTGCGCGCGCCGTCGCGGCCACGGCCGGTGAGGATGGCGCCCAGGGTGGCGAGGGGCCGGCCGTCCTCGCCGGTGATTCCGTTGACCACCTCGTTGAGGGTGCCGTCGCCGCCCACCGCCACCACCAGCCCGATGCCCGCCCGCGCGGCCTCCGTGGCGAGCGCCATCCCCTCGCCGGCGGCACGGGTTTCGACCTGCTCGAACGCGAAGCCGAGGCGGGTGAGCCGGTCTCGGAGCGCGGGCCAGATCCGGCCACTCCGCCCGCCGCCCGCCGCGGGATTTACGACGCAGAGCGCCGACGCGGCGATGCCTAGCCGGTCCGGCCCCCACCCATGGCGCGGAGAAACTCCGGCATGGACGGGAAGCGCATCATGGGGTTCTGCCGCTTCTCCGCGCCGATGGTGGTGTGCGCGCCACCGTAGTTGTGGCCGGGCAGCACCACGGTCTCGTCGGGGAGCGCGCCCAGCCGCCGGGTCAAGGAGGTGTACATCTCCTTCGGATCGCTGCCGGGGAGATCGGTGCGGCCGCAGGACCGGATGAACAGCGTGTCGCCGGAGACGAGACGGCCGTCGATCAGGAAGCACTGGGAACCGGGCGTATGGCCGGGCGTGTGGATGAAGGTGAGCGGGAAGCGCCCGACGGCAATGGTGTCGCCGCCGTCCACCTTCACCACGTCCGATCCCATGCCGCGCAGGAACTCGCGCTCGGCCTTGTGCACGTAGACCTTGGCGCGCGCCTTGCCGAGGAGCTCGGCCACGCCGGGGATGTCGTGGCCGAACAGATGGCCGCCGACATGGTCTTGGTGCGTATGGGTGACGAGCACGCCGCTGATCTCCATGCCGTCGGCGGCGGCCTCGTCCACGATGGCATCGATCTCCCACGCGGGGTCCACCACCACGCACTGGCGCGTGACGGGATCGCCGATGAGATAGACGAAGTTCTGCATGGGGCCCAGCTCGAGCTGCTTGATCGAGGGCGTGTCGCTCATGGCGCTATTTTAGCGTAGAGCGCAGCCGGGGGCGGGCCCTCGCGGCGAACGCCGTCCCGAGCAAGCGAGCGCACCGGGGGGGCGGGCGGTCGCGGCGAATGCTGTACTGAGCAAGCGAGCGCAGCCGGGGGG